>CAISOV010000029.1 GCA_903887175.1 uncultured Micrococcales bacterium
ACTTGGGCGCTGGTGCCCTTAGCCGCAATAGTTTTGTATTTCACCAATCGCTTCTTGCCCGAGGGCACCGGCAAGTTAGGTGACAGCTCTGTGCAATCAGCCAATAGCGACGACCCCCAGCCGGTTCAGCGCGTGAACAGTTTCAGGCTGCTTTTCAAAACGAGCCTCTTTATGATCGGCCTTGGCATTTTTGCAATCACCTTGGTCGAAGGTGCTTCGAACGACTGGTTGGCTTTGTCGCTGGTTGAAAACTATAAGGCTTCGCCAGCAAATGCTGGTTTAGGCTATGCGTTCTTGGTCGGTTCGATGACCATTACCCGCTTTTTCGGTGGCAACCTCGTTGACCGCTGGGGGCGGCACAAGGTTTTGCGTCGAGCCGCTCTGGTTGGTGTCGTTGGCATCATCGTCATCATTTTTGCGCCGGTTTGGTTCGGCAGCAGTGCACTTTATTTTGCTTGGATCGCCGCCGCCGCCTGGGGTGTCGGCGTTGCCTTAGCTTTTCCGTTGTTCCTGTCGGCAGCCGGCGAAGGTGCCGATTCGGCACGCAGGGTGGCTTTAGTTGCTACCTGTGGCTACACGGCTTTCTTGGTTGGCCCGCCGTTGCTCGGTCTTTTGGGTCAGACCATTGGGTTACTCGGAATGTTTTGGGTGCTCGCGGGCTGCCTAATTTTGGCGGCATTCTTAGCTCGCGCGCTTAAACCCTCGGCGCTACTTAGTTAGCCTTAGCGCGACCCGCGTGGCTTGAGCTGACGCACGCAACTCGTTGGCACTCGCGTGCAGCTGTGCAGCGGCGGTTTGCGCGTCTGAGTTGTGCACTGTTAGAGCGGTTTGCACTAAAAAGCCCGGGCCAACTAGATCAAACGTAGAACCTTGCAGTGCCGACGGTTTTTGGCGGTTCGAAACCGCAATCATGACGGTTTGCCCGTTGTGATCAATTTGCAAGCTCAACATTTTGTCAACATCATAAGCTCGCGTTTCGCGCTGCCCCACAAATGTGATTCGTTGGGTGGTGAAATTCACCGTGCCAACGTCAACGGTTTTCAATGCGGGTGGGTTTTTAACCAACTGGCCACTGTTTCTGCCAACTCTATAAGAGACGCCTCGCATGACTCTAAAACTAAAACCAGCGCTGCCGCCTTGATAAGTTGAACCGGTGCTCACCCATTCAAGAAGTGACACGTTGTCTTGAGATGCCAAGAGTAACTCATTGGGCTTCATGGCGAAGTTGGCTGCGCTAAGGCCTGTTCCTTTTGCGATTTGGTTAGCGAACTCATCAACAACTTGCGCCTGGCGTTCGAAAGCATCTATCGACGCGATCTTGTTGTTTCGAGCCTTGACGATTGCGGTGATGATTCCCGCAGCGAACCCGATTGGTATTACAAGCAAAACCCAGGGCATCGTCTGAGCAACAAATAAGAGAATTAATAAAACTAATAGTGCAACGCAGCCTAGAGCCAATGGTCCCCCTCGAGCGTTAAGTTGTTAGTTGGCGAATCGGTAAAACGCCAACAACGCTGCTATCGCTAGCATAACCACCGCGATAGACAAATCTAAGATTCGCCAAAAAATCGGCCTGCTCATCAGCTTGGCCGCGGCGCGCGATGCCAACACTGTGCCCGTGAACCAAATGGTGTTTGCTGTAATGGCGCCGATAGCAAACCACCAACGGTTGTCGCCAAATTGGCTGCTGATGCTGCCGAGCAGAAGCACGGTGTCGATATAGACGTGCGGGTTTAAGAACGTCAGCGCCAATAAAGTTAACGCAACTTTCTTGCGCGATCCACTCTCACCGAGCGTTACTGCAAGTTGCTCACTGGCAAACGCTTTGCGAAGGGCCCCGACCGCAAACCAGGTCAGGTAGGCCACTCCCACCCATCGAATCACTTCTAAAAACACGGGAACATGAGTGACCAGGGCGCCTAACCCCAAAGTGCCCAGAGAGATTAGAACTGCATCGCCCACACTTGCAATCACAATAACCATGCCAGAATATTTGCGCGTTAGGCCCTGGCGAATCAAAAAGGCATTTTGCGCGCCAATCGCAATGATTAGCGAGAAGCCGGTGACAATGCCAGAAATTAGAGCGAACACAGTTTTAGCTAACGTAAAGCTCTTGAACCCTCACAGGTTCAACTAGTTTGCCCTCGGTGCCGGCCATGATTCGAGCAACGCTCGGGGCATCGTTGTGAATCATCCAAAGATCGCGAGTCTGCCACGATTCAACAAACACCAAGTCACCATTGACGTCATCATGTAGTGCATAGGTGAGGCAACCGTTCTCGGTTAACACTCCGGGTTGTTCAGTCAGCAGCAACGAGCGAACCTCTTCGCGAAACTCTGGCTTAACTTTGAAGGTGGCTATAACGACGCAAGTTTTCATGGCTCAAGTTTATGTGCGAGCGCCGATCAGCGATGCGCGACAGCGTATTGCAGGCGCGAGACCGCGGGGTAACTGAGCACCTAGATAGACCCGACGGGAGCGAAACAAACCTAAGTTCGAGAAACAAAAATGGCCACCCCGAAGGGTGACCATTTTTCTATTCGTGGAGAATAGGGGAATCGAACCCCTGACCTCCTGCTTGCAAAGCAGGCGCTCTACCAATTGAGCTAATTCCCCGGATCGGTGTGTTTCTCTTTTTGAGAGAAGCCATTCCGGTGGGCCTAGGAGGACTTGAACCTCCGACCTCTTCATTATCAGTGAAGCGCTCTAACCACCTGAGCTATAGGCCCTTAGAGCCTTTTCAACTTTAGTCGCTTTTTGCTCGAAAACCAAACCGAAAATGAATTCCTAGTTTAGTTGTTGGTGAAGCCGACCGAGATGCCTCCAACAACTTTTCCAATCGCGTTGAAGATCAGTGTGCCAACAAGTGTTAACAGTGTTCCAGTGATGATGTTGAAGATTGCAAAACCGCCACCTAGACCTAAGACGCGAGGCAAGCTGATTTGCGACCCGACATCAACTGAACTGTTGTCGTTGCCGATAAGCGTGGTTAGAAACCCGCTGATGCTGCCAAACAGACCAGATTGGCTCGCTGCTAGCCACAATAAGAAGAACAAAACAACGGTTGCGATGCCCAAACCAACTTGAAGCAAGAATCCAAACTTCACTGCAGACCAAACATCAACGCGAACGAGCTTAAGTTTGACTAGCTTCACATTTTGACGTGCTGAGCTTTTTTCGTTTTCAGTCATTCTGGTTACTCCTGATCTGGTTCTATTTCAAGGGTTTCAACGGCTTCGTCAACTTCAGTAACTGTGTTTGGTTCGTCGACGGTGCTCGCTGATGTTTGGGAATCTTCTTCTAACGATGATTCTGCCACTTCACCTTGAGTTTCTAGGTTGCGTTCAGTATTTCTTGCGAAACCAATAACGCTGTCTTCGCCGTCAAATCGAGCAAAGACAACACCCATGGTGTCGCGGCCACGAGCTGGCACCTCAGCGACAGCGCTTCTCACAACTTTGCCGCTGGCCAAGACCACCAAAACTTCATCGTCTTCACCTGCGATGATTGCGCCAACAAGGTCGCCGCGCTTCTCTTCAAGCTTGGCTACCTTGATTCCGATGCCGCCACGGTTTTGAAGGCGGTATTGGTCAACGCTGGTTCGTTTAGCGAAACCGCCTTCAGTAACCACAAATACATAACCTTCGTCGCTGATTACGCTGGCCGAAAGTAGGTGATCGTCAGTTCTAAAGTGCATTCCAATGTTGCCTGAGGTGTCGCGACCCATTGGTCGCAGCGATTCGTCGCTTGCTGAGAAACGAATTGACATGCCTTTGCGTGATACCAAAAGCAGGTCGTCTTCTTCGGTAGCTAGCAGTGCTGAGACAAGCTCGTCTTCTTCGCGCAACTTGATTGCGATGATGCCGCCGGTCCTTGGAGTGTCATAGGCGGTCAAGGCAGTCTTTTTAACCAAGCCCTGGCGAGTTGCAAGCACCAAATATGGGGCTGCTTCATAGTCGCGCAAATCTAGAATCTGCGCGATCTGCTCATCTGGCTGCATGGCCAGCAGGTTGGCTACGTGTTGACCCTTGGCATCGCGACCGGCCTCTTGAACTTCGTAGGCCCGGGCACGATAAACGCGACCCTTGTTGCTAAAGAAAAGCAACCAGTGGTGAGTTGTTGTCACAAAGAAGTGCTCGACGATGTCATCGGCGCGCAGGCTGGCGCCCTTCACGCCTTTGCCGCCGCGGTGCTGCTGGCGATAGTTGTCGCTCTTGGTGCGCTTGATGTAACCGCCACGAGTGACGGTGATGACCATTTCTTCTTCAGGAATCAAGTCAAGCGTGGTTACTCCGCCGTCGATGCCACCAAGAATTTCGGTGCGTCGGTCGTCGCCGTGTTTTGCCACCACTGCGGTCAGCTCATCGCTCACAATTGAGCGCTGACGAACTGGGTCGCCAATGATTGCTTGGTATTCCACAATCACTGCTTCGAGTTCGGTCGCTTCGTCGATGATTTTTTGACGTTCTAGGGCGGCCAACTGGCGCAACTGCATAGCGAGAATCGCTCGCGCTTGAAGTTCGTCGATCTCGAGAAGTGCGATTAGGCCATCGCGAGCATCTTCAACAGTTGAACTGCGGCGAATCAGAGCAATAACTTCATCGAGGGCATCTAGCGCTTTTAGATAGGCGCGCAAAATGTGAGCTCGCTCTTCGGCCTTGCGCAGACGAAACTGCGTGCGGCGAACGATGATCTCAATTTGGTGAGTAACCCAGTGAGTGATGAAGCCGTCGAGGCTGAGGGTGCGAGGCACACCGTCAACTAGGGCCAGCATGTTTGAGCTGAAGTTTTCTTCGAGCGGGGTCTGCTTATAGAGGTTGTTCAGCACTACGCGGGCAACCGCATCGCGCTTGAGCACAATAACCAAACGCTGGCCGGTGCGACCAGAGGTTTCGTCACGAATGTCTGCAATGCCAGCGAGTCGACCTTCTTTTACGAGGTCGGCGATCTTGAGCGCCAGGTTGTCAGGGTTTACTTGATAAGGCAATTCGGTGACTACTAGGCAGGTGCGGCCCTGCAGCTCTTCAACGTTGACGATTGCACGTTGACGAATCGAGCCGCGACCAGTGCGATAAGTTTCTTCGATACCTTGACGACCCAAAATAGTGGCCCCGGTCGGAAAATCTGGGCCCTTGATGCGCTCAATCAAAGCTTCGAGAAGCTCTTCTTGGCTGGCTTCTGGGTTAGCTAGGTGCCATAACGCGCCCGAGGCTACTTCGCGCAGGTTGTGCGGTGGAATGTTGGTTGCCATTCCCACGGCGATACCGATCGAACCATTGACCAAAAGGTTTGGAATTCGGCTAGGCAAAACAGTTGGCTCTTGGGTGCGGCCGTCATAGTTGTCTTGAAAATCAACGGTCTCTTCGTCGATGTCGCGAACCATTTCAAGAGCTAGCGGCGCCATTCGACATTCGGTGTAACGTGGAGCGGCAGCCGGGTCGTTGCCTGGCGACCCAAAGTTGCCCTGGCCCGAAATTAGCGGGTAGCGCAGGTTCCAGTCTTGAACCAAACGCACCATGGTGTCATAGATCGCGCTGTCGCCGTGCGGGTGGTACTGACCCATAACGTCGCCGACTACGCGTGAACACTTTGAGAATTGCTTGTCTGGGCGGTATCCACCGTCATACATTGCATAAAGCACGCGGCGGTGCACAGGCTTGAGGCCGTCGCGCACGTCTGGCAGTGCGCGGCCCACGATTACGCTCATTGCATAGTCGAGGTAGCTTCGCTGCATTTCAACCTTGAGGTCGACCTGCTCGATTTTGTCGATAAGTTCGTTCTGTTCTTCAGTCATTTCAAAAACTTTCTAGGATGTCGGTTAGTGGCGGCGAAGTTCGACTAAATGTCGAGGAATCGCACATCCTTAGCGTTTTGTTGAATAAATGTGCGGCGGGCTTCAACGTCTTCACCCATCAGAGTTGAGAAAATCGAGTCTGCCTCCATGGCATCTTCGAGGGTCACCTGCAACAGTGTGCGACGATTTGGGTCCATGGTGGTCTCCCAAAGCTCGTCGTAGTCCATCTCGCCCAAACCCTTGTAGCGCTGAATCGAGTTTTCTTTAGGAATCTTGTGCCCTGCTGCTGCACCGGCGGCCAAGCGCTCGTCTCTTTCAGCATCGCTATAAACATATTCATGTGCTGTATTTGACCACTTGATCTTGTAAAGCGGTGGCTGTGCCAAATAAACATAGCCGTGCTCAATTAGCGGCTTCATATAGCGATAGAGCAGGGTCAGCAATAGCGTGCGAATGTGCTGACCATCAACATCGGCGTCGGCCATCAACACACACTTGTGATAGCGAGCCTTCTCGATGTCGAACTCGCCTTTAAAGTTGGTGCCAAAAGCAGTGATGAGCGCCTGAACCTCAGTGTTTTGCAAGGCCCGATCTTGGTTGGCGCGTTCAACGTTCAAAATTTTGCCACGCAGCGGCAAAATCGCTTGAGTCTCTGGGTTTCGACCGCGCATGGCCGAACCGCCAGCCGAGTCACCCTCAACAATAAAGATTTCTGACTTTGCCGGGTCTTTGCTTGAGCAGTCACGCAGCTTGCCAGGCATGCCACTCGACTCGAGCAAACCTTTGCGTCGTGCCCCGTCGCGGGCTTTTCGGGTCAAAATGCGAACGCGAGCAGCCTCTTGCACTCGGCTAACGATTAGCTTGGCAGCTAAGGGGTTGCGGCCGAACCAGTCAGACAGCTCTTCGTTGACTACTTTTTGAACAAAAGACTTGACCTCGGTGTTGCCGAGTTTGGTCTTAGTTTGACCTTCGAACTGTGGCTCGCTCAGCTTCACCGAAATCACACAAGTCAAGCCCTCACGGCAGTCATCGCCGGTGAAGTTGTCGTCTTTTTCTTTTAAAAAGCCCTTTTCACGCGCATACTTGTTGATCAACGTGGTTAGAGCAGCCCTAAAGCCTTCTTCGTGCGTGCCGCCCTCGTGAGTGTTAATTGTGTTGGCATAGGTATGAACGCTCTCGTTAAAAGCTTTTGTCCACTGCATAGCAACTTCAAGGGCGAGGTTTTTCTCGTTTGTTTCAGATTCAAACGAAATAATCTCGTCGTTAATCGATTCGACTTTTTTAACTTCGTTCAAATATTCGACGTAGTCTTGCAAACCTCGCTCGTAGCAGAAGCTATCGTTTCGACCGTCGCGCTCGTCATTCAGCGAAATGCGAAGACCCTTGTTCAAGAAGCACATTTGTTGAAACCGGCTGCGAAGAGTTTCGTAGTCGTATTCAACAGTTTCGAAAATCTCAGGGTTCGCTAGAAACTCAATGGTTGTGCCCGTGCGATCTGAAGGTTCGCCTTTGGCAAGCGGGGCATCAGGAACACCGATTTTATAAGACTGGTTCCACAAGAAACCCTCGCGGCCGACCTGCACTTTGAGCTTGCTTGAGAGAGCGTTAACCACCGATGCACCAACGCCGTGAAGGCCGCCAGAAACAGCGTAACCGCCGCCGCCAAACTTGCCACCAGCGTGCAAAATTGTCAAAACCACCTGCACCGTCGAGATGCCTTCGGTTGGGTGAATCGAAACTGGAATGCCACGGCCGTTGTCGACCACGCGAATCCAGCCGTCTTTGGTAATCGTTACAAGAATCGTGTCGCAATAGCCTGCGAGAGCTTCGTCAACTGAGTTGTCGACGATTTCATAAACTAGGTGGTGAAGGCCACGAGGGCCCGTCGAACCAATGTACATTCCAGGGCGTTTGCGAACGGCCTCAAGGCCTTCGAGAACCTGAATGTTGCCGGCTTCATAGCTGTTATCTGGCGTAGACATATTAAGTTGATACTCCTTGAATCACACAGGTTAGTTCCGGTGAAATGCGGCCACTTGAGTCGACTTATATTCGGGTTGACTAACAGTGCAATTCTACCTTGGGGTGCGACATTTAAGGCGTTATGTTAGCAAGCTGTAATAGTGCAAATTTGGCGTCGTGGCAGCGAATTTCGCTGCTTAGCCAGGCAACACTCGATCGAAACCAAAAGCAGCTTTAACAAAGGCACATTCATAACGGATTACCCGTAGGTGTCTCTGGGGCCTCGGCCAGGAACCGATCGCTGACCTTTCTTCCAGGACGGTGCCTGAGGGCCTATAAATTTTATGTTTTCGATCTCAAGACTTGAGAATTTTTGTTTCACCTGGTTCAAAATTTCGGCCTGCATAAGTTTCAGCTGAGTAGCCCAGGCCGTAGATTTGCACCGAACCGTCAAAATGCCTTGGCTTAAATTTTCTGGGTTAGAGTTCGCTGCATTTAGGTCGCCGACAACATCAGCCCACTTGGCGAAAAGCTCAGCTTGGGCTATTTGGGTTTGCCAACCAAAACTGTTCAACACATCGTCTAAACCACTGGCCGCAGTTTTTGGGTCGCGACCGGCCCCAAACGGTTTGGTGCTTTTGTTTTTGGCTTTCTCAATTCTCTTTCTGGCATCACGACCAACTCGGCCGGTAATCGCGGCGCGCATCGCAAAATAAAACTCCTGCGCAAAGTCATGCTTTGCGTTATCGCTCACCCTGATCACCTGCGATCAGAGTCTGATTTGAAGCGGATGCAATGGGCTCTCGAGAAATTTCACCAGATACCACAAAATAGGGCTTGGCTTTGAGAATCGAAGGCACATCAGCGGCAACAGCAGCCGTAATAAAGACCTGTTCATTTGATAGCACTAAGTCAGCAAGTCGAGTTCGGCGCTCGGCATCTAGCTCGGCAAAGACGTCATCCAAAATAAGAATTGGGTCGCCGGTTTTGGTTTCGGCCCTTAGCAAATCAACCGAGGCTAGTCGCAGCGCCAAAGCAAACGACCAGCTTTCACCGTGGCTCGCATAACCCTTGACTGGCAAACTACCCAGTTTGAACAGCAAATCGTCGCGCTGCGGGCCAATCAGGGTGAGCCCCCGCTCAAGTTCTTTCGGTCTAATTTGAGCTAGTTTCACGTGAAACTTTTCTTCAAGCTCAGCTCTCGAGAGCCCCACAACAGATTCCATTGACTCGGCGCCATCAGGCTCTTCATCAAAGAAGCCGCGCACGCTCTCGCCCAAAATAGAAGACTTTACATCTATCGAAGGTTGGCTATTTGAGCTGGCGATCGACCTGTAGGCCTGCACAACGTGAGGCGTGAGTCGACTTATTAGGTCAAGACGAGCTTCGATGATTTCGCTGCCGTATTTAACCAAGCTGGAATCCCACGCATCTAGAGTTGCCAAAGCTGAACCGGTGGTTTTAGTTTGTCTGGCGCTCTTGAGCAGGCTGTTGCGTTGTTTTAAAACCCTGTCGTAGTCACTAAAGACCCCGGCGAATCTTGGCCAAACTTGAACAACCAGCTCGTCAACGAAGTCGCGGCGATTGCTAGGGTCGCGCTTCACAATGTCTAGATCTTCTGGGGCGAAGATAACACTGTTCACAAACCCCAAAATGTCTCGAAGCTTTGGTAGTTCACCCTTGTTCAGTCGGGCCCGATTAGCGGCGCTTCGATGAAGTTCAACTTCTAACAGAGCATCACGCTGATCAACCACTGCTATGGCCCTAATCAGCGCCGATGTTGAGTTTTCGTTGATCATTGGCAGGTAGCCCGCGACCCGATGAGAGCGCAAAATAGACAGATACCTGATCGCTTCGACTAGGTTGGTCTTGCCCTGGCCGTTGCTGCCAACCAAAAGGTTTATGCCGGGTTCAAAAACAACGTCTGCGGTTTGGTAGTTTCTGAACTTAGTTAGGCTGAGGTGTTTTAAATACACGCTCAGTCACTCTATTCAGCGCGTTTGGCGATTTGAGGGTAAGGCTGCAACAAATAGCGGTATCCGTCGTTGACAGTCTTTTCTTTAGCTGCGTGGTTTGTTAAGAGAATTGGCCCTGGTTTGCCTGGGTTTGCGCTCTTAGTGAAGCCGATTTTGACGTATTCGGTGTTGATGCCCGCGAGGCCATCAATCAAGAGTGCCGGTCTAAGTGCAACTGTGACTTCATCGCCTGTCAGTTCAATGTTGACCGACTCTGACGCGCTGGTTTCGTGGCCAAAGCCGTCTAGCACCAGTTCACCTTCTTTGAACGTGTAACCGATTGATCCGTCTCGGTGTTCAAGCACTAGGCCGACGCGTCTAGTGGAATCTAGTAGGTCTTGAGTCGAAACGATTGCAAAGTGGTCAACCTCGCTTGGGAACAACTGCTTGACTGCCGGAAAACTGCCTTTGATTAGCTGGGCCGTAACCGATCGGTTCTTAGCTTTGAAGGCAATCATTTCGCGTTCATTGTTCTTAGCGATAGAAATCGAAACATCACCTTGGTTGCCAAAAGTTTTAGCCACCTCTAGAAGCGTCTTAGCCGGAACAAGCGCGGTGGCTTCTTCGTCGATGTCGGCAGACCAAGCTATCTCTTGCTGAGCGATTCGGTAACGGTCGGTGGCTGATAGCGAGAACTCAGCTTTGTTGGCTTGAATGTAGACACCGGTGATGGTTGGTGTTGGGTTGTCTTTAGCAGCAGCCACGGCAACTTGTTGAACGGCAGTGGCAAAATCTTCAGCTGAGATTGTTCCGGTGATGCTTGGAATCTCGGGTAGCACCGGAAACTTGTTTACATCCATAGTTGCCAATGAGAACTTAGAGCCGCCACAGCTGACTTCAACCTTGGTGCCATTAATTTCAAATTGAACGGGTGCATTAGGCAGTTTGTTGGCGATTTCTGAAAGCATTCGGCCAGAAACCAGAATCGAACCAGGTTCGTCAACCTTGGCCACGATCTCGATGCGTGCAGAAACCTCATAGTCGAAAACCGAGAACTGAATAGCGTTGGCATCTGCGTCGATGCGAATGCCGCCATAGATAGCTTGCGTTGGTCGCTGTGCAAGCAGGCGAACAGCGAATGACACCGCGTCGCTCAGTACGTCTTTGTTTACTTGAAACTTCAAAAGCTTGCCTGTCTTTCTAATGGTTCTTAATACTGACATAAATCATCAGGGTTTTCTGCACACAAAAAGCATTTAGTGAGCAACCGTTTGACTTGCCTGCGATCAGTGCAGTTTGTTGTTTTTATTTAAAGAGATATTTATTTAATTGAAGTAATAGGGTCTGTGCAAATTGTTTATAACTATCTAGTTGTAGCTAAATAAAAGGGAACTACATGGTTGTTACTTGTATACACAGATGTGCATAAACCTGTGTATAACTCAAGGCCCTGTGTAAATGAATTTTGAGTTCCCACGCCCGAACCCGCTTGTTCATATGGAATGCGCCAGTTATAAACAGTTATGCACAGTGTTATCAACAGTGTTAATAATTAAATTATTTAAAAATTTCTGAAAGATTTTAGTTATTTGATGCAGGATTACTGCTGTTGACCTTTGATTCGGTCAATAATTTCAGTGACCTGGTTATAGACGTAGTGTCGTTCGCGCATCATTTCTGAGACTTTTTTGCATGCGTACATCACAGTGGTGTGGTCGCGACCAAAGAGTTCGCCAATCTTCGGCAGTGAAAGGTCGGTCATTTCGCGGCAGAGATACATAGCAATCTGCCTTGCCATGGCTATTGCCTTAATGCGAGATGATCCGTTGATATCTTCTTTGGTTAGTTGGTAATAGCGACAAACCGCTTCGTTGATTTGAGCCGGCGTGGTTATTTTTGACTCGCCGAGCGGCACTAAATCTTTGAGAACAGTTTTTGCTGTTGCCATGTCTACGCTGTGGCGGTTCAAGTTTGCATAGGCAATGAGGCGAATCAGAGTGCCCTCAAGTTCGCGCACATTCGAGGCGACTCGGGCAGCGACATATTCAAGAATCTCTTGATCAATTCTGACTTTTTCGTTCTCTGCCTTCTTGCGCAGAATAGCGATGCGGGTTTCAAGTTCTGGCGCCTGAATGTCTGTCTTTAGACCCCACTCAAACCTTGAAACCATTCGAACTTCGAAGCCGTTTAGGTCGCTCGGTTGCTTATCACTTGTGATCACCAGCTGCTTGTTGTGCTCGTGCAAAGCATTGAATGTCTGAAAAAACGCCTCTTGGGTTTGATCTTTACCCTGCAAGAACTGAATGTCATCGATAAGAAGAATGTCTATTTCGCGGTAGCGTGACTGGAACTCTTTTTGGGAGTTGGTCTGAATCGAGTTAATGAAGTCGTTGGTGAACTCTTCGCTCGAAACGTAACGAACTTTAATTCTTGGATACATCGAGATGGCATAGTGACCAATCGCGTGTAGCAGGTGGGTTTTGCCAAGACCCGATGATCCATAAATAAAGAGCGGGTTATATGCCTTGGCCGGCGATTCAGCAACCGCAAATGCGGCCGCATGAGCGAAACGGTTTGAACCGCCGGTGACGAAGTTATCGAAGGTGTACCGAGGGTTAAGTCTGGTGTCGAAACCACCAGCAGTTTTAGAGCGATCAGCGCGACCATAAGACTCGACCTGGTTTCGCTGACTCTCAGCAGAAGGCGGCTCAGCAGGCGTCGTTGACTCGGTTATGTTGAGTGCCAGGCTCGACTGAATTTCTGGGTTGATGACAGTTGCGAAGTTGGTTGGGTGCCTGTCGTCGTCACTGCTATTCATGTGCTCTGTAATAAGCGGCCGCATGCTTTGGTCAAGCATGGTTCTGGTGAACTCGTTGGGCACCTCTAGATATAGGGTTTGCTCGATGATTCCCTTAGGAACCACCAGAGACAAGAACCCCATGTTTGAAGGGGTCATTCGGTCATCGTTGCCCAGGCGGTTGACTAGATCGTGCCACAGAGAGTGCACATCGATTTCGCCGCTCATTCAATCACCTTAGGTTGTTTAAAAAGTTTGATTTATGCCAGTTTTGCACAAGTTATACACTTGTGGATAGCCTGTGCATAACTACCGGATTGAGGCTAAGTGCTGACCGGCAATTCAAGTCAAGGTAATGATTCAAACTAAAAGTTATGCACAATTGCAAATTTTAGCAGCGTGTCGAAATTAACGATTTGAAAAACTCGTGCGACAATCACGCAAGATTTGCGAGTCAGACTTGACCAAGTGGGTATTAAGGGCGTAGGTTTAACAGGTTGCTCTGCACAAGAACTGCCGAGCGCATCGCGATCTTGACAGATCAGCGGCTTCACCTGAGTTCTAAACACACAAATTTTTGGAGTGAACACCCATGACCAAGCGCACCTTTCAACCAAACAACCGTCGTCGCGCCAAGACCCACGGTTTTCGTCTTCGCATGTCGACTCGTGCCGGCCGCGCCATTTTGGCTGCACGCCGCCGCAAGGGTCGCTCAGAGCTGTCAGCCTAACCAGTAGCAATCGCGACCAATGCTGGCTCGCGCTAACCGCATTCTGAAACCTTCGGAGTTTCGAATGGTAATGAACACTGGCGAACGAATGTCAACGAAGAACTTCGTATTTTTTTATAAGCGGGATGTAACCCTAGGGGCATCCCGTTTTGGCTTTGTCGTGTCAAAAATGGTTGGCGGAGCCGTTGTGCGCAACACTGTGAAACGTCGCCTTAGAGCGCAAAGCAGGCTTTTGCTGCAAAGCGTCTCTGATCACCCAACTTTCTGGTTCGTAGCCAGGTGCCTGCCTGCTTCAGCTTCGGCCGACTCGGCCGAAATCTATAACGACCTGGCAAAAGCTTTTTCTATGCTCAGCGCAAAGCAGGCCCGATGAACTTGGCAACTATGGCGCAATGGGCAGCTCTGACGCCTAGAAATCTTGGCGTTGCCTTGATCTCTGCTTATCGAAAAGTGATTTCGCCGCTCTATGGTGATGTTTGTCGTTACCACCCGAGTTGTTCTGCCTATGGCCTAGGTCAAGTGCAACAGCGAGGATTGGTAGTGGGCTCTTTTCTTGCCCTGTGGCGAATTCTGCGCTGCAACCCTTTTAGCCACGGCGGCGTTGACAATGTTCGCCTGCGTAACACCTGGTTTCAAATCAATCGTTTTGGCTTTGCGGAGCCAAAGTTAGTGAAAGGTATCTAATGCCCGATATTTTGTGGCCCATCAAGTGGGCAATTGAAGCCATTCTGGTGTTTTGGCATGCACTGTTTTCGGCGATCGGTTTCGATGGCAACGCCGGTTTGACTTGGATTCTCTCAATCATCGGCCTAGTCGTGGTTGTGCGTTCGGCTATGATTCCGGTGTTTGTGCGTCAGATCAAGAGTCAGCGAAACATGTTGGTCATGCAACCAGAGCTGCAGGCGCTTCAAAAGAAATACAAAGGCAAGACTGACCCAGACAGTCGTCAGAAGTTCGCTGCCGAGCAAATGGAGCTTTACAAGAAGTACAAAGCAAACCCACTTAGCTCTTGCATGCCTCTGTTGTTGCAGATGCCTATTTTTGGTGGACTCTTTGTTGTGCTAAACGAAGCCCAGAAGTCGCACCCCGGTGTGGGCCTTTTGACCACCGACTTAGCTCAGTCATTTGCACACGCAAACTTTTTGGGCGCTGAGCTTTCGACCAACTTTAATGGCAACACCAACGCCAAGATTATGGCCGCTGTGATGATCGTTCTGATGACAGCGTCACAGTTCATCACGCAACGCCAGATTATGTCGAAGAACCAGAACCCGGCTGCTATGAACTCGCAATATGCGCAGACTCAGAAAATCATGCTTTACGTGTTCCCTTTGATCTTCGCGGTATCTAGCTTTGCTTTTCCGCTTGGTGTCATGTGGTACTGGCTCGCATCAAACTTTTGGACCATGGGCCAGCAGTTCATTGTGATTCGCAACATGCCAACCCCTGGCTCAGAGGCGCACGCGGCACGTGAGGCCAGACTTGCCAAGAAGGGCAAACCCCTGACCGTTGAGCAAATCGAAGAGCTGCCCGAGCCTGCAAAACAGCAAAGAGTTCAGCCGGTGTCAAAGACCCGCGCTAAGAAAAAACCCTAATAACTAGAGACATCAAGGACCTTATAAATGAGCGAAATCAAGAACGAAGTGGCCCAAGACGAAGTTTTGGTTGAGACACAGTCAGCAGAAGTTCAAACAGATGCTGAAGTAGACGAGGCTTCGGCTGAAGGCACCGAGGGTGCTCAGCAGAACAAGTCGGCAAAAGCCCTAGAAGAAGAGGGCGACATCGCTGCCGACTATCTAGAAGAGCTGCTAGATATTTTCGATCTTGACGGTGACATCGACATCGATGTGCGCGGTGGCCGCGCCTATCTTGAGGTTACAGCCGGCGCCAACAGCAACCTTAGAGTCATTTCTGAACCCGAAACCGTCGAGGCTTTGCAAGAGTTGACTCGCCTAGCGGTTCAGGCAAAGACCAATGCCTTTAGTCGTTTGATTTTAGATGTCGGCGGTTCACGCCAAGCGCGAGTAAATGAACTTGCGAAGGTTGCCCAGCGGGCTATCGACAAGGTAACAGCCTCTGGCGAAGCCTTTGCGCTAAAGCCGATGTCGTCATATGAGCGCAAAATCATTCACGACCTAGTTTCAGACGCAGGCCTAGTGTCTGAATCTGAGGGCGAGGGTCGCGACCGGCACATTGTGGTCAAACCACAGGCCTAATGTTTCACGTGAAACATTTTGGATGATCTAGTGCCGCAATCAGAGCCCGACTTTGAGGTTGAAGCAGTTCCGCACCAGGCTTTAGGGATTTTTGGGGAACGTTTAGGCAAGGCATTGGCATATGCCGAAGCATTAGTTGAAGACAGCGATCAACTCGGCTTGCTTGGCCCAAGGGAGCTTCCAAAGCTGTGGAGCCGGCACATTCTTAACTCTGCTGTAGTGGCTGAAGTGCTCAAGCCGGGGGAGTCAGTCGCCGATGTTGGGTCTGGTGCCGGGCTGCCTGGAATTCCAATGGCGATTGCGCGACCTGATGTGCACTTCGTTTTGATTGAACCAATGGAACGCCGCGCAAACTGGCTGCAAAAACAAGTGGACATTCTCGAGCTATCAAACGTTGACGTGCTTCGCGCCCGAGCTGAAGAGGTCGGTCGTGCTGACTTTGACGTGGTCACGGCTCGAGCGGTGTCAGCATTGCCCAAGCTGTTGCGCATGACAGTTGATCTGATTCGGCCCGGTGGTCGACTGGTTGCTCTCAAAGGCGAAAGAGCCCAATCTGAAATCGATGAATCAAAACCACTTGTAAAGAAACTTAAGTTGGCTTCTTTTGAGATTTTGTTCACAGGGCAGTCGATTCTTGAGGAACCAACACGTGTTGTTGTCGTTAAGCTTGTCTAGAACGCCCCGCGCTTTAGAGAGTCGAAATGCAATCACAATCAGACGTATCAGCTAGTACCCCTAAAACGGTAACTTCTGGCCTTGGTTACCCGAACAACCGGCTTGAGGTTAGCGCTGAACCCACCGGTTGGTTGCAGAATTCTTTTGAAACCACCGTCAATGTTTCACGTGAAACAATTGGATAACCAGATGTCTGAAACCCCTTTAGCGCAAGAGCTAACCGATAACACCCGTCGCCTGGCGGCGGCTAGGGCCGCAACCGTTCTAAAGCCGGCCAAGACTCGCATTTTTACTGTTTCGAATCAAAAAGGTGGCGTGGGCAAGACCACTTCGTCTGTCAACCTCGCTGCGGCGCTGGCCAGCAAAGGTCTCAAAGTTCTGGTTATTGACCTCGACCCTCAGGGCAATGCGTCTACAGCCTTGGGCGTGCAACACCAAAAAGGCG
Source organism: uncultured Micrococcales bacterium (assembly GCA_903887175.1). Lineage (GTDB taxonomy): Bacteria > Actinomycetota > Actinomycetes > Actinomycetales > Microbacteriaceae > Rhodoluna. The sequence goes on from CAISOV010000029.1 coordinate 16,576, forward strand.
TGAAAGGCACTTTTGAAGTGCTGGTTGACGATGTGCCCATGATCAACCTGATTCAAAGAAGTTCGACTTTTGAGAGCCTCTATTGCCTGCCGGCCACTATCGACCTAGCTGGTGCCGACATCACACTTTTCGAAGAGTTTAGTAACGAAGAACGCAGAAATCGCCTAGAGGCATCTATATCGACCATGCTTGCGACCATGCCGGCAGATAAGCGGCCAGACTACATTTTTATCGATTGCCCGCCAAGCTTGGGTTTGTTGACAGTGAACGCCTTCGTTGCCGCTAACGAGGTGCTAATACCGATTCAATGTGAGTACTACGCCCTCGAAGGTCTTCAACAGCTGCTGGAAACTATCGACAGAATCAAATCGAACCTGAACCCTAAGCTGCGAGTCAGCACTATATTGCTAACAATGTTTGATGCGCGCACCAAGCTTGCTGGGCAAGTGGCTGATGAAGTTCGAAAGCACTTCGCCAACGAGGTGCTTGACGCAGTGATTCCGCGCGCAGTTAGAGTTTCTGAAGCACCGAGCTTTGGCGAGACAATCATGACCTACGACAAGAGTTCTTCAGGTGCAATCGCATATCTTGAAGCTGCAATCGAAATGGCAAATAAGGGAGCCCATAATGGCTGAGAAAAAAGGCGGCCTAGGCCGCGGAATCGGTGCGCTCATTCCAACTTCGACTGCGCCCGGTGAACGCCCAATAGACGCGTTCTTCAATAGCTCAGATAACCCGCAGGCTTCAGGCTCAGAAGGCCTAATCGAAGTGCCAGGTGCGCGTTTCGGGCATTTAGACATCAACTCGATTGTTCCCAACGCCAAACAGCCGCGTTCAGTGTTTGAACCAGAGGCTTTTGCCGAATTGGTGCACTCGGTGCGTGAAATCGGTGTTCTGCAACCAATCGTGGTGCGCTCACTTGGCGAGCAGAATGGCAAGCAGACCTATGAGTTGATCATGGGCGAGCGTCGACTTCGGGCTTCGAAAGAAGCCGGGTTAGCAAAGATTCCCGCAGTTATTCGCGAAACTGCAGATGAAAACATGTTGCGTGACGCCTTGCTCGAAAACCTTCACCGCAGCCAACTTAATCCGCTTGAAGAAGCCAGCGCCTATCAACAACTGCTTGACGACTTTGGCATCACGCAAGATGAGCTAGCAACTCGCATCGGTCGCTCACGACCACTCATCACAAACACGATTCGCCTGCTCAAGTTGCCGGTATCGGTGCAGCGCAAGGTTGCCGCCGGAGTGCTTTCGGCCGGTCACGCTCGGGCTGTTTTGAGCGTTGATACCGACCGTATGGAATATCTTGCAAACAAAGCGATTAGCGAGGGCCTCTCGGTTCGTGCTCTAGAAGAGCTGGTTGCCATTGACAAGCCCTCAAAGAGCAAAAAAGTCACGGTCAAGCAGGGGTCACGTCAAGACTTATTCAAGTCGATGGCTGAGAAACTTTCAGATTCTTTGAACACACCGGTGAAAATTCAAATTGCAAAAGCCAAGGGGCACATCATTATTGATTTTGCTAACCTGGTCGATCTAAAGCGCATCTTGGCCGAAATGGGTCAGTCTGAGGCAGGCGAGAACTAACCGCGACCGCGGTGCGCGGCCACTGCTAACGAGTAATAGGTTTCGCCAAGGGTTTGGTGGGCCGCAAGAATTGACAGAGGCAGCAACGAGGTTTCGGTTAAACCTGGCTGCACGTTGGCTTCTAGGAACCAAATCGTTTCGCTTTCGTCGACGATCACATCAACACGCGACATGTGGCGCAGGCCCAGCAGCTCGTGCGCTTCGATAGCGGTGCGGGCAACCCGCTCGGCTAGCGCGGTTGAAAGTCTTGCGGGCACGTAGTAGTTGGTTTCACCCGCTGTGTAGCGCTCTTCGAAGCCAAAACGACCAGCTATCGGCTCAATTTCGACCGAAGGTAGCGCGATTGCTCCAGCGCCTAAGTCGATTACTGAAACTGCAAGCTCTTTGCCTTCAACAAATTTTTCGATGATTGCGACGTCGCAATACACGTAAGCATCGATCATCGCTTTCGCGAGCTCTTCAAGCTGCCGAACTACAGTTACACCTTGAGCTGAGCCGCTGCGAGCGGGTTTGACTACAACCGGAAGAGCCAGAGAACTAGAAACTATTTTTAAAACAGCGTCAGCATTTAACTCTTTGAAAGCCTCTTTAGGAAGGGTTACTGAAACCGGAGTTTGAATGCCAATGCGTGAAACCAGCGTTTTCGCAATTGATTTGTCCCAGGCCAAACGTGCAGCTTCTGCACTTGCCCCAACAAAAGGCACACCGCTCAGCGCCAAGATATCACGAAGCGCGCCGTCTTCACCCGTAGCACCATGCAAAACGGGCCAGATGACGTCTGGGCGGTCTGTTTCGATGTTTTCGAGCAAATGTGCGTCTGGCTCGCGAATAATGACCGTAGCGCCCTGCTCGGCGAGGGCATCAGCCACGCGACGGGCAGATTTGAGCGATATGTCGCGTTCGTGCGAGATTCCACCAGCCAAAACCTGAATTACCAGCTTGTCAGAGGTGTGCTGCTTAGGAATCATCGTTCTGCTCCTTTGTGCCCAAAGGTTTCAAGCAGCTCGGTTTGAAGGTTGATAACCGTGGCCAAACGCTTGATGCCTATTTTGATGTTATCTGGCGTTGGGTAGCTGTAACTGATTCTTAGGTTGCTTTGACCTGTGCCGTCACCAAAAAACGCTGTTCCTGGGGTGTATGCAACGAGTTCTTTTACAGCCAATGGCAGCATGGCCTTAGAGTCGATGCCCTGAGGCAAAGTGAGCCACAAATAGAAACCACCATTTGGTTTTGTGGTGCGCACGCCTGGCAGATGCTCTTGCATCGCCTGCAACGCGGCATCTCGGCGATCGCGATAGACGCCTCGAAACGTATCGATTTGTTTTTGCCAGTCTGCCGTCGCCAAATATTCGCTAATCATCATTTGGCTGAACGAACTTGGGCAAAGCAGTGCAGATTCATTGGCAAGAACCATTTTGTCGCGAATTGCAGGTGGCGCCAGAACATAACCAACGCGAAAACCCGGCGCAAGAATCTTAGAGAAGCTACCCAAATAAATCACACCGTCTTCGTTATAAGACCTAAGTGCCATTGGCGGCTTTTCATCGAAATACAACAATCCATAAGGATTATCTTCGATGACCAAAATGTGGTGGCGACGGCAAATTTCAAGTATCTTGTGGCGACGGGGTTCGCTTAGCGTGACACCAGAAGGATTGCCAAAGTTAGGAACAAGGTACAAAAATTTGATTTTTCGACCCTCAGCGAGCATTTTGTCGATGCTTTCTTGCAAAGCTTCGGGTGACATGCCATCGTCGTCGGTGAATACGTGCTCAATGTGGGCCTCGTAATGCCTGAAAATACCGATTGCGCCCACATAACTAGGCGCCTCTGCGAGAACTACGTCGCCCTCATCAAGGAACAAACCCGATAGCAGGTCGAGGCCATGTTGAGAACCCGTGGTGATAACTAGGTCTTCGACGCTGCTGCTAATGCCTTCGAGTGCCATTAGTTCACGAATCTGATCGCGCAGCACCGGGTCACCTTGACCACTGCCGTATTGCAGCGCGATGTCGCCTCGGCTGGCCATTAGTGTTTCATAGCTTTGGCTCAAGAGTTCTTTTGGCAATGCTGAAACATAAGGCATGCCGCCAGCAAGCGAGACGACCTCGGGGCGACTAACCACAGCAAAAAGCGCTCGTACTTCTGAAACCGACAAAGTGTTAGCGCGCGCAGCATAAGCACCTAGCCATTGGTCTAGATTCAAACCTTGCTGCTGCTCTTGTGTCATGGTTGCTCCCGCGATTCAAGGGTTTTTGCGTGAAACCCTTGGGCATTTTCATTCAAGCTTAATAAAAACGCCACTGCGATGCACACTTAAGAGCAAAACCGCACGTTACCTGCCAGATCAGCGAGGTGCGTGCGGTTTCACGTGAAACAAGTAGCGCTGGCTCGAATGAACCGACGCAAAGCGCTTTTTAGGCCAAAAACTCGCTTAGCTCAGCGACCAAAACTGGTTTTGGCTTAGCGCCAACCATCTGTTTTACCAGTTCGCCGCCTTTGAAAACCTGAAGTGCCGGAATCGAGACGATGCCGTATTGCTGAGCCAACGCAGGCTCTTCGTCGACGTTGACTTTGACGATTTCGATTTTGCCGGCATATTCAGCCGCAATCGCGTCAAGCACAGGCGCCACTTGGCGGCAAGGGCCACACCATTCAGCCCAAAAGTCGACCAAAACTGGCTTGCTATTGCTTAGAACATCGGCCTGAAACGATGCTGTGGTTACATTTTTGGCTGCCATGGTAGCTCCTCTGATTGTGGCTTCGATTTAAAGTTAGTGCGATTGCAGGTAATGTTCGGCATCGAGCGCTGCGACACAGCCAGAACCAGCTGCGGTGATCGCTTGACGATAGGTTGGGTCGATTACGTCGCCGGCAGCAAAAACACCTGCAATGTTGGTTCTTGAGCTGCGACCTTCAACCTTGATGAACTTCTCGGCGGTTAGTTCGACCTGGTTCTCGACCAACCAAACACGCGGGTCATTACCGATGGCAATGAAGAGCCCGTCGAGCTCAAGGTCGCTGGTTGTGCCATCAACCGTGTTACGAAGCTGCACTCCAGTTAGTTTTGCCTCGCCGTGCAGCTGAGCAACTTCGCTGTTGTAGACAACTTCGATTTTTGGGTTGTTAAGAGCACGCTCAACCATGATTTTCGACGCCTTGAACGAGTCACGACGGTGAATGAGATAAACCTTTGCTGCAAAGCGGGTCAAGAACGTAGCTTCTTCCATCGCTGAATCGCCACCGCCAACAACGGCAATAGTGCGTTCTCTGAAGAAAAAGCCATCGCAGGTGGCACACCAAGAGACTCCGTGGCCACTTAGCTCTTTTTCGCGAGCCAAACCTAGCTCACGATAGGCAGCGCCTGTGCTCAAAATAACTGTCTTCGCTTCAAAAGTTTCGCCGCCGCCGGTTTTGACAATCTTCACGTCGCCTTTTAGATCAACTTCGATTACATCATCGAGCAAAACTTCGGTGCCAAAGCGTTCGGCTTGTGCCTGCAGGTTGGCCATCAGTTCTGGCCCCTGAAGGCCTTCAGGAAAACCTGGAAAGTTTTCGACTTCAGTGGTTTTCATAAGCTCGCCGCCAGCTTCGACTGAGCTGGCAATCAAAAGCGGCCTAAGGCCAGCGCGCGCGGTGTAGATGGCTGCGGTGTAACCCGCTGGGCCTGAACCAATGATGATAACTTCGCGCACTGAAAACTCCTGAGAAAATGGCTTCTGCATGATACTCAGCCCATTTTATCGGCGCAGTATTCCCCTAGCCGTCGCAATCGCTGATTTGGCTTCTTCTACCTTCAGCAAAGTCAGCATCAACAGATAAACCAAAACCATAACAACGGCTACCCCAGAGCAAGCGATCAGCGCGCTGAGCACCGTTGCAACGGCAAAACTGCCCGCATGGATTCCGCCAAAGAGCTGCAAAACACCGAAACCGGCGGCGCTTGAAACAATACCCGCTATTACCGCTCTGGTGTTTAGTGATGTGATCTTGAACTCTTTAAGACTGCCGATGCGACGCCCCAGCAAGACATAGGCGGCGCGAGCCTGAATTAGCACCGTCACGCTCATCAAAAGCGCTAGCCCAGCAACCAGCCAAGCCAAAGGCAATGTGGCGCCCATTACTAAAGCGCCCACGATGTAAAGCAAGGTCTGGCCAACGGTGAACCAAAATGGCGACTTGGTATCTTCGAGCGCATAGAACGCTTTTTGCATCATGAACACGAAACTGAACGGCACAAGACCAATAACAAACGCCATAACCACCAGGCCGAGAGCTATCATTCCGTCGAATTCGCCCACAAAAACTCTTGAAAACGGAAAAGCCAAGACCATCAGCACCGCCGTTGAAAGAACGCTGATCACCGAAATCAGCCGCAGCCCAGTAACCAGGTCAGCTTTGACAAGGTCGAGGCGACCCTCATGAGCGTGCGTGCTGATTTTGGTGAAATACGCAGTTGCAATCGACACCGTTGCAACTGAATGCGGCAACATAAAAATCAGCCAGGCGATTGACATTGCAGCAATCGATGCAACACCCACCTGGTTACCCACGCGATGTGAAACCGTAATTGAAGCCACCGCAGTTTGAACTAACCCACCAATCTGGGTGATCAACACCATTCCGAGGGTCCAGGTGGCTGCCTTAAGAGCAGGCCGCAAACCAAAACCTCGAAACTTGAAGTTTGGTTTGTAATGCAGACCGATTCGACGCCAACTTACGAACAAAATTAGGGCTTGGGCCGCTACCCCCAAAGTTGCTGAAATCGCCAGCAAAGTAACCTGTTGGCTGCTCCAGTCAGTGATATTTTGTTTGCCGGTCGGATCAACGCCAAACAGCCAAATATAAGCACCGAGACCCGCAATCGAGACCACATTGTTCACAACAGGTGCCCACATATAAGGGCCGAAAGCGCTGCGCGCGTTCAAAACCTCGCCGAGCATCGAATAAAGGCCATAAAAAAACAGCTGTGGCAAACACCAATAGGCGAAAGCCGTTGCAAGAGCTAACTGCTGCTGACTCCATCCGTGGGTATAAATGTGAATCAGAATCGGCGCTGAAACAGTTGCCACCAGAGTCACAACGCCAAACACCAAAATTGCCAAAGTTAGCAAACGGTCGATATAGCCTTTGCCCCCGTCAGCGTGCGATTTTGAACGCACGATTTGGGGCACCAGAACCGCATTTAGCACACCGCCGACGATGATGGCATAAACGTTGTTTGGCAACTGGTTGGCCACACCAAAAGCGTCAGCAGCGTTAGTGGTAACACCGATAACACCGGCCAGCATTACGGCGCGAACGAAGCCCAAAATTCTCGATAAAATCGTGCCGCTAGCCATGATTAGCGAATTTTTAGCAACGCTCATTCGGTTTGCCCCTTTTCGCTTTTAGCTTCAAGCCGGCGCTTTCGAATGGTTCTAAAAACACCAAATGCCGCAAGCAAAGTTACAAAGGCCAAGAATCCATAAATAACGGTGTCTTCAACACCCAAAATAACTGTCATTTGAATATCAACCGGAACAGTGAGTCGAAGCCCCGAAAAACTCTCAAGCGTCGCGTGCAAAACCACTTTGCCATCGGCAATCGCATTCACTGGAACTTTGGCCGTAACGGTTGTGTTAGCAGGAACAGTTACCTCAACGATGGCTGGAATCAGCACTTTAAGGTTGCTAGCCTGCACTCGAACCCGAACTCGAACCTGAGTGTCATAACCGTTGTTGATTGCGATTGGCAGTTTTGAAGATCGCGAAAGCAGGTTGATGGTTGACCCGGGAATGATTTTGATCAAAGGTTGCGGCAAAACGTCAGGGTTGGCGATGGTGGCCTGGTGGCGTTTCTTTTTCTTTCGTGATTGCCAGTCACCACTAAAAATCTTTGAGGCCGACCCGGGTTGGGTGGTGATTTTGACACCAGCAGGCCGAACCTGCGCCGAAGCCGTTTGAGCTGACACAAGAGGTGAAAAAGCCAAGGCTAAGGCAGTGGCGCACCCCAACGCCCACCGCCAAAAACTCACTTTAGAACTCATAAATTTCTTTGAACCCACTCTTGAACGCCACGCGCCATGCGCTTTTCGTTGTCGTGCGACAAAATCGTAGTCAAATCATCAACAGCAAACCAGGCCGCCTCGACAGCCTCATGCTGCGGATCATTCTCGACAGTCAAAAAGCCACCAGTTTGTCGCATCAGGTAGTGAATCACAGTTTTTGAAATCAACTTGTCGCCAGCCGTGAACTCGTAGTGAATATCACCAAGCAGTTCAATGATTTCAGCCTCAAGACCGGTTTCTTCAGCGATTTCGCGAATAGCAGCCTCGGTGTAGTTTTCTTCATTTTCAGGATGCCCTTTGGGCACACACCAGTCGATGCGACCAGAACGACCCAAACGGCCAATCAAAGCAACCCGATTTGACCCATCGGCTGCAAGCACAAAACCTCCAGCTGATGTTTCTTCAACTCGGGTAAGTGGTCGACGACCAGTGTGCTGTGACATAAAGAAAACTTTACGCTGTTGGGCAAGCCGAGCGAGACTTTCTCAGCTGTGGCACACTAAAAGGCGATGCCTAACCTTGCCGATGCTCTAAAGAATCTTGAGCAAACCACAAACTCCGACCTTTTCATGAAGCTCGGCAGTTGGTTTGCTGATGCCGGTTTTGAGCTTGCGCTGGTTGGCGGGCCGGTGCGTGACGCTTTTTTAGGCAGAGAGTCTTATGACCTCGATTTCACCACAAATGCTCGACCTGAAGAAACGCTCAAGATTTTAAAAGGTCACACCGATGGCCTTTGGGACATCGGCAAAGCTTTTGGAACCATCGGCGCCAAGTTTGGCGATCAGACCGTTGAAATCACAACTTATCGAGCTGACGCCTATGAACCAGATTCACGCAAACCGATAGTGGCTTTTGGTGACAGTCTTGAGGTTGACCTCACGCGACGCGACTTCACGGTGAATGCAATGGCGTTGAGACTGCCTGAAAAAGTTTTCGTTGACCCGACTAACGGGCTAAAAGACTTATTGGCGGGCGTATTGCGCACCCCGATTGCGCCAGAGATCTCTTTTAGCGACGACCCGCTGCGCATGATGCGGGCGGCACGCTTTGCCGCACAACTGGGGTTTGTCATCGAACAGACAACTTTTGCGGCTATGAAAGCCATGACCGAACGCATGTCAATCGTTTCGGCCGAGCGGGTGCAGGTTGAACTGAGCAAACTGTTGCTCGGTCGGCACCCAAGGCTAGGTTTCGAAGCTTTGGTTGATAGTGGTTTGGCTGCCATCGTCTTGCCTGAACTGCCGGCTCTGCAACTTGAGACCGATGAGCACCACCACCATAAAGACGTTTATGAACACACCTTGACCGTTGTGGAACAAGCTATCGACTATGAGAGCGATTATGGTCTCGAAGGCGACCTTGTTTTGCGCCTAGCAGCACTGATGCACGATGTCGGCAAACCGGCGACGCGCAATTTTGAACCTGGCGGCGCAGTTTCGTTCTATAACCACGACCTGGTGGGCGCAAGAATTACAAAAAAACGTCTGCAGGCGCTTAGATTCGACAGCGACACGATCAAAGCGGTGTCACTGCTGATCGAGCTGCACCTCAGATTTTTCGGATACACCGAGCAGTCGTGGAGCGACTCAGCGGTGCGGCGCTATGTGCGCGATGCCGGCGACCAGCTGCTTCGGCTTCACGCGCTAACCCGAGCCGATGTCACCACGCGCAACAAACGCAAAGCCGAACGACTATCTCACGCCTATGACGACCTAGAAAACAGAATCGCTGAAATCAGCGCCAAAGAAGAACTAGACGCAATACGCCCAGATCTAAACGGTGAAGAAATCGCTGAGATTTTGGCTGTTCCACCGAGCCCCATCATTGGCGCTGCCAGCAAGTTTCTGCTCGAAGTTCGACTAGATCAAGGCTCAATCTCAAAGCCGGCAGCCACCGAGCTCCTTCTCGAATGGTGGCAAACCCGCAAGCCAGAACTAACCGTTGCCGAGGTCACCCAAACTATTTCCAATAGCGAAAAATGGGCAGTGAGCCTAGCTTTGGCGTTTCTAAGCGAGCTGAGGGCATCCGAGGGAATTTTAGGTAGCCCCGAAGCCAAAAAGCGCTTGCTTCAATGGTGGCAAACAAGGTAGTCTTGAAAAGTTGCCCTCAGCTGACTAACTGGTCGAGCTAAGGCAACAAGATGCCATACCCTCCTGTCACAGAAATCCTGTGGCCGTTCTAGTCCAAAGGAGGTGGGTTAGTCATGCATCAGTACGAGCTAATGGTTATCCTCGACCCAACGGTTGAGGAGCGCACTCTCGCTCCAAGTCTCGACAAGTTCCTCAATGTAATTCGCAACGGTGGAGGCACCGTTGACAAAGTTGACATTTGGGGTCGCCGTCGTTTCGCCTACGAAATCGCCAAGAAGTCAGAAGGCTATTACGCAGTCATTAACTTGACCGCTGCGCCAGCTGAGGTTCTTGAGCTTGACCGCCAGCTAAAGCTTTCAGAAGCAGTGTTGCGCACCAAGGTTTTGCGCGCCGACGAAGCAGTCATCAACATCACTCCAGTAGCTGTTCCTGAGGTTAGCGCCGCAGAGAAAGCCGAAGACGAGGCACCTTCAAAGCCTGCCGATGCTGCGCCAGCTAAAGCTGCCGCCGCTAAAGCTCCGGCTGCCAAGGCACCAGCTGCAAAAGCTGCAACCGCCAAAGCTCCGGCTAAAGCTGCCAAGGCAAGCGAGTAGTCAAAATGGCCGGAGAAGTAACCGTAACTATCGTTGGCAACCTAGCTGACGACCCTGAACTTCGTTACACCCAGGGTGGAGTTGCTGTGGTTAGCGTTCGCGTGGGTTCAACCCCTCGCCAGCTAAACCGCCAGACCAACGCCTGGGAGGACGGCGAAACCGTTTGGGTTCGCTGCACCGCTTGGCGTGAAGTTGCCGAGAACGTCGCACAGACGCTCACCAAAGGCACCCGAGTTATTGTCACCGGCCGTTTGAAAGCCCCATCGGCTTATCAGACTGCTCAAGGTGAGGCCCGTGCCTCGCTTGAGCTTGAGATTGAAGAGATCGGCCCATCATTGCGTTATGCAACCGCATCAGTTTCGCGCAAACCGCGCGAAGTTGGCGGCGCAGGCGCAGGCGCTGCTTCAAGCCCCTGGGATTCACCCGCCGCTGCCCCGGCCGCTGCCGCTAATGACGCTTGGGCAAACCCAGGCACCTCATCAGCTGGCGCCGACGACACCCCATTCTAAAGTTTTAGAGATTATTTAGGAGATTCTTATGGCTGCTAAAACCGACACCCGTCGCAAGCCAAACCGCAACGCAAAGAACGCCAAGCTTGCCCCTGTAAAGGCAATCAAAGTTGGCGTAATCGATTACAAGGATGTCGCTACTTTGCGCCGTTTCTTGACCGACAAAAACAAGATCCGTTCACGACGCATCACCGGTGTTTCTGTTCAGGAACAGCGTCTGATTGCTCGTGCTATCAAAAACGCTCGTGAGGTTGCTTTGCTTCCTTATGCTGGCGCTGGTCGCTAAGGAGTAACCCAATGTCGAAACTCATTCTTACTAACGAAGTTTCAGGTCTAGGCTCTGCCGGTGACGTTGTTGAAGTTAAAGATGGCTACGCTCGCAACTACTTGTTGCCTCGTGGCTTTGCAGTGCTTTGGAGCAAGGGCGGCGAGAAGCAGGTTGCTTCGATTCGTGCTGGTCGCGAAGCTCGCGCATTGGCTACCGCTGAAGAAGCAGTTGCACTTAAGACTTCGCTCGAAGCAGCAACCATCAAGTTGGCTATTAAAGCTGGCGTTGGCGGTCGTTTGTTCGGCGCAGTCAAAACTGCTGACGTTGTCAAGGCTGTTGCAGCCGCTGGCTTTGGCGAACTAGACAAGCGCAAGGTGTCATTCACCGCACCGATCCGCATCACTGGTACTCACCAGGCTTCGGTTCGTTTGCACGGTGACCTTTCGGCAGTTATCACGCTTCAGGTGGTTGCTGCTAAGTAAGTTCACTGGCGCGAAGTATTTCGCGCTTCACAAAGGGCGAAGGGTTTGTTCCCTTCGCCCTTTTGTTTTGCCATTTTTCGTAACTTATCCACAACCTTCAGCTTCTACTTTAAGGTTGAAGGTTTTACTTGTGCACAACTTTGTATCCCTTGTACAAGCAGGGATGCATGGCAGTTGCACACAATTTATGCACAGCGTTATCCACAGTTTTTCACAAGTTATTAGCGCGTGTTTAGACAGTTATACACAAGTTTGTGCACAACTTGCTTTGCCTACTTAATGTCGGTGGCTGAAGCTATAACAGAATCAACTATTCTTTGGAGGACAAATGGCTTTCGACGCCCCAGACATCGTGGCAACTGGCCGCGTGCTTCCTAATGACCTGCTAGCTGAACAAAGCACGTTGGGCGCAATGTTGATCTCGCCTGATGCAGTAGCTGCAGTGTTCGGCTTGATTCGAGGCGCAGACTTTTATGCACCTAAACACGAAATCATTTTTGACGCCATCGTGACGTTATTCGGCAAGGGTGAACCAACCGACGTTATTACTGTTACCGATGAGTTGCTAAAGACAGACTCACTGACGAGAGGTGGAGGCGCCGACTACCTGCACACACTCACCTCGATTGTGCCGACAGCTGCAAACGTCGAGTATTACGCCGAAATCGTGCAAGAGAAAGCCACACTTCGTCGTCTAGTTGAAGTTGGCACAAAAATTGCGCAATCGGGCTATGCAAACATCGGTGAAGTTGATGATCTGGTGAACGATGCGCAGGCGGCTATATATCAAGTCTCAGCAAGCACGCGCGGGCAAGAGTATTCAGAGCTTGAAGAATCAATCAAATCTGCTGTTGCCGAAATGGAGGCCGCAGAAAGTCGAGGCGGCGACCTAGTTGGTGTTCCAACCGGTTTCACCGAGCTAGACAACCTAACCCACGGGTTGCACCCGGGTCAACTCATTATCGTTGCGGCCCGCCCGGCCGTTGGCAAGTCAACGTTGGCGCTAGACATTGCTCGTCATGCCGCAATTCGCAAACGCAAAGCGGTTATCTTTTTTTCACTAGAGATGAGCCGTTCCGAAATCGCAATGCGCATGCTCTCTGCCGAAACTCAAATTCCGCTTCAAAACATGCGCAAGGGCACCATGAGCGAAACCGACTGGGTGCGCATAGCCGACGTTCGCGGAAAAATTAGTGACGCACCACTTTATATCGACGACAGCCCGAACCTCACTATGGTTGAGATTCGCGCAAAGTCACGACGTTTGGCCGAGCGCGTGGGTCTTCAGATGATCGTCATCGACTATCTGCAGCTTCTCACCTCTGGCAAAAAAGTCGAATCTCGTCAACAAGAAGTCTCAGAGTTCTCTCGAGCCCTCAAGTTGTTGGCCAAAGAGCTCGGGGTTCCGCTGATTGCAATTTCGCAGCTGAACCGAAAATCAGAAGAAGCCAAAGACAAAAAGCCCGATATTTCGCAGCTGCGTGAGTCTGGCTCACTTGAACAAGACGCCGACGTGGTTATTCTTTTGCACAGGCCTGACCTGGGCGAAAAAGAGCATCAACGTGCCGGCGAGGCCGACGTAATTCTTGCAAAGCAACGCAACGGGCCAACTGGCACCGTGGTGGTTGCCTTTCAGGGTCAATATTCGCGCTTTGCAAATATGAAACACTAAATAGGTGCGAATCGTCATTGGCTTTAGAGCCGCAATTGCCTTAGCGGCAACCTTGGTTATCACTTTTACCCGACCCGACACCGCAGCGCTGGGCCTAGCGATTTTTGCCGGCTTCGGGCTTGCGCAAGGTCTAGGCACAGTGGCAATTAGTTTTGCCCGCAAGGCAACTTCTTCATTGCAAAAAGTTGCACCCCAAGCCGCCATCTCACTGGTGGCCGCCATCGCGGCACTATTGGCGCTTGGCACTTCGGCAAACACCCAGCTGACAGCCTTGCAATTGTTGGCGATGGCCTACCTCGTGCTTCACGCAGCTTTTGAAACTTATCTAGCCTCACGAGTTGGTTTCAAAACGGTTGAAGGTCGCGAACACCTTATCGCTGCGGGCTTGGCCGAGCTGTGCACATTGATTTTTGTAGTTCTAAACCCAGAGCCGCTAAATGCCTCAGGCTTTCTCGGGGCCTACCTTGCTCTAAGCGCTGTGCATCAGGGCATTTGGGCTGCCAGCCCAAGTAAAGCAGATTAGGGTTAAAACATGGCTAAAGCATCGAACCCAACCTCTGTCAAAAGCATTCTGATTTTGTCGGCAATCTCAGCCGCCCTTGTAGGACTCATTGTTTTCTTCGGAGTTCGACCACAAGATGCCGACGGCAATATCGATCAAGCAGCTCGCTTTGGCGGCGCTTCGATCTGGGCGGGCGTCACCTTTATAGTGGTGATCGTGGCAATCGCAACCCTAAAGCTTGCTGTCAAAGATGACCCGCGCGACACAGACCAGCCTGCACTCAAATAACAATAAAAGTTCTGCAACTCTTCAGGCGCCGACGCCCCAACCTCCGCCGTTAGAAACGAAAACGCCACTAGATTAACTTTCAGATATTCATCTGTTTGTCTTTTGTGGGGGTTCTAGTGTCTTTTCGTCTAAAGTTTTTGGCGCCGGTCTTGGCTTTGGCCTTGTTGCTTAACGTTGTGCCTGTGTTGCCAGCTTCGGCGAGTTCTCCTGTTGTGGCCTCTGATGAGTTCGCGGCTTACGATTTTGTGTCTGCTTTGGCGAAGGCTAAGGCTTTGGATCACCCTATTTTGTTGGTTCCGGCACTTTCTGAGGTGTCTACTACTTGGGTGAATGCTGATGGCACTTCAACTGTTGATGTGTCTGGTTCGCCTGTGCGTGTGCGCGATGAGGTAGGCCAGTATGGTTGGCGCGATCTTGATTTCGATTTAGTTGCCACTGATACTGGCGTGGCTGCCAAGAGTGGGTTGCTGCCGTTGACGCTCTCACCTGGTGGCAGCGCTGCCGAGGTTGATGCTTCTGGTTTGGTTTCGGCTACGAATGCTGATGGCACTTGTGTTGGGTTTGGTTGGTCGGGTGCTTTGCCTGCACCTGTTCTGGATGGCAGCAAAGCAACTTATGTTGATGTGTTACCGGGTGTTGATCTGGTCGTTTCGTTGACGGTGACTGGTTTTGAACAGTTCTTTGTTTTGAAACAAAAACCAACACTGGCGGTTTTGGATGCTTTGAAACTGCCTTTGCAATCTGCGCATGTGAGCGTAAAAGATACTGGTGCAGGTTTTGAGTTTGTGAACACTGCTGGGGTTAGTGAAGCAACTATTAGCCCGGTTCAGGTTTGGGATTCTTCAACACAGGGCACGAACCCCTCTGATGTGACTTTGCCTGGTTTGGATGCTCAAACAGTTGATTCGAATGTGTCTGGTTCGGCTGGTTCTTATGTGTTGGATTTGGTTTCTGATAACAGTTTCTTTGATAACCCTGATTTGGTTTACCCGGTGGTTATTGACCCGACTGTGGCTTATGGTGCTTCGTTTGACACTTATGTTCAATCTGATGCTGCTTCGACAGATTTTTCTAACTCAACCGAACTGTTGGTGGGTACGTATAACTCTGGTGTGAGCAAATATCGTTCTTACCTAAACTTTGCTGGTAGCGATTGGGCTGGTACCACGGTTGTGTCAGCGACTTTGAAGTTGTGGCTGAACTGGTCTTGGTCTTGCACCCCTGCACCGATAAGTGTTTATGCAGCAACTGCTGCAGGAGCGAGCACTCGTTGGGGTGCGCAACCGTCTACTAGTGCGAATGCTTATGTCACAAAAAGTGTTGCTTCTGGTTATAACGCTTCTTGTGTTGCTGCGGTGCAAAGTTTTGATGTTACGAACCCTGTCACGTTTTTAGCGACCAAGAACTGGTCAACAGTTGGCTTAGCTTTGAAAGCTTCAGAAACCGACAACACAGGTTGGAAAAGGTTTTATTCATCGAATGCCACAGCCCACCGGCCTCAACTAACAGTGACTTACAACCACCCTCCACAAACACCTTCAGCTGTCACTGTTTCAAATTCCCGCACCGTGAGCGGTGTATTGGTCTCTCCTAGCGCCACCCCGACACTGTCAGCAACTGCTAACGATGTTGATTATGACAACGTGAAACTCAGTTTCTATTACAACGACTATTCGTTATCGCTAACCAACCCGTTTACAGTGTTGTTATGCACCACACCATCTGTATCTGCTGGGGCGAGTGCTAGTTGTGTTTCTACTAAAACATTGACCAACGGGGCCAGTTACAACATTTGGGCGCAAGCTGCCGACACGTATGACTCAAGCGGCCCATCAGTTTCAACAAATATAAAAGTTGACACTTCGATTCCTTTGCCGCCAACGATTAGTTGCACCAACTATGCAAACAACTTTTCAACACCGGTTGTGCCAGGCACAACTTTCACTTGCACGATCACACCAAATAGTGCCACCAATGCCACAGTGTTAAACATCACTTTAAACGGCGAAACAACTACATACAACGAAACAACAAACCAAGCGCGAACATTAAATTTGTTTGCATCCAACATTCAATACCAGTTGAGTGCTCTCACAACACTAAGCAACGGGTTGATCAGTGACGCCGCGGTTTACACCGTCACTTTTGGTGCTGCCGGTGTTATCAACCCAATCAAAACAGTAAAAACTTACAACACAGCCTCGTTGAGTGTTTTCGCTAGCAACCAAGCAGGTGCACTAACAGGCAGTTATTTGCAATGGCGTGTTTTTGGTGACACTAACTGGACTTTAGGTGTGTCATCTTTTCCGGTGACCACTCGCAATGGTGCACCGGGTGTTTACGACTATTTATGGGATTCAACTACAGCCAAACTAACAGTCGATAACGTGCCGGTGCCTGCTGAGAAAACTGTTTTGTTGCAAGCACAAATATGTTTCGTTTACACATACCCGACAAGCTCAACTTTTTGCAGTGGTGATAGTGGAATCCAAATTTTGCGTCTCGGCCACGCCTTCGGAGGTAACTTACCAACCACAGGGGCAGGGCCTGCAACAGTATCGTTGCTCTCTGGCGAAATACAGTTACCTGAAACAGATGTCAACATCGTAACCCCAGCAGGCACTTTCAGTGCCAACCGTGTCTATTACAGCCAAAAATTAGCCACCTACACAACCAACAACGGGTTTGGTGCCGGTTGGGTGAACTCTTTCACCGCAACAGATACCGGGCTTAGCGATGTAACAATCACCGACGGTATAACCAGGCCAGCCGGCGGTGTGTCAGTTTCTGGTGTGGATCAAACCATCAAAATCCAAGACGGTTTAGGTGAAGTTCTCACCTACCAAAAAACTGGTACCAGTTACACACCTGCCGATGATGAAACCACACAAAGTGGTTTGCAACTTAATGTCACAACCGATGGTGTGACACTCACTTTGAAAGATTTGGGTGGCACCACAACCACGTTCACAAACACAACACCGAGCGGCACACCTACTTGGGTGGTTTCTGGTGTGAACGAAACAGGGTCACAGTTTTCTACCTGTTACCAAACCAGTAATGATGGTTTAACTAAGTTGCTACAAAAACTTGCAACCAACACCACACCTTGTGCGAGCCTACTCTCAGGCAGCGGCGTTACCGCAGATGTTCGAACCATGACCATCACCTACGGTGCGGCAACAACCGCAAGCAACAACACTGGCGGCACTTCAACAACAATCGGTTTGGGTGATGTTCAACACCTGATCAAAAACATTAGTTACACCGCTTACAACCCAACCACCGGGTTGCAAAGCACCACCGTGCAAAACTCTTACCAATACCAACTGTTAAACGGCCAAGCAGTTTTGGTCACCACAACAGATAACAGGGATAACACCACAACAACCTACACTTACAAAACCGTGAACCTTGGCACCACTGATAACCCAACAGTTTGGCCACAGTTGACCCAAATAAACCAAACCGGGTTCGCACCATACTTTTTCGAATACTCGGCCGATAACAAACTCACCCACACTCTTCGCGGCAACGCTGATGGTAGTGGTGGCACTGTTATTGAAAATAGTTACGTTTATAACACCCCTACCGGGTCACTTGCAGCCTCAACGCCTGATCTGTCGCTAACAAACACCACAAAATGGGGTCAAAACACCACACCAGCTTTCAGTGCAATCGTGTTCGGCCCACAAACCCCGCTAACCACCCCGGCAGGTAACACTGCCATTGATGCAAACACGCTCACAGCTGCGCAACTAAAAACTGGTAGTTACATTTACACCGACGCGCTCGGTCGGGTAACCAACACTGCAAGTTACGGCCACGACACTTGGCTTTACAGTGCCACCATTTTCAACAACCAAGGCCTACCACAAGCAACATACACGCCAAGAGATTTGAACCGGTTACTCACCGATTTGCAAAGCACACCACATCTGAACCCTACCGATTACGCAACACTAAATCGTTACAGCAAACCAACCGACCTGAATAACCCAGCTGATGTGGTTCGTGTGATCAGTTTGTTAGATAGTTGGTCACCGGCCATCGATCAAAGCATCACAACACCAACCGGGTCCGTCATCTCTGGTTCATGGCGCATCCACACCGCAAACATTTATGACACGGGTGCACCAAATAACAACATCAACCCAGTCACTGGCAAAAACTATGGGCTACTCACCTCGCAAACAAATGGTTGGGTCGCTGCAAACGCCACAAACCTTGACCCGACCGTCGCTTTAGGTAGCGATACTGCACCGATTTCAACCGTTCTAAACTCGTATGACCCACAAGCTAACAACGACACATCAATTGATGGTTCAGGTTCTGGTTGGTTTTATGGCACCCCAACCAGGGTGCAAACAAAAGACAAAAACGGTGCCACCACTTCGATAGGCATCACCTATTTGAACGCTTCAGGGCAAACCACACAAAGCAAAGGCCCACTAACAACCGACACTGAAGCAGTGGGCGACACGGCCCGCTCTTTATACACCGTGTATTACACCGCAGGTTTCAACGCGGTAACAGACTGTCAAAACAAACCAGCCTGGGTTGGTTTAGTTTGCAAACAATCAACCGCACCACCCACTGCTTCAACCACACACCCGGTAACTAAAATCACCAACTACACCACCGATTTGCAACCCCAAAGCGTTGTTGAAATCGCAAACCTACCAACCGGTGTGCAAATCAGAACAACCACAAACAGTTATACCGCGGCCGGCCTAATCGACACCACCACCATTAGTGGTGTTGGTTTTAGTGACAACACCCCAATCACCACCCAAATCAGTTACCAACCCAACGGTTTGGCATACCAAACCACTAAAACTGTTTCAGGTGCAGCCACAAACACTCATTTGAGTTTCGACTCATGGGGCCGTCAAACCTCTTTCACAAACTCGTTAGGCGAAACGGCAACAACAACCTACAAACCATACGGTGATTCAGGCTCAGGACTAATCGCCACATATCAAGACCCACAAAACACGATCAGCTACCAATACGGTGGCACAGATGCAAACGGTCAAACCGACACCCGAGCCAACCCAACAACTTTGACCGTTGGTGGCGACACTTACCAAGCCGCTTATGACAACTTCGGGGCGACCACTAAACAAACCGCACCAGCAGGTTTAACCCAAGAGTTCAGCTACGACGAAAACGGTCGCCTAACAGGCATGAACTATGGTGGCAGCGACGCAAACGGCAACCCAACAGCCCAACCGTGGTACAACTTCGCAAGAACCTTCAACGAAAACTCGTTGCTTGCAACCGAAACCAAACCAACCAGTTCACCTGATTCAGCAACCGCAACCAGCAGTTACAGTTACGACACCAAAAACCGTTTAACAAACGCCACAACGATAAACGCTGCAGGAACCACCTGCAGCACCAACACTTACAGTTTCGATTTTGTTGGCAACCGAACCAACAAAACAACAACCAGTGGCACAGCCGCTAACTGTGCGGCCACCACACAAACAAAAACCACAACCTACAACAGTTACTCACAAATCAGTGACACCGGTTACGTTTACGACGGCTTCGGCCGCAACACCGTAATACCAGCAGCGAACACACCAACCGGGGCCAGTGACCTGACAGTGAGCTACAACATTGTTGGTCAAGTCACCAACATAGGCGGTGTGACCGCAAGCAGTTACGGTTACGACCCGAACGGTAACAACCTAACTGAAACCACCACCACAGCCGGTGTGACCACAACAACTACCAAACACTACTTCGGATCAGACACCCCAAGTTTTACCACCAGCACAACAGGCGGTGTCACAACCACCGAAAAATACTCGCCCTCACTTGGTAGCGGTCTTCAAAGCATCACAACCACCACAAACGGTGTCACAACAACGAACTATGTGTTCACCGATTTGCAAGGCGCTAACTTTGCGGCCACAACTAAACCCACAACCGGTTATGCCACACCACCAGCGGGCATCAACACCTTCGACGAATACGGCAACCAAACCGCCGGCAACCAAACCATCGGTACCAACCAAAACTACGGTTGGGCAGGTAGCGCCCACAGAACAACAGACAAAAACGGGTTAATCCTCTTAGGCGCCAGGGTTTATAACCCAGCTACCGGCCAATTCACAACTACCGACCCGGTACCAGGTGGCAACGAAAACGCCTACAACTACCCAAACAACCCAGTCAACCAAAACGACTTTACAGGTTGCCATAATGCCTGGGACTATATTGGACTTGGCGCATTTGTGGTGGTTTGCGTCGCAGTCGACTGGGTTCCAATAGTCGGCGAGGCTGCTGCCCCCGCTGAAATTGGCGTTGTCTCAAAATTTGTCGCGGAAGATATTGCAAGTTCAGCTGCAAGCCGAGCAATTGCGGCGGCCGAACTTGCCGCTAGCAGCGCTCTGAGAGCAAAGATCGCCGGCCAGGCCACAAAATTAGGTGTAAAGCTTGTGTCCCAAAACATAGTGAAGGAGCAAGGTCTAAAACGCCTCGTTTACATCGTTATTAAAGACGGCAACGTCTATGTGGGTAAAACTATCAGAGGCTTACAGAGACTTCTAGATCACAAGGGCAAAGGTAAATTTAGCGCTGATGAGATTGCAAACGCCATTATCGTCGACGCAAGCAAGATTTCAGATTATGCGTTGAGGGTGTTGGAACAAAACTTCATTAACCTTAATGGTGGAAAAGAGCCCCTGCTAAACATCATAAATTCTATAAGTGAACGAAAGTGGACTTCTGATATATTTCGGATTCCCAAATGAAAGAGGAATTGAAATGCAATTATTCCAAGGTGAGCTAGAACACTTTTCTGCGGAAGGAGCATTGGAAATAGCCAGTTTACGCCATCTTGCAAGCCAAGGTCATCTAGACAATGCAATTTCGATTCGGATTAGTTCTGGGCCACAGTCGGACCTTACTTTCTTATCTCAACTAAAGAACCTCGTACGTTTAGACGTGCAGATAAAGTCTTCTAAACCCGTGAATTTATCCCAATTGCCATTACTAACTAACCTTAAGCTGTCAGAAAAGTTTGTAACAAGTGTTGAGGCTTGGCCAGCGAGTAATCAACTCGACACCCTGGTCCTGATGACGCCTTCGTCGGATACTTTGACCAAAATCGGAGGATTGGCTAAATTTCTTTACGTATCCTCGCCTCCACTTGTGTTTCCAGAGGTTGACGCCCCTCATTCAACCAAGGAACTCAAAATCTTCTTTTCACGAAGCGGACACTTTGACGTTTCTAATGTTGCCCAGTTTTCGAATCTCGAAACTTTGAGTTTTTACCGTTGCCCTGGGACAATTAACAACTCACACGCTCTCGAGGCGCTGAAGAAACTCTCAAAAGTCAACATTTATAACTCACCAAATCTAGATGACTACGAGTGGCTTTTCAAGCTACCTAAACTCAAGCGAGTTCTCTTTATGGGTAAAAATGATTTGCCTGCAGAAGCAATATCCACAAGGTTAATCAGCAGCAAGTTGATGGCTGGCTAGAGAACAATACCAAACCTTCCTGCGATAGCCACACGGCGATTTAAAGTCTTTGGAAATCCCAAGTTGGCATGAATGTTGACTTAGTTCACTCCTGAAACACATTGTATTTAGGCATGTAACTAGGGTGCGGTGCGGAAATTGCGACACTCGATTGACTTCGTCTCCAGAACTTTCAAGCTAGGTGCGAAAACGAGCAGCATGAGCGTCTCTCCGCAGGCCTTGAATACAAAGCGGTTTAACATAAAGAGGTTTTATTTCAGAGGCAACTCAAGCCTGAACGCGACCAGCAATCTGCTCGGCTAGTCCGATGTAGTTGTGTGGGGTTAGCAATAGCAAACGGTCTTTGGCTTCTTGGCCAATCTCGAGCTGGTTGATGAAAACCTGAAGGTCGTCGCTGTTGATGCGCTTGCCGCGGGTTAGTTCTTTGAGCAACTCGTATGGGTTCGAAATGCTGCTTCGGCCAGCGGCAACTTCGGCGCGAATGACGGTCTGAATCGCCTCACCCAAAACCTCAAGGTTCTCGGCCAAATCGCCTGCCAAAACCGCTTGCGAAAGCTCAAGTTCGTCAAGGCCTCGGGTGACGTTATCAACGGCTAGCAGCGAGTGACCAAAGCCCAAGCCGATGTTGCGTTGTGAGCTCGAGTCGGTTAGGTCACGCTGCATGCGTGAGGTAACAAGGGTTGCGGCCAAGCTGTCTAGAATCGCGTTTGACAGCTCGAGGTTTGATTCGGCGTTCTCGAAGCGAATCGGGTTGACCTTG
The DNA here is from genome assembly GCA_903887175.1 of uncultured Micrococcales bacterium. Taxonomy (GTDB): domain Bacteria; phylum Actinomycetota; class Actinomycetes; order Actinomycetales; family Microbacteriaceae; genus Rhodoluna. The sequence continues at coordinate 38,876 of CAISOV010000029.1, forward strand.
TGGGGCATGGTTGACGAGCCGGTGGCTCCCGCCTGAGGAATCTGCTTGAAATAGTTCAGCGAGATGTAGGTCCAGACATCCGTGCAGAAATTGTGCAAAATGCGGTTGAACAGAGCGACCGACGCATAAAGCTCGGCTTGCCAGTCGTGTGATTCGATTTGGGTGGTCAGCGGGTTCCAGGTCAAACCCAAAGCGGTAACAAAAGCCTCAGACTCAGCTAGCCAGTCAACCCCAGGCGCGGCGACAACGTGCGCCGAAAAGGTGCCGGTCGCACCGCTGAACTTGCCTAAAAACTCGGCTTTAGCAATGCGGTCAATCTGGCGTTGCAAACGGTGAACGAAAACGGCAATCTCTTTGCCCATGGTGGTCGGGGTGGCTGGCTGACCGTGAGTGCGCGAAAGCATTGGCACGGCGGCCGATTTAGCCGACAGCGCACGAAGCTTTGCCATCAAGATTTCAACGCGAGGCAGCCAAACATCGTTCACCGCATCACGCACGGTGATCGCATATGAGAGGTTGTTGATGTCTTCGCTGGTGCACGCAAAATGGGTGAGTTCAAGCAGGTCGGCGCGGCCCATTGCGGTCAATTTCTCGCGGATGAAGTATTCGACGGCCTTAACATCGTGCTTGGTGGTGGCTTCGAAGCCGGCCAGCGTTGCAACGTCGGCGTCAGAAAAGTTTGCGACTAGATCGCGAAGCGCTTGAGTTTCGGCCAAGTCGATGCTTCGGTTGGTGCCAAGTAGGTTTCGGTTGGCCAAGTGCAAAAGCCATTCAACTTCGACGGCGATTCGCGCGCGGTTCAGACCCGCCTCTGACAGGTGAATGCCCAGATCTGCAACGGCTGCCCGATAACGACCGTCAAGGGGGCTTAGGGGTTGATTTGAAAGTTTGCTCACCCGTCTATTCTGCCAGCGATTGCAAGCCCTAGGGTGCTACGAGCTGAGTTGTTAGCAACGGGCACGAGCCCTGACCTTTGCACGGTTTCTGTTCGTCGGCACTCGGGCGAATCACAAAAAACGAAACTTGAACAATGAATCAGTTACTAAACAACATTCAGGCAGCCTTAGCCGCACTTCGCACGTCTAAACCAAACCCTGCATTCTGGTCGGGCCCGGCAGCTACTGCCTTTATGCATCGCATTGACCTGCTAGAAATTGAGCTAACCGCCATTTGCACTTTGCTCGGTGGTTCTTCAGCCACAGGTGGTTCACCGATTGGCTCTACCCCGGTGGTTCCGCTTGTGCAAATGATTTCGCAGTTAGGCCTTCACTTCTGATGCAAACCATTACTTCAACCGATGGCGTGCAAGTTCACGCCGACCTAAACGAGTTAAATCGCATTCGCCACCAGCTAACGGCAAGCCAGCTAGCCCTCTGGGGCGACCACAGTTCGCGAGTGGCCGCGATGTTTGGGTTAGCAAATAATGACATCGCCGACCTCATTTTTAATGACTGCGGCCTAGTGGTTTGGGCCATTGAGAACCCTGAACTTGGCTTGGCTGTTGCCGCCGGGCTCACCGCGATCTGGTCGCAACTGGCAAACCTCAACTCGCTTTGCAACCTGGTAGAAAGTCGCTATCAAGCCGGCGAGCTCACCATAGACCGCAAAATGGCAACTCAGCATCAGCTGCTCGAAGTTGCCGCAACCGAACCGTTTTTTGCAAAGTTGAATCTGCAATGGCACGCGCGCCACCCAGACTCAGATGACAAAGCAACTGTTCAGGCGAGCGAATCACAAGATTCTAAAAAGCTTCAAAGCTCCTCGGGTTACAAAAGCCGTAATACTCAAAATCAGTGAAGCCACGATTGCCCAACCAAGTGAAGTGATGCTTAAACCAGAGCTCGTGAAACCGTCGATTTTGAAAACACCAAAGTTTAAGAAGCCACTGATCCAGGCAACAAGCAGAAGCAATGCGCCATTGATGACGAATGAAATTAGCCCGAAAGTCAAGATATAAGCAGGCAATGCGATGATTTTGATCACTGGAGCAATGACTGAATTCACCAGCCCAAAAATCAGGGCAACGGTCAAATAGCTGAGCACATATTGCCAAGTTTCAGTGCCCCCATAGGGCACCAGGTGAATGGCTGAAATCAGACTTGTGACCACCCAAAGGCCAAACGCGTTAATAACTGTTGCAACTAGAAATCGAATCATGACTAGATTCTGCCACGAACAAAGTAAATTGGACTCTGTGACTGCACAAGACGCACAACGCGTGCCTATGGTTCAAATGCTCTCAATAGAGGGTGAATTTAGTGTTGCCCCTGAGTTCGCCGACTACGCCGCCTACATTGACCGACTAACTGACGCCGACTATCTCAAGTTTTATCGCGACATGGCAATCATGCGTCGATTCGATGCCGAGGCCACGGCGCTTCAGCGTCAAGGCCAACTCGGCCTCTGGATTCCCGCCATCGGTCAAGAAGCCGCACAAATCGGCTCAGGGTATGGCGTTGGGCACAACGACCACATTTTTCCTAGCTATCGCGAGCACGGGGTCGCGATCACCCACGGCATTGACTTGATGTCGATTCTAAAAATGCTTCGTGGCGTCAACCACGGTGGTTGGAACCCCGACGAAACTCGCTTTCACCTTTATGCCATCGTTCTAGGCACCCAGGCTTTGCACGCAACTGGTTACGCAATGGGCGTTGCTTTCGATGGCAAAGTGGGCACCGGCAACAAAGATGAAGACTTAGCTGTAATCACTTATTTTGGCGACGGAGCAACCGCTGAAGGTGACGTGAGCGAGTCCCTTTTGTTCGCAGCAATCAACCAAACACCGCAGGTGTTCTTCTGCCAAAACAATCAGTGGGCAATATCTTCAAACGTGGCGCGTCAAACCAAAGTCCCTTTGTATCTTCGCGGCACCGGCTTCGGTGTGCCGGGAATCCAAGTTGACGGTAACGACGTGCTCGCTTGCTATGCGGTCACCGCCAAACATATGGATGACGCGCGCGCAGGCCTCGGACCAACATTTATTGAGGCGATGACCTATCGCATCGGTGCTCACACCACGAGCGATGATCCGACCAAATATCGTGACAATGCCGAAGTTGAATATTGGCAAGCTCGCGACCCATTGGCGCGGTTTGAAAAATTCTTGCGCAACCGTGGTGTCGAGCAAGCTTTCTTTGACGAGTGTGACGCACATGGCGACAAACTTGCTGCCGAAATTCGCGAAGCAACTTTTGCTCTAGGCAACCCACCGATTGAAAACATGTTCCAGCACGTTTATTCGCAACCTCACCCGGTAATCGCCGAGCAATATGCCTGGCTCAACGATTATGAAGCTTCATTTGAGGGCGAGGGCAACTAATGAGCAACTTTGCAGAAATGTCAATCGCTAAAGCGATTAATGCGGGCCTATCGAAGGCAATGCATGAGAACGAAAAAGTTTTGGTGTTCGGCGAAGACGTTGCTGAGCTTGGAGGCGTGTTTCGCGTAACCGAAGGTTTGCTTGCTGAGTTTGGCCCGAAACGCATTTTTAATACCCCAATCGCCGAGTCGGGAATCGTCGGAACCGCAATTGGCTTAGCAATGCGCGGCTACACCTCGGTGACTGAGATTCAATTCGACGGATTCATTTTTCCGGCCTTCAACCAGATCACCACTCAGCTTGCGAAGTTTCAGAACCGCTCTGAAGGCCACTTGACAATGCCAGTTGTAATTCGTGTTCCTTATGGCGGTGGCATTGGTGCCGTTGAACACCACAGCGAAAGCCCTGAAGCTTATTTTGCGCACACTGCGGGTTTGCGAATCGTAAGCCCAAGCAACCCAAACGATGCCTACTGGATGATTCAACAGGCTGTAGCTTCGAGTGACCCAATCATGTTCTTCGAACCAAAGCGTCGCTATTGGCAGAAGGGCCCCGTCAACCTAGATGAAGCCCCGTTGGCTTTGCACTCGGCTCGAGTTTTGCGTGAGGGCACCAGTGCAACTGTGGTCTGCTATGGCCCGATGGTAACAGTGGCTTTGCAAGCCGCTGAGATTGCCGCCGAAGAAGGCCTAAGCCTTGAGGTTATTGACCTGCGGTCGATTTCGCCGATTGACTTCGGTGCCATCGTCGAATCTGTCAAAAAGACGGGCCGTTTGGTGGTAGCCCAAGAGGCCAGCAACTTCGTGTCGGTTGGCTCAGAAATCGCCGCTAAAGTGCACGAGCTTGCCTTCTATCATCTAGAAGCACCAGTTTTGCGTGTTGGTGGCTTTGATGTGCCCTACCCACCTGCGAAGCTTGAAGAAAGATTCTTGCCTGACGCCGACCGCATTCTTGATGCGGTTGACCGAGTCTTGGCTTATTAAGAGAGGCAATTCATGTCACAACTTGCATATTTCAACCTGCCAGACGTTGGCGAAGGCCTCACCGAAGCCGAGATTGTCTCGTGGAAGGTCGCACCGGGCGATCGTGTTGGCGTGAACCAGGTGATTGTAGAAATCGAAACTGCCAAGTCTTTAGTTGAGTTGCCTTGCCCATTTGCCGGAGTTGTGAGTGAGCTGTTGGCTAAAGAGGGCGACACCGTAGAGGTGGGCAAGCCAATTATTAGCGTGACAGTTGAGGGTGCCGTTGTTGGGGCTGCTACTGGCAGCATTGATCCAGCCGCCGCAGCATCGTCAGCCGCCGCCGCGCACAGCACAGTTTCAGATACCGCTGCTTCAGTTTCGAGCGAAGAAAAGCAACCCAATTTAGTTGGATACGGTTCGGCTGGCCACTCAGGTTCGCGCCGCCGTGGTCGCACCAGCTCAAACGTTTTGCCTGCCCAAACTGCGGCAACCTCTGCGATTCCGGTTGCTTCAGTTACTTCGGCAATGCCGGCGATACACATAAACGACGAGTCGATCATTGCAAAGCCGCCTGTGCGCAAGCTAGCTAAAGACCTAGGTGTTGACCTTGGCAACGTAAACCCAACTGGCACTGCTGGCGAAGTTACCCGCGAAGATGTCTTGGCTGCTGCCTCTCAGGCGAGCGTGTTTAGAAACTTGAGCACCCCTGAGGCTCCTTCGGCACGCGAAGAGCGCATTCCAGTTAAGGGCGTGCGCAAGGCAATCGCCACCGCAATGGTTCAGTCGGCTTTCACCGCACCTCACGTGAGCATCTTCGTTGACGTTGACGCCACTCGCACCATGGAATATGTCAAACGCCTTAAGTCGTCAACCGACTTTGCTGGCGTCAAGGTTTCGCCAGTGCTCATCATGGCCAAGGCAATGATTTGGGCCGTGCGACGCAACCCAACGGTGAACTCAACCTGGACAGACGAAGAGATCATCGTGCACAACTTTGTGAACTTTGGCGTGGCGGCTGCCACCCCCCGCGGTCTTATCGTGCCAAACATCAAAGATGCCGACAAGATGTCGATGCTTGAGTTGGCTAAGGCGCTCGAACAGCTGACCTACACGGCTCGCGATGGCAAAACCACCCCGGCTGACATGCGTGATGGCACAATCACTCTGACCAACATTGGCGTATTCGGTGTTGACACCGGAACACCGATTTTGAACCCAGGTGAGGTCGGCATTGTTGCCCTTGGTTCGATTCGCCCTAAGCCTTGGGTTGTAAACAACGAGATTCAGGTTCGTCAGGTTACAACTATTGGTGCAACTTTTGACCACCGCGTCGTTGACGGTGACGTGGCCTCACGCTTTGTTCAAGACGTTGCTTCGATTATTGAAGAACCGGCGCTTCTGCTCGACTAGCTTGCTCTTGCTGCTTGGCTTCTGCTTGCTCGAGTTCTGACTGTTTCGGCGAGGGCACCACTGCCGAAATCAAGACCGCAACCATCAGCCCGAGCTCGGGCAGAAGGTTGCCAAGTGACATCAGTGAAAGCGGCACCAGCATCGTTGCGAGCGCAAGGGCTACTATGCCTCGAACCGCGCCCCAGCGAAAACTGATCATTGCTAACGCGACGCAAATCATGCCGAGCCACAACGCAACATCTAACTGTGTCATAGACAAACCCTTCGCCATTGACGGGAATCTTTGCGATTAGCCTATTGGGCGCGTGGGCTGAGCGCCTGTTATTGCGAATAACAAAATTGTCACGCTAGGCGGGCCCTAAGAGGTTATTGACAATGATTCTCATTAGTGTTTAGACTTCAAATATGAAACAAAGCGTGCGGCGGAGCACTTTTCTTGCGATGGGGCTCGGCCTTGCCGTTGCCGCTTCGGGCCTAACAGGCTGTGCCCAGAGCGCGCCTGCCACGTTGCCTACCAGCGCCAAACTCAAAATAGTGGCGTCTACCGCCGTATGGGGCAGCGTCATCGAGGCGATTGCTGGCGATAAAGTGCAAGTTTCTTCGATTGTGAACAAACCGAACCAAGACCCGCACTCATTCGAAGCTAGCGTTCGTGATCAAGCGGCGATCAACAGCGCCGACCTGATCTTTATCACTGGCAACGGCTATGACAGCTTTATGAACCAACTTATAAATGCGTCAAACCAACCAACAAACCGAGTGGTAGCTCTGGCGCCAAATGACATAACTGTTAAACCTCTTTATGGGCATACCGTGAACGACCCTCACGTTTGGTACGACTTTGCAATCGTCGCTCGAGTGGCCAACGACATCACCGCAAAACTTGTCAATGCCGACAAGCCAGATGCAGCAAGCTTCAGGGCTGGCAACGCAAACTTTCAAAATTCGATAGTGGCTCTCGAAAAACGACTCGACAAAACTTCTTATCGCTACACCTGTGGCACGGCCCAGATGCCAAATAGCCCACCCTGCAAGAACCTAGCTCTCACCAGCATTCTGCAGCCCGAGAGCGTGGGGCTTCGCCTGATCAAGAACTTTGCCGATGACCTAACGCCACGAAGCGTGCGACAAGCGGTTATGAACGGCAACGACATTTCGGTGCAAGACATGGCAATTATGAAGACGTTCTTTTTTGGCAGTGTTGTGAACGGGTCGCTAGGTTTTGCGGCCGACACTCCGGTCGACTGGTTGGTTTTGAACGCACAGCAATCTGGGCCGCAACTTAGCCAGCTGACCAGCTGGGCCAAAAAAACTGGCACAACCAGCATCGTCGCTTTTAGCGAAAACTTGCCTCAGGGCAAAACCTATTTAAGCTGGATGAACGACAACGTTGCCCAAATCGAAACCATTCGCTCTCATGAACCGGTGCTCTAATGCAAAACCTAGCCCAATCGGCACTAAGCGTTCG
>CAISOV010000030.1 GCA_903887175.1 uncultured Micrococcales bacterium
AGCCGATGGCGCCGCAGTTGATGCGATGCGCGAGTTTCTTTCAACCGTTGATATGCAAGGCGTCATTGTCATTGGCGAAGGCGAAAAAGACGACGCTCCGATGCTCTTCAATGGTGAGCGGGTCGGCAGTGGCATGGGTCCGCTCTGCGACATCGCCGTTGACCCGATTGACGGCACAAGCCTGACTGCTTCAGGTCGGCAGAACGCATTGAGCATGATTGCGGTTTCTGACCGCGGCAGCATGCTCGACGCTTCAACAGTTTTCTATATGAACAAGCTCGTGGCTGGCTCCGAAGGCGTTGGCGTTCTCGACATTCGCTTGCCGATTGCCGAAAACATTCGTTTGTTGGCAAAGGCTAAAAACAAAGATGTAGGCGACATCGTCGTGGCAATTCTTGACCGCCCCCGCCACGCAGGTTTGATCGAAGAGGTTCGCGCTGCAGGTGCGGCAACCCGTCTCATGCTCGACGGTGATGTGGCCGGAGGCATCCAGGCCGCCATGTATGGTTCACGCATCGACATGTGTGCGGGCATTGGCGGCAGCCCTGAGGGCATCGTAACAACCTGCGCAATAAAGGCCCTTGGTGGCTTTATTCAAGGTGTTTTGGCGCCTAAAACCGACGAAGAGACTGCGCGTGGCCTAGCTGCCGGGCTCAAGTTCGATCACGTTTATGAAGCAGACGAACTTGTCAGCAGCAATAACACCCTGTTCGTGGCAACCGGTGTGACTGATGGTTCGCTGGTTCGCGGCGTGAGCATCAAAGGCCCAATAATTCGCACCGACAGCATCATTTTGCGCGGTCACAGCGGCACGATTCGTCGCATTCAGAGCGACTACAACTCGGAGCGCTGGGGTTAGTTGACGCACTAAGAACCTCAATGTAACGATTTGAACACACTAAACATTTGCGTGTTCAACGACAGGTAATGTTACTATGTCATTACAAAGTCGTTTTGAGTTTAGAGAGTGCATTGATGTCAAGAGTCTTCGACGTTATAACAATCGGTCGCGTGGGCGTTGACATTTACCCGCACCAAGTGGGTGTTGGGCTCGAAGATGTGACCTCATTTGGCAAATACCTTGGAGGTAGCGCCACAAACGTTGCCGTCGCCGCGGCTAAGTATGGTCACAAAAGCGCAGTGATCACCCGCACCGGAAACGACCCTTTCGGCAAGTTCATCCACAACGAGTTATTGCGTCTAGGTGTAAGCGATGAGTTCGTGTCAGGTGTCGCTGGCTTGCCAACCCCAGTCGTGTTTTGCGAGATTTTTCCTCCAGACGATTTTCCAATCTACTTTTACCGCGAGCCAAAAGCACCAGACCTAGAGATCAATACCGATGAGCTCGACCTAGAGGCCATCAAATCAGCCAAAATCTATTGGTCAACGGTTACTGGTTTGAGTCAAGAGCCAAGCCGCGCTGCGCACTTTGCCGCATTTGAAGCCCGCGCTCGACGCACTCACACGATTCTTGACCTTGACTATCGGGCTATGTTCTGGAATGACCCAGCTGATGCCAGCGAGCAGGTTGCCAAGGCTCTTCAGCAGGTAACAATTGCCGTTGGCAACAGAGAAGAGTGCCAGGTTGCAGTTGGCGAGACTGAGCCGCTGCGCGCAGCCGATGCGTTGCTTGAGCGTGGGGTCGAGCTCGCAATTGTTAAGCAGGGTCCAAAAGGAGTGCTTGCAAAGACCAAAGACGAATGCGTCGAAGTTCCTCCATATTTTGTCAACGTCGTCAACGGGTTAGGAGCGGGTGACGCTTTTGGTGGCGCGCTTTGTCATGGCCTGCTTCAAGGGTGGGGACTCGAACAGATTCTAAAGTTTGCAAACGTGGCAGGCGCAATTGTTGCCGGTCGTCTCGAATGTTCAACAGCCATGCCAACGGTTGCTGAAGTCGAAGAAATTTTGAAGGGAATCAAATAATGGTCAACTTAGACTTCGAAGCGCTACGAAACGCTCGCGCTGCCAATCCAGCGGCTGTGGCCGAGGCATTGGCTAACCGCAAGCGCCGCCCAATCATTCAGGGTGACGGAAAGCTCTTCATCGTTGCTGCCGACCACCCTGCTCGCGGTGCTCTTGGCATTCGCAAGGATGAAATGGCGATGGCCGACCGCTACGACCTGTTAACTCGTTTGGCAACTGCGCTTTCACGCCCTGGCGTGGATGGCGTGCTTGGAACACCAGACATCATTGATGACCTTGCCCTGCTGGGCTGCCTAGATGACAAGCTTGTGGTTGGTTCGATGAATCGTGGCGGTCTTCGCGGTGCAACTTTCGAAATGGATGATCGTTACACGGCTTATGACGTCGAAGGCATCACGCGCGATGGTCTTGATTTTGCCAAGAATTTGATTCGCATCAATCTCTCTGATGCTGGCAGCGCAAACACGTTAGAGGCAAGCGCTGCTGCTGTTGACGAGGCTGTCGCCGCCAAACTTCCTATCATGCTTGAGCCATTCATGAGTGAGTGGGTAGATGGGAGCATCAAGAATGACCTAAGCGCCGATGCAGTCATAAAGTCGATGGCAGTCGCTGCTGGCCTCGGAAACTCAAGTGCTTATTCGTGGCTCAAGCTCCCTGTGGTGGCAGACATGGCCCGTGTTATGGCTTCTACTACGTTGCCGACCTTGCTCCTTGGCGGCGACCCAGCCGAGGGCGAAGAAGAAAAACTGTTTACCGAATGGGGCAATGCCCTGGCGTTACCAGGCGTTCGTGGTCTTGTGGTTGGTCGTTCTCTGCTCTACCCGGCAAAGGGCGACGTAATAACCGCCATTGACGCAGCTGCGGCCCTGGTTCACACCAACCTAAACTGACTTTTAAGACTGACTTTTATCAAGTAACACCTAGGAGACCATCAAAATGAACAACTTACCTGTAGTTGGCCACTGGATCAACGGCGTTCGCGCCGAAAGCACCTCGGGTCGCACGGCACCAGTTTTTGACCCTGCCCTTGGTGTGCAGACCAAGAGTGTCGCTCTAGCCAACCAAGCAGAAATTCTTGCAGCCATTGAGAGCGCAAAGGCAGCTTTTCCGGCGTGGCGCGACCTTTCATTAGCGCGTCGCCAAACAATCATCTTCAAGTTTCGCGAGCTGTTGAACGCCAAAAAGAGCGAAATGGCAGAGATCATCACCAGCGAGCACGGCAAGGTCTTGTCTGACGCTCTTGGCGAGATCAGTCGTGGCCAAGAAGTGGTTGAGTTTGCCACGGGAATTCCTCACCTTCTAAAGGGTTTCTACAGCGAAAACGTGTCAACAGGCGTTGACGTCTATAGCACTCGCCAGCCGCTCGGTGTGGTCGCAATCATCAGCCCGTTTAACTTTCCGGCAATGGTTCCAATGTGGTTTTTTCCTATCGCGTTGGCTGCGGGCAACACCGTCATTTTGAAGCCATCAGAAAAAGATCCTTCGGCCGCCATCTGGATGGCTGAGCTTTTGAAAGAAGCTGGCTTGCCTGACGGTGTGTTCACAGTGCTTCAGGGCGACAAAGAGTCAGTTGATGGTTTGCTAACCCACCCAGATGTGCAGGCGATTTCGTTCGTTGGTTCAACTCCGATTGCGCAGTATGTCTATGAGACTGGCGCAAAGCACGGCAAGCGCGTTCAGGCTCTTGGTGGCGCAAAGAACCACATGCTTGTCTTGCCAGACGCCGACCTAGAGCTAGTGGCCGACTCAGCTATCAACGCCGGGTTCGGTTCGGCGGGCGAACGATGCATGGCGATTTCGGTTGTTGTTGCCGTTGAGCCGGTGGCTGACGCATTGATTGAAAAGATCGTTGCGCGCATGAGCAAGCTTCGCACCGGTGATGGTCGCCGCGGTTGCGACATGGGCCCACTGGTCACCAAGCAGCACCGCGACAAAGTGGCTTCATACATCGACATTGCGATCGAAGATGGCGCCACCGTCGTCGTTGACGGACGCACCAGCGAGTTCGATGGTGCACCTGAAGGCTTTTGGCTTGGCCCAACCCTCATCGATAAAGTTTCGACGACCTCAAAGGTTTACACCGAAGAGATCTTTGGCCCAGTTCTGGCTATCGTTCGGGTCAAAAGCTATGACGAAGGTGTCGCACTCATCAACAGCGGCGCGTTTGGCAACGGCACAGCAATCTTCACCAATGACGGCGGCGCTGCTCGTCGTTTTCAGAATGAAGTTGAAGTTGGCATGATTGGCATCAACGTGCCGATTCCTGTGCCAGTGGCTTATTACTCATTCGGCGGGTGGAAGAACTCGCTCTTTGGCGACACCAAAGCTCACGGCGTTGAAGGCGTTCACTTCTTCACTCGTGGCAAGGCCATCACCAGCCGCTGGCTTGACCCAAGCCACGGCGGCATTAACCTCGGTTTTCCTCAAAACTAACCCCTGCTAAAGCTCTCGAACGTAGTGTGAAATGACCTGGTTTTTCAAAAAAGGCAAACTTGCCAAAGGCGGGTGGGATGTCATTGTTGATGGCAGCCTGCCCGGCTGGGTGCACACGGGTTTGAGGGTTGGTTCACTTGGAGACGGTCGCGTCTTTCACATCGAGGCCGACGGCAACGAGCGCATCATATTTGCTCTTGACGGCGAAGGCTTCACCGTTGAGTATCGCCTAGTGGGCGAAAAGGACTATGCGTCACAGTTTCTAAACGGGCGCAAAACTGTTTTTCACGGCCCGACAGATTTGCTTTATTTGCCGATGAACACCGATCTGCGCATTACAGGCCAGGGAAGAGTTGCGATTGGCGAGGCACCAGCTCGCGAAATCAAACCGGTTCGATTTATGCCCGCTGGCGAAGTGCCGGTATTCGTGCGAGGCGCGGGTTCTAGCAGCCGCCAGGTGCACAACTTTGGTGTGCCTGAGGTGCTCGATGCAAGTCGATTTATCGTCGTTGAAGTGATTGTGCCTGCTGGAAACTGGAGCGGCGTTCCACCCCACAAGCACGACACTTTTGTTGAAGGCATTGAGTCAAACCTTGAAGAGATTTATTACTTTGAGACAGCTGTTGCCCGCGGCTTTGACGCCGGTGAACCAAATGATCCGGTTGGCTATTTGCGCGCCTATGCTTCTGACGGCCGTCAGATTGACCTAAACGTTGAGGTTCGTTCTGGCGATGTGGGCTTGATTCCGTTTGGCTGGCACGGCCCTGCAATGGCAGCACCTGGCTATGACCTTTATTTTTTCAACGTGATGGCGGGACCAGACCCCGACCGCTCGTGGAACATCACCGACGATCCAAACCACGCCTGGATTCGGCAGACCTGGCATAGCCAAGATGCCGACCCAAGACTGCCTTACACCGCATAGCCACAGTTTTAGAAACAAACCTTCAAGGAGCAAAAATGGCAACCCGTCGCATGACAGTTAGTCAAGCAATCGTCGAGTTTCTCGCACACCAGTACACCGTTGATGGCGATGTGCGCGTGCGAACCATCGTGGGCACCTTTGGAATTTTTGGTCACGGCAACGTGGCCGGCATCGGCCAAGCGCTAAAGCAGTTTGCCGATGAGTCGCCTGAACTCATGCCATATCACCAGGCCAGAAACGAACAGGCGATGGTTCACGAGTCAATCGCTCACTCGCGAATGACCCGCCGCCGTTCAACTTTTGCCTGTGCGGCATCGGTTGGCCCAGGTGCTACCAACATGCTGACCGGCGCAGCCGTGGCAACCACGAACCGGTTGCCAGTTTTGCTTCTGCCAAGCGACACTTTTGCTAACCGGGCCACTGACCCTGTGCTTCAGCAGCTTGAATTGCCTCACGATGCAAGCATGAGCGTGAACGACGCATTCAAGCCCCTCTCTAGATTCTTTGACCGAGTTCACCGCCCGGAGCAATTGTTCTCAGCATTGCTAGGCGCAATGCGCGTTTTGACCGACCCAATTGAAACCGGCGCCGTAACCATCGCCCTACCAGAAGACGTTCAAGCCGAGCTCATCGATGTTCCAGAAGAATTTCTAGCCGACCGAGAGTGGCACATTCGACGACCTCGCCCAGATGCTGGTGTTATTGCCGAAGTTGCCGCTGCAATCAAAAAGGCTAAACGCCCCATGATTGTCGCTGGTGGTGGCGTGATTTATTCAGACGCTCACGAGGCTTTGCAGCAGTTAGTCGAGGCGACAGGAATTCCCGTCGGTATGTCTCAGGCCGGCGTGGGTTCGCTCGCATGGGATCACCCGCAAAATCTCGGCGCAGTGGGGGCAACCGGCACTACCGCTGCCAACCGTGCGGCTGCTGAAGCTGACTTAATTATCGGCATAGGCACTCGCTACAGCGACTTTACAACGTCGAGCCGCACGGCCTTTCAAAACAGCGATGTGAAGTTCATTAACATCAACATCGCGTCGTTTGACGCATTTAAGCACGGCAGCGCGATTCCAGTTGTGGCAGATGCCCGAGAGGCTCTCGCCGAGTTAGTCGCAGCAATTGCCGGCCATGAGGTTGATGCGCAATATGCAGCATTTGTTGCTAGCGAAAAAGCCATGTGGGATGCCGCTGTTGATGCCTCATTTGTTGACCAAAAACTTGTATTGCCCGGCCAAGCCGAAATCATTGGTGCAGTTCAGCAGGCTTCTGACCCTCGCGACGTTGTAATTTGCGCCGCCGGATCATTGCCTGGCGACCTTCACAAACTGTGGCGGGTGCGCGACCAGCTCGGTTATCACGTCGAATACGCTTTTTCTTGCATGGGCTATGAAATCGCGGCTGGCATTGGTGTGGCCCGAGCTGACAAAACTCGCGATGCCATCGTAATGGTGGGTGACGGCTCTTATCTGATGATGCACACCGAGATGGTTTCTGCGGTTGCCGAGGGCATTAAGTTCATCATTGTTTTGATACAGAACCACGGATACGCCTCTATCGGTCACCTTAGTGAAGATGTGGGCTCGCAACGTTACGGCACTCTTTACCGCTATCAAGACAAGAGTGGCAACAACTTTGAAAAGGGCGAGATTCTGCCGATTGACTTGGCCACCAACGCTGAGTCACTAGGCATGAATGTGATTCGCATTGAGCAGACGCCTAATTCGATTGCCGACTTAAGTGCAGCAGTTGCCACCGCTAAAGCTTTCAATGGCCCAACGTTGATTCACATCAACAGCGATCCTTTGATTTATGCACCAGATGGCGAGGGCTGGTGGGATGTTCCCGTGGCAGCAACCTCAACTCTCGGTAGCACCCAAAAAGCCCGTGCCGCATACGAAGAGGCACTCAAAAAACAAAAGCCACTGCTTGGTCGCGGTGCAGTTGAAAGGAACAACTAACTATGAGCACTTCAAAAATTCGCGTAGGCACAGCCCCTGATTCATGGGGTGTTTGGTTTCCAAACGATCCAAACCAGGTTCCTTGGGAACGCTTTTTAGACGAGGTTCAGGCCTCGGGTTATCACTGGATCGAACTTGGCCCTTTTGGCTATTTGCCAACTGACCCAAACCAGCTTGCCGATGTTTTGGCCGAGCACGACCTCAAGCTTTCAGCAGGAACTGTTTTCACCGGTTTTCATAAGGGTGACGACCAGTGGGAGCGCGCCTGGAATCAGGCTCTAGACGTTGCCGGTCTGGTGTCACAGCTTGGCGCCGAGCACCTCGTCGTGATTCCTGACCTTTGGCGCAGCGATGCAACTGCCGAGGTGCTTGAGTCTCGCACTTTAAGCGATGAGCAGTGGAAGAAACTTGCTGCCGGCCACGACAAACTGGGCAAGGCGCTATTCGAGGAATACGGCATTCGCCAACAGTTCCACTCACACGCCGATAGCCATGTTGGCACCTATGCAGAAGTTGAGCGTTTCTTGGCTGAAACCAAGCCTGAGTTCACCAACCTTTGTCTAGACACCGGTCACTTTGCTTATTACCTTGGCGATAACGTCAAACTAAT
Source organism: uncultured Micrococcales bacterium (assembly GCA_903887175.1). Taxonomy (GTDB): domain Bacteria; phylum Actinomycetota; class Actinomycetes; order Actinomycetales; family Microbacteriaceae; genus Rhodoluna. Next base: position 7,850 of record CAISOV010000030.1, read on the forward strand.
GAATGCTCACCCTGAGCGCATCGGATACCTTCACTTGAAACAGGTTCACCCAGATATTCTTGCTGAGGCTCTGAAGAACGACATGCCATTCGTCGATGCAGTTGCCAAGGGTGTAATGACCGAGCCTGGTTTTGAAGGTGTTCCAGAATTCGCACCAATCATCGAGCGTGCAGCGCAGATCAACCCCGAGATGTTCGCAATCGTCGAGCAAGACATGTACGGTTGCGACGTCGATTTTCCTGGCCCAATCGCCGACCGAACTCTCAAGCACATCATGAGCTGCACCCACGCAGCACGCGTTCGCTAAAACCACGCACCTTCAAACGCTTAACCAAACATCCTCGATTTAGAACACAGAAAGAACATCATGTCAGAACTTAGAGTCGCCGTTGTAGGCGCTGGCCTAATGGGCGCAGACCACGTCATCCGCATCGAAGAGCGCATCATTGGCGCGCACGTTTCAGCCATCGTTGAACCAGATGAGGGTCGCGCAAAATCGGCTATGGCAACAGCGCCAAACGCCACCTGGTTTCCCAACGTTGAGGCGGCCATTGAGGCCAAGGCCATGGATGCCGTGCTAATCGCCACCCCTGGCCAGTTTCACGAACCAGTGTTGGTGCCAGCGCTAGCCGCCGGCCTACCTATTCTGTGTGAGAAGCCGCTAACTCCAGATGCAGCATCATCGCTACGCATGGTCGAAGCTGAGGTTGCAACTGGCAAGCAGCTAGTTCAGATTGGTTTTATGCGTCGCTTTGACGCTGGCTATGAGAACCTTCGCAACCTAATCGCTGGCAAGAAGCAGGGCGAACTGCTCGGCTTGCACTGCGCACACCGCAACCCTGCTGTGCCAGACACCTATCACAACGACATGTTGATTTTCGATTCGGTTGTTCACGAAATCGATGCTGTTCGTTTCTTGACAGACTCGCCTATCAAGTCGGTGCAGGTTCGCCACATGAAGCGCAACACTTTGAACCCTGAAAAACTAAACGACCCAATCTTGGTTCTGCTCGAGACTGAAAGCGGTGTTCTTGCCAGTGTCGAAATGAACGTTTCGGTGCAGTTTGGTTATCAGGTTAAGACCGAAGCAGTCTTCGAAAAGGGAATCGCCGAAATCGGCCGAACCGCCGGCATGACGACCTTCTTTGACGGTCAGATTGCCACCGAAGAGCACATGTCATTCAAGACTCGTTTTGCCGCAGCTTATGACACTCAGATTCAGCGCTGGGTCAACGCCACCAAAGTGGGCAAGATCGACGGCCCTTCTGCTTGGGATGGCTACCTTGCAGCTGCTGCTGTTGAGGCAGGTCTAACGGCTCTTCACACTGGTGAGCGTGTTGCGACAGAGTATGCAGCCAAGCCTGCGTTCTATGCCTAATCGCGCCTCAACTAACTAGCCTAAAAGTAATCAAGGAGGAATCCCATGGTAAAAATCGCACTTGACCCTACGCCGTTTCACCACACGCACTCGTTACTTGAGTTTCCTGAGGCAGCCGCTCGCGCTGGTTTTGAATGGTTGCAGGTTACGCCTCACCCTGATTTGATTCCTTTCTTCAACCACCCAAAGGCCGACGACGCGCTGATTGCCAAGTTTAAGAAGGCCAGCCGCGACGCAGGCGTTGGACTAGCTTCGACATTGCCAGTTTTGCGTTGGAGCAGCCCAGACCCAGATGCCCGTGAAGCAGCGGTGCGTTATTTCAAGCGCGTTTTGCAAATCACAGAGCAGCTAGAGATTCCGGTTATAGGCACAGAGTTTTCGGGACGTCCTGAGAAAGCCGAAGAATCTGAGCGCGCGTTTTATCGCTCGATGGAAGAACTTTTGCCATTAATTGAGAAGTCGGGGGTCAAGGTTTTCATCGACCCGCACCCTGACGACTTTGTAGAAAACGGATTAGCGGCTTGGCGAGTAATTCGTGGCCTCAATAGCTCTTCGGTTGGCCTGGTCTATGTCGCTTCGCACACTTTTCACATGGGAAATCAACCTGAAGCAATTCTTGAAGCAGCTTCTGGCCGTGTTGGCATCGTTCACATCAGCGACACGATGGATCACACCGCCAGCCACGGGCTGCGTTACATCACCAACCCTCCGGGCAATGCCGTGCGTGTTCACCAGCACCTGCGCGTTGGTGCCGGGGATGTTGACTTCTCACGCCTATTTTCGGCGCTCAAGGCAAATGGCTTTCTAGATAACCCAAACAGCATTATTTGTTCGAGCGTTTTTGCTGAGAACGACACTAACCACGACACGGCTGTCTATCAACTCGATGCAATCAAAAAACTGAT
>CAISOV010000031.1 GCA_903887175.1 uncultured Micrococcales bacterium
GTTTAGCCTCAACAATCATTTGAGCTGCTGCTTGAATCTGCTTGCCGTGCGGCTTTGACACCGGCTTATAGCCAGGCAGATCAACTTTTGGCGGCCAAATGAAAGGCACCTTGGCGTTCTGAGCGTCTTTAGTGATGTCAACCAAAACCGGGCCAGGGCGGCCGGTGGTTGCTATCAAATAAGCCGAGGCTAATACCTCAGGAATGTCTTCTGCCTTGGTGACCAAGAAGCTGTGCTTAGTGATCGGCATGGTGATGCCCACAATGTCAGCCTCTTGAAAAGCGTCAGTGCCAATCAGGTGGCTGCCGACCTGGCCGGTGATGGCGAGTAGTGGCACGCTATCCATGTGCGCATCTGCAATTGCAGTCACAAGGTTGGTGGCACCAGGGCCTGAGGTTGCAATGCAAACACCCAAGCGGCCCGAAGCCGACGCATAACCTTCAGCAGCGTGGCCAGCACCCTGCTCGTGGCGAACCAAAATGTGGCGAAGCTTGGTTGAATCCATCAGCGGGTCATAGGTGGGCAAAATAGCGCCACCGGGCAAACCAAAAATGTCTTCAACACCAAGCAGCTCAAGGCTGCGAACAATCGCGGCCGCGCCTGTGAGAATTTCTGTTGACATGAGTCCTCGTTAACTAGCGAATCAAAATAAAAAGCTGAGCTTTTGTAGACTGCGAATTAGCCGGTGTAGGCGCCCGTTGCTGCTGAGTGCACTAGCTTCGAATACTTCGCGAGAACACCGCGGGTGTAGCGCGGCGGCAGCGACTGCCAGGTTTCTTTGCGGGCAGTCAACTCTTCTGGCTCAACGAGTAGTTCGAGCGAACGAGCTGCGATATCGACTCGAATCAAGTCTCCATCGCGCACCAGAGCAATTGGTCCACCTTCGGTGGCCTCTGGAGCAATGTGTCCGATGCAAAGGCCGGTTGTGCCGCCTGAGAATCTTCCGTCTGTTAAGAGTAATACATCTTTGCCCAAACCTGCACCCTTAATTGCTCCGGTGATAGCAAGCATTTCGCGCATACCCGGGCCACCTTTAGGGCCTTCATAGCGAATCACAACGACGTCGCCAGCTTTGATGTTGCCCTCAGTGAGGGCATCCATGGCAGCTCGTTCGCGCTCAAAAACCCGCGCTGGGCCGGTGAAGCTCTCGAGGTCGAAACCGGCAGTCTTAACCACAGCACCTTCTGGGGCCATCGAACCCTTCAAAATAGCGATGCCGCCAGTTTTGTGAATCGGGTTGTTTAGCGCGCGAATGATTTTGCCGTCAGGGTCAGGCGGGTTGATTCCAGCCAAGTTTTCAGCAACCGTCTTGCCGGTAACCGTGAGAGCATCACCGTGAATCAGGCCTGCATCGAGCAGAGCCTTCATTACAACCGGCACGCCGCCAACGCGGTCAACATCGGCCATGACGTATTGGCCAAAAGGCTTGAGGTCGCCAAGGTGAGGACCCTTGTCGGCGATGCGGTTGAAGTCGTCAAGCGTTAGATCAACTTCGGCTTCGCGTGCGATTGCGAGCAGGTGAAGAACCGCGTTTGTCGAACCGCCAAAAGCCATGGTGACTGCAATGGCGTTTTCAAAAGCCTTCTTGGTCAAAATGTCGCGCGCTGTGATGCCAAGGCGCAACAGGTTTACCACTGCTTCGCCTGAGCGGTGTGCCCAGTTGTCGCGGCGGCGGTCAGCTGACGGTGGTGAAGCTGAGCCCGGCAAGCTCATGCCCAAAGCTTCGGCGGCACTTGCCATGGTGTTAGCGGTATACATGCCGCCACAGGCGCCTTCGCCTGGGCAGATTGCCTTCTCAATGCGGTCCAAATCTTCCATCGACATTTTGCCTGCCTTGCAGGCGCCGATGGCTTCGAAAGCATCGATGATGGTGACTTGCTTTTCGGTGCCGTCTTCAAGACGAACCCAGCCTGGCGCAATCGAACCGGCATAAAGAAAAACAGACGCAAGGTCGAGGCGAGCGGCCGCCATCAACATGCCAGGCAGTGACTTGTCGCAACCGGCAAGCAGCACCGAACCGTCTAGGCGCTCGGCCTGCATCACGGTCTCGACTGAGTCGGCGATAACCTCGCGCGAAACTAGCGAGAAGTGCATGCCTTCATGGCCCATTGAGATGCCATCAGAAACCGAAATGGTACCGAATTCGAGCGGATACCCTCCGCCCTGGTGCACACCCTCTTTGGCGGCCTGCGCGAGGCGGTCAAGCGAAAGGTTGCAAGGGGTGACTTCGTTCCATGAGCTAGCGACACCAATTTGTGGTTTTACCCAGTCTTCGTCACCCATGCCAACGGCGCGCAACATTCCGCGGCTGGCTGCTTTTTCAATTCCATCGGTTACATCGCGACTGCGAGGTTTCATATCAGCTGACATAGCTATAAGTCTAAACCTTTGGCGGCCGTTTCACTTTATGATGAGACCATGCTGCGCAGTCGCCTTTATCGCAATTCAACTTTGGTTGAAAGCGACTTTGAACTTGCTCGTTTGACTCAACTGAAGACAGATTCAGACTCATTCTTCTGGATCGACTTGGTGAACCCCACCGAACACGACCTAAGGTTCATTGCCGACGAACTTCAGCTCAACGAACTTGCGGTTGAAGATGCGTTTCGCGGGCGACAAAGACCAAAACTTGAGCACTATGACACTCACTTTTTTATCAACGCATATTCGGCTCGTTTCGACACCGAAACACTCAAGTTGATTACCGATGAGATTGCGATTTTTGTCACCCCAAACGCTTTGATTACGGTGCGCGATGACGAAGGCTTCGACATTGAGCTTTTGAAAAAGCGCTGGGACGATTCGATCTCATTAGCCGAAGGCAAAGTTGGGTACCTGCTTTGGGGTTTGCTCGACATAATCGTCGATGGTTATTTTGAAGTTGTTGAAAAGCTAGACAGCGAGCTTGAAGATCTTGAAGATCTGATGTTCGCTGAGACCCGCATCGACCGCGTGATTCAGCGCAAGTCATATGACCTTCGCAAGGCGCTCGTTTTGTTGCGGCGAGTTGCTGTTCCGATGCGTGAAGTTTTGAACCCAATCGTTAAACGTGACGTTCAAGTGATTAGCCCAACGATGTTCGCCTATTTTCAAGACATCTATGACCACGTTATGAGAGTTGCCGACTGGACCGACTCGCTTCGCGATCTAGTGACCACGCTGCTTGAAACCAACCTGACCATTCAAGGCAATCAGATGAACCTGATCATGAAAAAAGTCACATCTTGGGCTGCCATCATTGCCGTGCCAACGGCCATTACAGGTTGGTTTGGACAAAATATTCCATATTTGGGTTTCAACAATATTTATGGATTGTGGATGTCAATCGGTTCAATCATTGTTGTCTCTGGCATCTTGTACATCGAATTCAGAAGGCGTGACTGGCTCTGATGGTTGAACCTTCTTCTAACAGACCTCAGGTTCGCGCCACTAAGCGCCCTGATGCTTCTAAGCGCCCGACCAGCATTGAACTTTATAGTTTGGCTGCCGAGGCTGCAGCCAGCCAAGTGATTGCGGCCTATTCAACCTCGTTTGGTTGGGCGACTAAGCTGCTCGGCAAAGAATTTTGCCAGCCCGTTGAAAACATTTATGCCCTGGTGCGCGTTGCCGACGAAATCGTTGATGGCGCCGCAACCGGGGCTGGCGTGACCAAACCTGGGCAGCTGCTAGACGAGCTAGAGGCCGAAACCTATCGTGCGATGAACTCGGGTTTTAGTGCCAACATTGTGGTGCACGCATTCGCCCGAACAGCTCGCGAGGCTGGCATTGATCGCGACTTGGTTGAGCCTTTTTTCTTTTCGATGCGACAAGACCTCACTGTGGTCGAACATGACCAAGCCAGCTTCGAACGCTATGTTTATGGCTCGGCCGAGGTTGTCGGCCTAATGTGCCTGAAGGTTTTCATGCTCGGCCGCAGTTACACCGAAACCGAGGCGGCAACTTTGGTTGCTGGCGCGCGGGCACTCGGCGCGGCTTTTCAAAAGGTCAACTTTTTGCGCGATTTAGCCGCTGACTTTAAGGCGCTCGGGCGTTCTTATTTTGCTGGCGTGAACGCCGCCAACTTCGATGAGGCCACCAAATTGCGCCTGGTCGCCGACATCAATAAAGATTTGACCGCGGCCCGCGCGAGCCTGCCGCTGTTGCCGACCCGGCCTCGACAGGCCGTTGCGGCAGCCCTCGGCTTATTCGCTGGGTTGAACCGCCGAATCGCTCACACCCCGGCAACCACTCTTATGGTGGCCCGAATTCGGGTGCCTAACCTGCAAAAACTTGTTATTTTGGCCAAGGCAATCACTAGACCGTTGTCCCTTTAGAAAGCAGCTGATGACCGAATCGAACCAAGCTCAAGGGCCTCTCGAAGCCATCGTTGTCGGTGGCGGAATTTCGGGTTTAGCCACCGCTGCCTTGTTGGCTAAAGCTGGCATGAAAGTGAAGCTGTTTGAAGGTCGTGAGCAGGTGGGCGGCCGGGCATACATTTGGCAAAAAGACGGTTTCAAGTTCGACATGGGGCCGTCTTGGTATCTAATGCCTGACGCCTTTGACCAGTTCTTCAAACTCATGGGCACCACTGCTGCCGCTGAACTCGACCTTGTGCGACTAGACCCGGCTTATCAAACCCGAAACGAGGGTTTCGCCGAACCAATCACGATTTGGCAAGACCTCGCTAAGAACTTTGACACTTTTGAAGCTATCGAGTCTGGCAGTGCTAAAAAACTGCGCAAATATCTTGACTCAGCTGCCGACACCTACCGACTTTCGATCGAACATTTTCTATACACTAACTTCAAAGACGCCCGCAGTTTCACTCATCCGCAAGTGATAAAGCGGGCTCCAAACTTTGTGCGCCACTTGCTGGGTTCGCTCGACTCGTTTGCAGCTAAGCATGTGCGCGATGCTCGGTTGCGCAAGATCTTGAATTTTCCTGCAGTATTTTTGGGTGCTTCGCCCTATGACACACCGAGCATGTATCACTTGATGACGCACGTTGACATGGAGGTCGGCGTTTTCTACCCCATGGGCGGTTTTTATAGCATTATCGAAGCTATCGAGCGCATCGCGGTTCGTCACGGTGTAGAAATTCACACCAATTCACCGGTTAGCAAAATCACGACGAATGCCTCCGGCAAAAAACCTCGTGCCACTGGTGTGCAAGTTGGCGACGCCCACTACAAGGCCGACCTCGTGGTTGCCACCGCTGATCTGCACCACGTTGAAACACAGTTGCTTGACGCCGAGGTGCAAAGCATGCCAAGCAAGTTTTGGCAGAACAAAACCCCTGGCCCATCGGCTCTGCTTTTGCTTCTGGGGGTCAAGGGTCGTTTGCCACAACTAGACCACCACACGCTGCTTTACACCGATGACTGGAAAACCAACTTTGACGAAGTCTTTCACAAGGCAGACGGCAAACGCCAAGTGCCAGACCCTGCTTCGCTTTACATTTGCGCACCTAGCGTGACTGACCCCAGCGTTGCCCCGGCTGACCACGAGAATCTGTTTGTGCTCGTGCCAATCGCCGCTGACACAACCATTGGCCACGGTGGCGAAAACGGCAAGGGCGACCCAAAGCTCGAAGCTGCGGCTGATCGCGTGATTGAGCAGATTGCTAAGTGGTGCAAAATCGACGACCTAGCTGAACGAATCGTGACCCGTCGAATTGTTGGCCCAGCTGACTTTGCGACCGACTTAAACGCGTGGTCAGGCACCGCGCTTGGCATGGCTCACACGCTCTCACAGAGTGCATTCTTTAGACCAAAAAACTACAGCACCAAAGTTGACGCTCTGTTTTATGCGGGCCACAACACCCTGCCCGGCATCGGCTTGCCAATGTGTTTGATTAGCGCCGAACTGGTTTTAAAACACCTGATTAATGACCGCACCGCCGGCCCAACCCCTAATGAGATTCAACCGTTGCCGCGTGAGGCTTGGGTTGGCTTAGTCAGCTAGCAGCGCCAAATGTCTTTCATTTATCTTGGGGTGTTGCTTTTTAGCGAGTTCGGCGTGAGCCTGATTGACTTTCGCTTCAAGCTTGCCTTAGGCCACAGCTGGCGTGCCGGGCTCTTAGCTCTAGGCTCGGGTCTTGCTTTCTTTTTGATTTGGGATCTCGCCGGCATAAATTCGGGCATATTCTTTGAAGGCGCCAAGCAGCTACTTTGCGGGGTCGACCTTGCGCCGCAACTGCCACTCGAAGAACTCTTCTTTTTGCTGCTGCTCTGCCACACCACGCTTGTGCTTTTTGCCACCGTTTCACGTTGGGTGGCGCGCCGCCGATGACTTATTTAGTTCTCAACATTTTGTTTATGGTCGCAGCGTTGGTGACCGGCTTAGCGCTCTACCCGAAGCGCCTTCGAAAAATCGCTCTCATGACGCTGGTGCCGCTTTTGCTGGCTACCGCCATTTTTGACAATCTCATCGTCGGTTTCGGCATTGTGGCTTATGACCAAACCAAGATTTGCGGGCTATTCATTGGCTATGTGCCCATCGAAGATTTTTGTTATTCGTTCGCCGCCGTTTGGCTCGTGCCAGCAATTTGGCGGGCTGCCCTAAACCGCAAGTATCACTTCTAGTTAGCATTGACACATGGCCAAACTTCGTGAACCACTAGGTGAAGCAACTCGACAGCTGTTTTGGTCTTCGCGGCCGGTTTCTTGGATCAACACTGCCTACCCGTTCGGTGCCGCCTACCTAGTCGCTACCGGCCGAACCGATGTGTTCTTTTGGCTCGGCAGTCTGTTCTTTCTAATTCCATACAACTTGCTGATGTATGGAATCAATGACGTCTTTGATTACGAAAGCGATCTTCGCAACCCGCGCAAGGGTGGCATCGAAGGCGCTTTGCTAAGCACGCGTTGGCACCGCCACACCGTGTGGGCAGCCAGCGTCTTATGCATTCCATTTTTGGCATACCTTATTTGGGCAGCGCCTTGGGCTGCGCTCTGGCTGGCACTATTTGTGTTCACCGTGGTGGCCTACAGCGCGCCAGTGTTGCGTTTCAAAGAGCGCCCGGTGCTCGACTCATTAACTTCAGCCAGTCACTTCGTTGGTCCTATGGTCTATGCGTTGGCCGTTGCGCGCATAAATCTTTTAGACCCCCATGTGCTGGCAATCATCGGCGCATTCACCCTATGGGGTGTCGCCTCGCACGCTTTCGGCGCCGTGCAAGATGTGACCGCCGATCGCGCCGCAAAAATCTCAAGCATCGCCACTTTCTTTGGTGCGCGAGTTACAACGCGCCTTGCGCTAACCGCCTATGTGGCCAGTGGAATACTCGTGGTTACAGCCGGCGCACCCGCTGAAGTCGCAGCCATCGCAGCCATGCCCTATGTTGCCGTGGTCGCACCGTTTTGGTTCATCACAGACGAAACCTGTGAGATTGCGAACCGTGGATGGCGCCAGTTCATTTGGCTCAACTTCTTTGCCGGCTTTGTGATCACGATGCTTTTGATCGTTGCCACACAATTTGGTTGGCGCGGCTAAAAGTTTTGCCACACAAACCGCAAGCTAGCGGCCTGGTCGGCTGCCGGTAGCGATAATGCACATGGCCAGCTTTGCAATGGCCCACCCAAGGCGCCTCGTTTGCGGCAATCTCACGCCCCGTAAAATTCTTGCCCCGGTAACCCAAAGCCGCCGCCTGTTTTTTAAACAGCGGGCCGTGACCGGCATCTTTGCCCACCAGGGCATGAGCGATTTCATGCAACACAACTTGCTGCACCTCATCAAGACTGTGATGGGCAACCAAGTGTTTTGAAATCGAAATCACTCGCTCGGTGTAGTTGCACTGCCCCGCTCTGCGCTTGCCATTGTCAAAACGAAAACCCCACACGTTCAAATCGATGTGCCTAGCCATCGTCGCAATTGCCATGGCCTCTGCCACGCTCAACTTGGTGGCAGACAACTTTGCGCCAGCAGCCGGCGCGCGAGCAGCAAGTTCAAAACCCGACTTTTCTAACGCCACAATCAGGGGCTGCACCGCTGCATCTTGAGCTTTCGACGACACCACAACCTGCAGCTTGCGAACCATGTTTTCGTCAAAAACCTTGACCACAAGTTGCTCAAAAACTCGGCGCAAACTTGCGGTGTCGAGCGAAGCATCCGTGCTGATTTTAAGCGTGCCTAAGCCCGCATTTGTGATGCTTAAACGCAACTCAGCGACCACAGATTCAGCCCTCACGACGCGCCAAGCGTAGCCGTTAGAGGTGACAGCGTCGATGAGAGAAAACATGCTAATAAAACCCTAATTTCACAACTGTGTAAAATTGCGCGTAAATGCGCAATTCATTTCGTGTTAACTAATAGAGTTTCGCTATGACACAAACAAACACAGGCACTGCTTCGGCAACCTCAATCGAAATCAACGACGTTTCGCCGATTCCGGCTGGCGAACGTCACGGCAAGGCGTGGCATCTGTTCACCGTCTGGTCGTCTCCTAACCTAGAGTTCGCAACCGTATTCGTTGGCGCACTCGCCATCGGTTTTGGCTTGAACATTTGGCAAGGCATCTTGGCTGTGGTTGTAGGTAACGGTCTAGCTGCAATCACCCACGGCATCTTTAGCACCTGGGGCCCAGAAGGTGGCTTGCCACAAATGGTTCTAGGTCGCAACGCCTTTGGCAAATCAGGCAACCTGATTCCGTCAGGCTTGAGCACCTTGGTTGCTGGCATCGGTTGGTTCGCCGTAAACACAGTTTCGGGCACCCTAGCGCTTTCAGTGCTAACCAACCTTGACAAAGTAGCCGCACTGCTAATCGTGATCGTTGCACAGGTGCTAATCGCCTTTGTCGGTCACAACCTAATTCAAGTTTGGGAACGCTACACATCATATTTCTTGGCAGCAGTTTGGGCAGTCGTGCTAGTGATCGTATTCACGAACAGCGCTAACTGGAACGTTGTTGCCGCTGCTCCAGGCGCAGATTTTCCTTGGGCCGGTTTCACCCTGACAGCAGGAGCCGCCTACGGCTACACCGCTGGCTGGACGCCTTTCGCATCTGACTACACCCGCTACCTACCTGCAAGCGTCAACAAGCGCAGTCTTGGGCTAGCAGCTGGTTTGGGCAACTTCTTTAGCACCACCGTGCTAATGACCGTCGGTGTTCTAGCCTTCAACTCACTCGGTGGCGGCTCAGTGTTCGGCGACAACCCAACCCATGACTTCACGAACGTCTTGGGCGGCTTTGCACCGATCACACTGCTTGCAATCACCATCGGTTCAATCTCGGCAAACGTGCTCAACGTTTATTCGGGTGCAATGTCATTCTTGGCAATGGGAATCAAGATTGGCTTCAAGACCCGTCGCGCAATCATGGTTGCACTAGCCGGTGTACTTGGCGGAATCACTGCCTACCTAGGCGTCAGTGACCCACACGTTGGCAAGGAGCTAGAAAACTTCTTGCTCGTTGTTAGCTACTGGGTTGCACCGTGGATCGCGATTGTTTTGGTCGAACGCCTAATGTCAGGCGGCAAAGACGCTACAGCACGCGCCCTTGCGCCTAAGCACACCTTCGCAGGGCCTGTTGCATTCGTTGTAGCAACCGCATTCTCAATCTGGGCTTTTGCTAGCCAGGTTGATTACCACGGTTTCATCAGCTACAACATTCACCACTTCATTCTCGACAGCGGTGACGTGGTTGACGTGCCAGACCTAGCAGCTTTGGTTGGCTTCGTGCTTGCCGGCGGTTTGTACTACGTTCTAGCCAAGCTCGAAGGCTCGGCAAAGAAGTAACACCCCTTCGAAATAAAATCACGGTGGTGCTCGAGAAATCGGGCACCACCCTTTTTAGTTAAGTTTCACGACGTCGGCGAATCTAAAGCACGCACGACAGGCGCCCGCCATCGGCGCACGACAGGCGCCCGCCATCGGCGCACCCCAGAGTTTGCCCCAACCACTGGTTTATGAAAGGCTTCAAACATGGAATTCAAAGTCGGTCAAATATTTAGCACAGATGAAGAGAAGCTCGAAGTAGCAATCGCCGAGGCCCACCTCGGGCTTGCCGAAGGTGGTATTCCAATCGGCGCAGCACTCTTCGACGAGAATGGCGCGCTGCTGGGTAGCGGCCACAACCTGCGGGTTCAAAACGGCGACGCCTCAATGCACGGTGAAACCAGCGCATTTAGAAACGCCGGGCGCCAAAAAAGTTACCGCAAAGTCACGCTCGCCACGAGCCTGTCACCTTGCTGGTACTGCTCAGGCCTGATTCGTCAGTTCGGCATCGGTCGCGTAATCGTCGGTGACGACAAAAACTTTATGGGTGGTCAAGACTGGGTTGCCGAACACGGCGCCGAAGTGCACGTGCTCAACCACCCTGCGCTGATCGAGCTCATGTCAGACTTTATCGACGCAAACCCTGCGCTTTGGAACGAAGACATCGGCGAAGAATAGCCCGCTAAGCAAACTGTGCGCGCAGATAAGCCGTTAGGGCCAGCGCCAAGATTGTTCCACCGAGCATAAACGGCCCAAATGGCAGCGCGCTCTTCAATGTCGCTTTGCGCGAAACCAAAAGCACGATGCCGACGATGGCGCTCAAGAAAAACGCAAGCATAAGCGCGACCAAAGCTGTGCCCCAAGAAACCCAGCCAGCTAACAGACCGACGATGCCTGCTAGTTTCACATCGCCCATTCCCAAACCAGACGCATACACCGCATGAAGCAACATAAACAGCGCGAGGGCCACAAGCCCGCACAGAGCCGCCTGCGCGAGGGAATCCCAGCGCTTTGAAACCCAGGCTGGCACGATTAAGCCCACGACTACAACGAGGTATGAAGGGTAAATGTATTTATTTGGCAGACGCAGCTCACGAAAATCGATAACGCTCAACACCACCGAAAGCCAAAGAAAATAGACATAAACCGGCAACGCCCAAATGCTCAAAATCGTGTCGTTGATCAAGCTGTTAAAAGTCATTTTTCGCTCGTTCGGTTAGAGAGTTTGCAGCCCAGTCATCATGCCAACCACAGCTGGACCAATCACCACAACAAAAACTGCTGGCAAAAAGCAAAGCATTAGCGGCATAAGAATTTTTACAGTCACTTTTTGTGCGCTCTCGCGAGCCGCATCTTTGCGCTTCTGACGCATGTCGCGGGCTTGCTCGGCAAGAACACCGGCCACAGGCACACCCATGCGATCTACCTGCAAAAGCGCGGTTCCAAATTGACGCAAACCAGGGCTCTTAGTTCGCTCAACCAGCGCTGTTAAAACTTCGTTGCGAGATTTTCCTAAACGCATCTCTCCAAGCAGCGCACCAAGTTCCTCTGAAACAGGCCCGTCAAGACCCGTCGAAACGCGAGCTGCTGCAGCTTCAAAGCTCAAACCAGACTCAACGCAAAGGGTCAACATGTCGATGGCGTCAGGCAGGTTTTTGTCCATGCTCAGTTCACGCTTTTGACTGTCGTTGACAACCAAAATATCTGGAACAAAGTAGCCAAACACCGTAAAAACTAAGCCCCAAAGAAAACCTTGCCCTGGCTGGCTTGCCATCATCAACAAACCCAACAAGACACCAACCAGACCATAAAGGGCTTTTTGATAAACCAAGTTTTCAAGTGCCGACTGGCCGTATTTGCCAGAACCCTGCAGTCGAGCCGTCATGCGGGCGCGATACTTTGCGCTCATCAAACGCCATCCGAGTTTAAAAAACAGACTGTTGGTCTTTTTGTTATCAGAGACCGCGACTTTTATCTCATTAGGGTTTTGGGTGTACTTGGGCAAAGTCTTGAGCAAGCGACGGTTGCTTTCGCTGGCCATCAAACCACCAAGGCGCGTCACCAATAAAAACAAGGCCCCGCCAAAACCGAAGCCGGCGATGTAAGGCAGCAAATCAAAGAACGCGCTCAAACGTCAATCACCACTAGTTTGCGAAGCCAAAACCAGCCGACAGTGACTAACGCCACAAAAACTCCAGCCATCACCATGCCCAAAGTGTTCGTCCAGAAGAACGAAACATAAGCCGGGCGAATCAGCAGCAAAATGCCAAACGTGCCAACCGGCAAACCAAGCAAAACATAGGCCGACAATTTGCCTTCGGCTGAAAGCACTCGCACTTCGCGGCGAAGGTCGGCGCGACTGCGAATAGTTGCGGCTACGTTATCAAGCACGCCAGAAAGCGACCCGCCGATTTCACGCTGAATGTCTAGTGCTTGCACAAACCAAATCAAATCGTTGCTGTCCATGCGATTAGCGGTTCGCATCAGCGCTTCTTCAAGAGTTGAGCCAAACTGAACTTCGGTGAGTGCATAGTTCATTTGCACACCGACCTCACCGCGGTCTTGCCGGGCCGCTGATTCAAGAGCTTGGGCAAACGGCAAACCGGTGCGAAGACCCGAAGCCAAAACCTGCATCAAACCTGGCAGTTCATCGGCAAACTTGATAGCTCGCTTGCTGCGACGATTGTTCAAAAAAGCTCGAGGTGCAAAATATGCTGCAACCCCACCAAAAAGCAAACCAATGATAGGCGAGCCTGACAAATAGGTTCCGCCAATAAAAGCAAGCGCACCGGTGGCTGCAATCACACCAAGCCAACCATCGGGGCTAACTGCTACGCCCGCTGCTAAAAGATCTTCAAACAGAGCGGCGCGCAAAGTAGTCAGCCGTTTTTCAAAAGCCCCTTTGGGTTTTTCAGCCTCGAGGTCAAGAGCTTCGCCAGCGCCAGAAACTCTGGCATAACTCGCCAAAACTTTGGCGCGGTTTTTCGCGGCGCGCTCACGGTCAAAGAACCCACCAATGGCGATGACAAAAAAGGCTGTTGCCACAAACGCCAAACCGCCAATCACCAGCGGCATGTAATCTTTCATCGCTGAAAGCTCGCCATATTCAAGTTGACGCCAGCTTCAGCCAAACGATTCACAAAAGTGGGCACGGCACCGGTTGGCCTCAAAACACCAAGGCGGTTGTCAACCGGTGTCTCAAAATAGTCAAACTTGAACAAATCTTGCGTTTTCAAAACGCCATCGGCAACCTCAATAATCTCAGTGATTGCTGTGATGTGCCTCGAACCGTCGCGAAGGCGGCTCTGCTGAACAATAAGGTCAATCGCGCGCCCAATCTGGTCACGAATCACCAAAACTGGCAACTCCATGCCAGCCATCAAACCCATAGTTTCAAGGCGCGAAACTGCGTCTAGCGGGTTGTTGGCGTGAACTGTGGTTAGCGAGCCGTCATGGCCAGTGTTCATAGCCTGAAGCATGTCAAGTGCGGCACCATCACGAACCTCACCCACCACAATGCGGTCTGGGCGCATGCGCAAAGAGTTTCGCACTAATTCTCGAATCGAGATCGAACCTGAACCCTCGATGTTTGCGGGCCTGGTTTCAAGACGGATCACGTGTGGTTTATTGAGCTGAAGCTCAGCAGAGTCTTCAATCGTCACAATGCGCTCATCTTCGGGAATGAACGAAGAAAGAACGTTAAGAGTGGTGGTCTTGCCCGAGCCGGTGCCGCCGCTGATAACAATGTTCAAACGGCCGCGCACACAGGCCTCAAGAATCTCAAGAGCGGTCGGCGTAATCGTGCCGGTGACCAACATATCACGCGCCGTGAAAGGTTCTTTAAAGAACTTACGAATCGTGATATTTGCGCCATCTAAAGCAATAGGTGGCACAACCGCGTTGACACGGCTGCCGTCTAGCAAACGAGCGTCAACCAAAGGGCTCGACTCATCAATGCGGCGACCTACCCGACCAACAATGCGGTCGATGGTTTTGCGCAGGTGATCTTCGCTCGTGAATTTCAAATCGGCAAGAGTGAGCTTGCCTTTTCGCTCGACATAGATGCTGTCGTAACGAACCACCATAATTTCGCTGACTTCAGCGTCACGCAAGAGTTGTTCAAGCGGGCCGTTACCAAGAATGTCGTCGACAATCTGTTGCAGCAGTTCGGCGCGGTCAACGTCGGTTAAAGGGTAATCGCCTTTCTCCATAACAGTGCCAATGGCTGCAAAAACCGCACTTTCAAGAGTTTCGGCATCCATCTGGCCAGCATAAAGATACTGCCCGATTTTAGTTTTTAGCTCATCGTTGACAAGGCCGCGAAGAATTTCTTGGTCAACCCGATCAGGGGTACCGCCCGACACGGTGCGCAAAAGCCCGGTGTTGACATTCGCCGACAGACCCGAAGTCTCAGGTCGGTTTAAACGGTCAGAAAGACTCAATTTTTGCCGCCTTTGCCTGCTCTAGAAAAAACTCCGTAGCGGTGATCTGCACCGGTTGCGCTTGAATCTTTCGAGTTCGCCATCTTTTTATCGATGTTGCGTGCAATCTCAAACATTGCCTTGCCTACCTTGTGCTTCGGCTTGCCAGAAACCACGGTGCGACCCTGGTTAATCATCGTCGGCACAATCTGGCTTGCTGGAATAGTCGCCCAAATCGGCAGGCCGATAGCGTCGTGAACATCTTGCGTGCTCAAGCCAGTCTTAGCCGTGCTGCGGTTGATGATGATGTTCCATTTAGAACGAGGCATGCCCAAAGCATCAAGCGTGCCAAGCGTCACCTTGAGGTTCTTCAGAGACGGAATATCTAACGTTGTTACCAACAAATATTCGTCAGCCAAGTCGAATGCTTTCAAAATCGTCTCGGTGAAAGCTGGCGGCGAATCTACAACAACATAGTCAAAAGTTTGAGCTAGGCCAGAAATCACTTTTTCGGCCAAGTCAGCGGTGATGAACTCAATATCGCTCGGGTCGACAGGGGCAAGAAGCGCATAAAGATTTGGGCGATATTGCAAAACCAACGAACGAACACCCGAAAGGTCGAGGTTGTCGCCCATGCGAATCGCGTTGCTTATGGTCTTTGTAGGCTCAATCTGCAGAGCTACCGCAATATCGCCAAACTGCAAGTCAAAGTCAACGATGCAAACCGATTTGTCACCGTTGGCGCCCAGAGCTTCGGCAACGTTAGTTGCAACAGTGGTTTTGCCACAGCCTCCTTTGGCCGAAAACACCAAAACCACTTTGCCTTTGCTGGTGGGTTCTTGAAAGACCGTAGTGTCTGCCATTCGCTCTGAAAGTGCCAAAGAACGCTTAGCCGCTGCTAGCAGCGCTGATGCATCGTCGGTGCCAACAACCTCACGCACGCCAGACTGCATTGCCTGAGACATAACAGCAACCTCAAGTCGACTGCGAATCAAAATGAAACCCAAGGCAGGTCGGGTGGCTCGATAGTATTCAACGACCTGAGTGGCAATTTCTAGACCAAACTCAGGCCCAATCACAACCAGCGACTCTTGAGGGTTAGCGGCGAGGTGATCGCGCAGTTCACGACCGTTGCGAATCACAACGGTTGACTCCCCCAGAGTCATTTTGAAACGCTCTGAGTTTTGCAAGTTTTCAGCGAGCAAGACTGTCATGAATGAACTCAGTTCTTAAAAAGGTCGTTTGCAGGCACGCCAGGGTCTGGAGTCGGCACAGTGCCGGTGCCCACCAGTGAAAGATTAATCTGACCCGCACGAGAACACTCAATGATTTTCTGAGTTTGCATCTGGTCGGCAGCCAAGGTAATCAATCCGTTTGAGTTTTTGTTAGTTGCTATGTTGGCGTTCGCGGCTGCAACTGTTGCAGCGTTACCAACACCGATTACTGTGGCACGCTCAACCAATAGTCGAGTTGACGTGATGGTTGTGGTTGACGAACCACTCGCGCCCCCTGAAGCACCTGTGGCTTGGTCGATGGTGCAGAACACCGCAACATCTACGCCTGGCACAATAAAGTTTCCGACGTGATCGGCATCAGCCAAAGTTACAGCAACCGCGAATTTTCCTGCTGGCACCTGCAACGGGCCAAGGTTTGGCTTGCTATCAGAAACCTGGCCAAAGTTCGATGCACTCAAAATCATGCCCTTGGCAATCGAAACCTGAGCTACGCGAAGTTTTGCCGCAGTGTCATCGTTTGCAACATCTTTAGTCAAATAGCCAGCGGGCAAGGTTCCAACAGGGTATTTATCGGTTTCTAGCATGCCTTGAACTCGCGCGTCATAAAGTGTCGTGCCAACTGGCACCACCTGCTTTGCGACCAAAACTTCTTGCACCTGCTCAGTATTTTGCACAACCTGCTTAGCGCTGCTGGTGTAGGCAAAAACTGCGATTCCCGCGGCAACGGCAAGCACGAGAGCGATTACCAAATTGAGCCTCGACGCTTTCATCTGATTCCTCTCATTGCAGCGGGTGAATGGTGTTTACACCAAGGTTATAGCTCAATGTGCCCGTAGTCGTGAACAAACTCGCCGATTGCGAAGTGGCGTTTGTTATGGCGCCAACAAGGCAAAAACCAGCGCAGGTGTTTTGAGCCTGAGTCGGAAAAGTTGTGGCGTTCGCCGTAGCGGGGTAATAGCTGTAGGTTCCGTTGTAATACTTGTAACCCAAGACCTTAAAGCCTACGAAAGAGACCACAACTTTTGACGTTGCTCGGGTGTCAGTAACAACCGGAATCAGATACGAAGCTTTGCTGGTGATCATGCTCTGCAAACCTTTTTGATAAGTGGTCACAGTTGAAGCGTTCCACAAAGCATTCTCAGTCAAAGTGTCACCAATTTTTATTTGACCGCTAACCGGTCGGTTGATCACATCAAATGCCACAAACTGGGCACCCGATGGGTAAACGATTGTGTTGTTGTTCTGATCTTTTTTGCCTGCGCAAGTGCTTGAAGTGTTGTTGTTTCTGCCACCGAATAGCCCCTCAACCACAGTGTCAGTGGGCAGCAGGCCAGTGGTTTTGCCGAGGATTGTTGAATCGACTGCGGTGCAAAGGCTTATTGCCATTGGGAACGGCAAAGAACTGGCACTGCTGTTTGCCGCACCGACTGTGCCCCAGGCTGCCTGAGAACAAGCCATGATGTTTGGGTTGCTAGTTGTGCCGTGAATCAAGTTATTGAGCAACGGGAACAGGGGCGTGCCACCTGTGGCCGCGGTGTATCCGGTGTAAACCCTCACATATGCCGGGTAGCTGCTTGAGGGCGCGACACAGTCACGAGGAATGCCCGTGAAACTGCCACAATGGCTAAGCGCGGGTCGCAATGCTACGGCTTGCGTGCTGCCGCAAACCGAAATAATGGCGGGCGGATGCTTGCTAAACGTTGAGTGAGCTATTGAAACAAGCGAACTGCCGGCAGCAATGGTCGAAGTGCATTCTGCTGTGCTGGCTGCGCAGTCGTGAGCCAAAGCTGTTGCAACATTATCGGCTGAGATTTGGGTGATGGTTTTTTCTAGCAGCAGCTGACCACTGTCGACCACGAGCGAAACCAAGCCGAGCAACACACCACTGCCAAACAAAATGGCCACGAGCACAATAACTGCGCCACGTTGACCAAGGTTTTGACTGCGGGGTTTTTGAGTTGTGAAAGTTTTTAGTCGAGCCATCACACCAGACATTGAGCTGTCACTGTCTGGCTGTAGTCAGTTGACGCACCTCGAGTGCTGTCGGCAAAGCGCCAGATCAGGTCAATCGGAGTGAGCCAGTAAAACGAAATGGATGCGGAGACTGTCGTGGTCCCAGAGTTTGTGCCAGCACACTTTGTGGTGATTCCTGGTGCCACACAACTCTGGAGAGATGCTGAGGTGCAGTTCCCGAGGACGCTGAGCTGCACGAGTGAGCTGGGCACTGCCCCGCGCACAGAGGCTGAGAGCGTTGAGTCCGGAATGTTAGCCGTCATCGCCGACACCCTGGCGCCTTGCTGGGCGGCCGAGAGCAGGCTCATGTTCACGAGCAACAGACGGCCGATGTCCATTAGCCCAAGAACGAGAAGCAGCAGCACTGGCACGATAATCGCGAATTCCAGTGCTGCTGCGCCTTTTTCAGAGTCTTTATTAACCTTGCGGTTGAGCAACTTTTTCATAGCTGGCTCA
>CAISOV010000032.1 GCA_903887175.1 uncultured Micrococcales bacterium
GCCATTTTCAACAACAATGCCAAACCGCAGTCAACTAATCACGCCGTCATTTTTGACGGTTTTTTTGTTTCTGGCGATGAACTTGTGACCACCGAAAATCTCAGAAGCCGTCTGAGAAGATTCGAAAGGAATGCTTTTGCGCACATTGGTTTTAAACGCTGGTTATGAACCGCTCGCAGTGGTGTCTTTTAAGCGAGCGCTTATTTTGGTTTTGAATAACAAAGCCAAAGTGATTCAAGGTGCACCAAAATATCGGGTGCGAAGTGCCAGCGCTGAGTTCGAGTGCCCTTCGGTAATTTTGCTGAGTCGTTACGTGCGCATTCCGGGCAGCCGCAACGTGCCACTTTCTCGCAGGGGAGTCTTGCGCCGCGATGGCTTTCGTTGTGCCTACTGCAATCGATCGGCGAACACCATTGACCACGTTCAACCCAAATCTCGAGGTGGCCGTGACACTTGGCAAAACCTTGTCGCCTGCTGCCTGAGCTGCAATAACAAAAAAGGTGACCGAACTTTGGCTGAGATTGGCTGGTCTCTTAAGTTTGTTCCAGCTATGCCCTCTGGCGTTGCTTGGAGTGTTAGAGGTGCTGAACGCCTTGAACCTGAATGGGACGAATTTTTGCGGTTGCCAATCGCTGCCTAGATTTTTTGTTGAGGGCAGTGGTTAAACTGAAACTTGCGGAGAGGGTCTCTCTACATTTGAGAGCGAGAGAAAAATGGTTTATTGCAGCGCATGTGGCGCACAAATTAGCCCGCAGGCAGTCGCTTGCCCACAGTGCGGGCATCCGAATGCAGTCAACCCGAGCGCAGGTGGCGCCGGTTTAGGTGGCGACGTGAAATCTAGAGTGACTGCCGCGTTGTTGGCAATTTTTCTAGGGCACTTTGGTGCGCATAAGTTCTATTTGGGTCAGAGCGGCACCGGAATTTTGTATGCCTGCTTCTTCTGGTCGGGCATCCCAGGCATTTTAGGCCTGATTGAAGGCCTTATTTATTTGAGCCAAACCGACGCCGTGTTTTCTGCAAAACAGCGAGTTCTCACTTTTTAGACCTTAGTGGCCCCGATAGGAATCGAACCTACGACACAAGGTTTAGGAAACCTCTGCTCTATCCACTGAGCTACGGAGCCTGAAGGAACGGGCGATTCGAAACTCGCACCAAACCTCAAGCAAGACTACCAAAGGTCGAAACCGGCGCGACTAAGTGCACTCTGCAGGGCAAGTTTGTAATTTAGACTGTAAGCCTTTGCATTTTGAAATCGAGGGATCAGCCGATGGCATTAAAACTTATTGATAAGTGGATATGGGACAGCTGGTTCGTTTTTGACGGCGAGAAATATCACGCTTTTTATTTGAGCGCTAGTCGTGCCTTGAGCGACCCAAACCGCCGGCACCGCCACCCAATCGTTGGCCACGCGATTTCGACTGACCTCACAAACTGGCAGGTCGTCGTTGACGCACTAATCGTGAGCGATTCACCTGCCTTCGATAGCTACACCACATGGACGGGCTCGGTTGTTAAGGGCGATGACGGGCTCTGGTGGATGTACTACACCGGCACCAGCCGCGAAGATGGCGGCGACGTTCAAACCGTTGGCGCTGCGACCTCGCCAGATCTCATGACCTGGACCAAACTTGGCAGCGATGCAATGGTGGCAGCTGACGCCCGCTGGTATGAAAAGCTTGGGCAGAGCACCTGGCCCGACGAAGCCTGGCGTGACCCTTGGGTTTTCAAAGCTAAAGCAGGCCAGCTGATCGGCGGCGAAAACTACAATAGTCTGGCTGGCATTGCCGAACTCGCTTCAACGCAGCCGCTTTGGCACATGCTGGTGACTGCTCGTTCAAATGTCGGCCTAGTGACCACTCGAGGCGTAATGGGGCACGCGGTCTCGACCGATCAGCGAAACTGGCAAGTATTGCCACCTTTGGGCAAAGTCACCGATGACTTTGGCCAGCTTGAAGTTTTTCAATACGAAATTGTTGATGGCGTGCCAATAGTGATCTTTTGCTGTGGGTGGCGCGAACTTTCGCCAGCTAGACAGTCATCGTTTGGGCAACGCGATGCGACCTATTCGCTGGTGGTTGGCCAAGACTTGACCGACATCGACTTCAGTCGCGCCGGGGCTTTCGAAGAACGGTTAGTTTATGCGGCTCGCTTAGTGAACGGGCCAGCTGGTTGGGTGATGATCGGGTTTGTGAACAATGAAGGGCCCAACGGTGAATTTGTCGGCGAGTTGAGTGACCCGATTGCTGTGACTGCAACATTTGAAAAAGGCCTCGTGCCTAAGCACTAACTGCAAGCCTCAAAGTTAGTCTTGGAATGTGCCAGAAACCGCCGAGACTAATGAAAAGATTCAAGCCAGCTGGCAGAGTTGGCATGAAGAAATTTTGGCGCTTGGTGTAGCAAACCCGCTTCTCAATTTTGAGCAGGATCATCACTCGCATATCGATCTTGGCCGCGCTCACCCCAGCGGCATCTCGCAACTGACAGGGTCTGGCGCTTCGGTGCTATCTAACCTCGTGCGCGAACCGCTAAGTTTTTCGCGTTCGCTGGCAACCGCCAAAAGAATTCACCTCAAAGCTCACGAACTGCTCGAGCACTTTGGCTTAGACAACCTCTTTATCGCGGGCGGCCTTGCAAATCTTGAGCCCGACGGCTTTGATCTGGCATTGCCCATTTTGCTTTGGCCAATCAAGTTCAACGCCAATGGCGACGATTTTCAGATTGAGTTGGCGGGCCCAGCTATTGCTAACCCATATTTGTTGAAGCATTTTGAGATCTGCTATGGCGTGCGGCTTAGTGCTGAGACTCTTGAACGAAGAGCAAGTACAGCTAGTGAGCTTCTGCCGATAGCGGTTTTTGACTATTTAAATGCTGAGCTTGGCGAGGCCGGCAAGCCCGAACTCAGCAACCTTTTAGTTATTGGCAACTTTGTGCTCGAGCCAGCTTCGCTTGCCGACGACTTTGCAGTTTCAAGTGCCTCTCTGATGCGACGCCTTGCTGGCGAAGCTGATGTGACTGGCTTGCCACCGCGCGAGCCAGCCGAAACTGCGCTATTGATTGCCGACGCTGACAAAGCCCAAGACCTTATTGTGCGGCGCGCTTTAGCCGGCCTAAGTTTTGCTGTCGAAACTTTGCCAGGTTGCGGCTACACCCAGCTGGTGGCAAACCTACTCGGCGCCTTCGCGGCTGAAAACCGCAAAGTTTTAGTGGTAGCGCCTCGGCAACAAACTCTAAACGAATTAGCTGATCGCCTGAGCAGCTTCAATGTTGCCGGTTTAAGTGTGCGTTCTAGGCACGCCTGGATCGACGTGATTGCTGCGATTTCGCGACACGAAAAAGCGGGTTCGCACACCTATGAGTCAGCCCAATCAGAACGCGAGCTGGCGCGAGGGCAGGTCAGTGAATATTTTGATTCACTGAACCGGGTCGATACAACCCTCGGGGTTTCGGCTGCCGAAGCGCTTCAACAGTTGGCGATGCTCAGTTCTTTGCCTAAAGCGCCTGAAACATCGGCGCGAATCACCCCCGAACATTTGCCGGCGCTGAAAGACCGCACCAGGGCACTCGGTTTGTTGCAGAGCGCTCACGAGTTGGGTGAGTTTAAGTTTGGTCCTCAAGATACCGCTTGGTACCAAGCTCGCTTTGGCTCGGCTGCCGAAGTTCAAGAGGCTTTGCAAATGGCCGTTCGAATGCGCGATGAAATTTTTGATCAGCTTGCTGCAGAACTTGGTGAGTTTATTACCAAAGCCAATCTACGCCCGGCAAACTCGGTCGCCGAGTGGGGTTCATATCTTGAGCTTTTCATTGGTTTGCGCGAAACCTTAGACACTTTTGTTCCTGACGTTTTCGACCGTTCACTTGGTGAGCTAATCGAAGCCACTTCTTCAAAAAAGACTAAAGGTGCCATGTCAGGTGGCACCCGCCGCAGGCTCAAAAAGTTGGCAAAAGAATATGTTCGAGCGGGCCGACCAGTTGCCGACCTCAACGGCGCCTTGCGAAACGCGCAAAACCAAGGGGAACTTTGGCAGGCCTACTGCATTACGCCGACCCCGCCCCAGGTGCCGGCAGGCATTCAACAGGCTGAAGTCAAATATCGACAACTCTTGCGTGACCTAACTTCGATTTCGCAACACCTTGACCCTGATTCAGGTGAACCGGCTCTTGTCGATTTAGAGCTAAAAGTTTTGAAAACCAAGTTGCTTTCATTGGCTGAACCTTCACCTGCGCTCGAAAACTTGGGTGAGCGAGCAACTGTGATGAGTCAGTTGCGCGAGCTTGGTTTAGCTGCCCTCTGCCGCGACCTAAGCACGCTTCACTGCACTCGCGAACAGTTGGCTCTAGAGCTAGATTTATCTTGGTGGCAGTCGTGCTTAGAGCACTTCTTAGCAACTGATGCCGCCAAAATTGCTCTTGATTCGGCGGCGATTGCTCAACGTGAAGCGCGGTTTGTTCAAGCAGACTCACTCATTGCCACTCAGGCGATCGCCAAGTTGAATGCCGATTTGGCTGCTCATTGGCGTTCGGGTTTGGCTGCTCACAGTGCCGAAGCCGCAAACTTCAAAACTGTTTTGCGCGGCGGCAAAGCTAACTTGGCGCAAATTCTTAGCTCGGCGCCAAACCTGTTCTGGTCATTGACTAACACGGTAATGATGTCGCCATATGAGGTTGCAGAACTTCTGCCAAGAACATCTTTTGGCGAAGAGTTCTTTGACGTGGTTTTGCTGCTTGACAGCGCAGGGTCAACAATCGCCGAAAACTTGGCCGGTCTGGTTCGAGCCAAACAGGTCATCGGTTTTGGCGACGACGCAATTGCCGCGCCGAATGGCTTCGAAATCGAAGCGCGCATCGAACCAATCGGCCGTGAGCTCGAGGCCGCCTCGGCATTTGCGTGTATTCGAAATGTTTTTGGCTCAGAGGTTTTGCGCACAAGCTACCGCACCGGGGGGCAGGCTCTCGGTTCGCTGGTCAACCGTGAGTTCTATCAAAACAGAATCATTTTTGAGCCAACCGCCGACGAGTTTTTGGGTCGTGAACGCTCAACCGTTGAGGTCATAACCGAAAACAACCGTGCGGCTGTAAATGCGAGCGTTGAAAGCCTTGATGCCGAAGTTAGTCGCGTCGTTGAGTTGGTGTTCAACCACGCTCTCTGGCAGCCTC
The DNA here is from genome assembly GCA_903887175.1 of uncultured Micrococcales bacterium. GTDB lineage: Bacteria > Actinomycetota > Actinomycetes > Actinomycetales > Microbacteriaceae > Rhodoluna. Next base: position 5,155 of record CAISOV010000032.1, read on the forward strand.
AAGAGTCGCTTCTGGTAGCTACCGGGTCATCGAAGCATGCAAATAACATTCGTGCGGCGGTTCACGATGGTCTTCGAAGCCGACCTCAGCTGGCAGCATTTTTCGAAACTCACGGTCGCGAAAAGTTTGAAGTGCTTTCTCTAAACGACCTGCAGCACCGAATCGCTGATCGAGTCATCTTTTCGGTAGGTTTCGGTCGCAACCAACACGGCAAAGTTGGCGCTGACTTTGGTCAGCTAAGCGAACCCAACGGCCGGCGAGCACTCGCAAATTTGCTGGTTAGCGCTAGGCGTCAAATAACTACCGTGGCTTGCTTCTCGGCGGTAGATCTGCAGGGCGAAGACCTTGAAACCGCTCCGGCTCTGCTTCGCGACTTGCTGGGCAGCAAGCACAATAAGAGCTTTAATGACCTTGATCGTGACGCGCTTTTAGCTGACCTCGCTATGCGCATCAAAAAACTTGCGATTCGCACCGAATTTAGTTTCGGCAGCCGATTGCCCCTAGTTGCTAGTTTTGCTAACAACGCTGTTGTGGTTCTGCCAGATTCGGTAATAGACATAAGCGACCCAAGCTATGCCCTGCGACTTCGTCCAGCGTTGCTCGAAGCGATGGGCTGGCGAGTGCTTCGAGTCAGCAGTTTTGAACTTTTTGCCGACCCGCAGGCCATCGCTTATCGGGTAGCCGAAACTCTAGGGGTTAGCCTGCGCGACAAGCCGCTAACGATGTTTGACGAGTCTGACCGCGCTTTTGAAGACACCGATATGGCTTGGGGTGAACGCCCGCAGGGCAACGATCAACGGCTGCGTGACGACAAACCGCCGCACTGGGGTTAGTGGTTTTTCAGCGAAACTATTCGCCAGTTTTAGCTGGCTTGCTGCTCGAACTCGAGCCGCTGCCCGAAGATTTTGGCGAACCAGCGCCAGAGTCGGTTCTATAGAAACCAGAACCCTTAAAAGTCACACCGACTTGACCAAACACTTTAATCAACTGGCCCTGGCATTTTGGGCAAACCGACAAAGCATCGTCGGCGAAACCCTGCTGAATGTCAAAAGCGTGGTCGCAGTTTTTGCATTTGTATGAATAGGTGGGCACGGTTAAATCTTAACCGCTAAAACTTTAGTGTTTGCTCGGGGGTAACCACGAAGTCAACAGCCCGGTCGTGAGCTTCGGCAGGCAGGGTCTCGATCAGCTCGTGCTCATAAACCACAGCAACCACAGGTGCGTTTGTGTTCGCCAAAGCGCGGTCATAATAGCCTTTGCCTTTGCCTAAGCGATTGCCACTTTGGTCAACAGCAAGCGCCGGCACAATAATTAGGTCAACAGGCTCGAGCGCAACTGCTGTGCCGTGAGGTTCGGCGAAACCAAAGATTGAACTCTTAGTGGTCACGCCGTCGAATGCCACCCAGTGAAGTGTCTGGTCAGGGTTGGCCACTGGCAACAGCAACTCGAGCTGAACATTCAAAGCCCATTCATTAAACAGCGAAGTGTCAGGCTCGCCGCCATAAGGCAAGTAACAGGCAACTCTTTGAGCTTTAGTTTGAATGCAAATCTGCCGAAGCTGGTTAGCAAAATCTTGTTGCAACTTTTCACGCTCGACAAGGTGTTCGGCCAAGTGAACGTCAAACTGCGCGCGCCACGAGTTCAAGCTCTTGCGCAACTGTGCCTTGTGGCCTGCTGAATCAGCAACGTTCATGCCACTAATCTTGCCATTGTGGGTGCAAACTTTTCGCTAACCAGCGGCGACGTTACGTTGCGCATTGTTCGCATGCGCGACGCCAAGGCACTTGAATCGCTAGTTTTGGGCAATCGTGAATGGTTGCGCCCCTGGGAGGCAACCAACCCCGAAGCCCCACAAAGCTTTGATTTCAAGGCAATGGTTCGCGGCCTTCTGCGCCAAAACGATCAGCAAATCGGCGTGCCTTTTGCCATTGAAGTCGATGGCCAAATAGTGGGGCAGCTCAATGTGGCAAACATTCTTTATGGTGCGGTGTCAAGTGCGGTGATTGGTTACTGGATCGTTCCTGAGCTTGATGGGCAAGCAATCGCGGGGCGCGGCGTGGCGCCGACCTGTGTGGCATTATGCGCAGACTATTTGATGAAAACTTTAGGGTTGCATCGGGTTGAAATCAACATTGTTCCAGAAAATTCGAAGAGTTTAAGAGTTGTCGAAAAGCTGGGTTTTCGGCTCGAAGGTTTGAAGCAAAAATACATTCACATCAACGGTGCTTGGCGTGATCACTACATTTTTGCTTTGACCAAAGAAGATTTTGTTGGCGAGCCAGTTGGCAGCAATGGGGTGCTTGCAAGGTGGAACTCAGGCCGTGTTCCGCTTCTTGATTACCCTTGGATCACACAAAAATAGAGCAGATTGAAGCTCTTAGGCAATCAGTGGTCAGACACGCAGCGAGCCTTACAGATGCAAAGCTGTTCATCTCATATCTTTGACTTATGAACTTTTCAGGCCTCGGCGGCGTCACCCTTGTGATTGTTGCTGTTCTCTGGCTCTTTGTGTTCATTCCATCTTGGTTCAATGCTTCGGCCGAACGTTCTGAAGAGAAATCTCAGGTTCGCGAAGTTAAGCGAGCAGTTTCGGCAGCGCGCAACCCGATTTTGCAAGCGCCAAAAACTAAAGTGGCTTCGCTAAGTGAACAGGTTTATCGCGCTGACCTAACTGTGCGCGTTTTTACGTATCTTTCATGGATCTTCGCCTCGACCGCAGCTGCGCTCGGCTTTGCGGTTAGCAAGTTCGGTTTCTTGACGGCCGAGTTAGTGGTTGCCATCGTTTTGACGTCGATTGTCTTGCGCGGCCTTGTAATGGCTCGGGCATCGCAGCGTCGACTTTTGGTCGGTTCGATTCGTTCTCGTGCTGGGGTGTCGGCTACCGCTTTATCAGCTAATGCTCGTGCCAGCACTGAAGCAGCGGGGCAGGTGCGTTTAGCTCAGGCAGCCCACCAACAGGCTGCTGCCGCTGCCCGGGAATGGGCCGAGGCGCGAGAAGCTCAGCGACGTGCGCGAGAGTTCACAATCGAGCCGATTCCGGCACCGACATATTCCACACAGTTTGGCGCCCTTGAGTCACCTGTGTTTGCCAAAGTTATCGACCTGGCCGAAAAAGTTAGCCTTGCCGAAGCCAAATCAGAGACCGCTTCAAGAGTTGTTGAAGCGCAGCCAATTGATGCCGAGGCGATCACTGAGATTCTTCGTCGTCGCCGAGCATCTAACGGCTAACTAAACTCGCCGTAACATTGCGAGCTAAAACTTTGAGGCTTTACTAGAGTTAAATAACAACAGCCCAATTCTGAAAAAACAATTTGAAAGTGAATCACTCATGGCTTTTCTAGACCGCATCAAAGGTTTAATCAAACGCAACACTCCTGTTGCACAAAAAGCAGCTGTGGCTATCGCCGAGGCAGCAACCACCATTGGCAAAGACGTTGCTCACGAAGCTAAAGAAGCTGCTCCAGAGATCAAGGCTGCTGCCGAGTCTGCACTTGCTGAAGTGAAGAAAATCGCTACGGATGTAAAAAGGACTGCAGCCAGAAAGCCTGCTGCGAAGCCTGCTGCTAAGGCTACGGCCCCGAAGCCTGCTGCTAAAGCTGCCGCTGCTAAGCCTGCAGCAAAGCCTGCAGCAAAGCCTGCTGCTAAGCCTGCAGCAAAGCCGGCAGCAAAGCCTGCTGCTAAGCCGGCAGCAAAGACTGCTGCTAAGCCGGCAGCAAAGACTGCTGCTAAGCCAGCAGCCAAGCCTGCTGCTAAGCCAGCAGCCAAGCCTGCTGCTAAGCCAGCAGCCAAGCCTGCTGCCAAGCCTGCAGCAAAGCCTGCCGCCAAACCGGCTGCGAAGCCTGCAGCAAAGCCAGCCGCAAAGAAGCCAGCTGTCGGCAAATAGCCAGAACCAAAAAAGGCGACGACCAATGTGGTCGTCGCCTTTTTATTTAACCAAAACTAGTCTTTGCCGACTGACCACTGCGCCGCCGCCTGCAAAGTTGGGTGCTTGAACACAAAACCAGTTTCGAGCAAACGCGAGGCCGACATTTTTTGGCTGCAAAGCAAAAGTTCGTCGGCGCCTTCGCCGAAGGCCAAACGCAAAGCAAAGGCTGGCACGGCAATGAGAGTTGGCCGGTGCAAGGCCTTGCCCAATGCGTGAACCAAATCGGCGCAGGTGGCTGGCTCAGGTGCCGTGAGGTTATAGGCACCACTGGCCTGTGAGTTGTTTATCAAATGGATTATGGCACCAGCCTCATCAGGCAAGCTGATGAACGCCCACCACTGTTTACCTGAGCCTAGCGGGCCACCGATGCCGGCGCGCAGCAGAGGCAAAAGCCTGCCGAGCGCGCCCAGTTTGCGCGACATAACCATGGTTGTGCGCACGAGCACCACTCGGGTTCTTGGAGTCGCTTTCAAAGCTTCGGCCTCCCATTCACTAGCCAGCTCGGCCAAGAAGCCAGACCCGACCGGGGCGGTTTCATCAAGCCATTCATCACCCGCATCACCATAGATGCCAGACGCCGAGCCGCTGATTAAAACTTTTGGCGCATTTTTGGCGGCCAATATCGCGTTCACCAATAGTCGAGTTGTTTCAACACGTGACTGTATGAGTTCGGCTTTGTATTTGCGGGTCCACGGCAGTTTTCCGGTGGTTGCACCGGCCAAGTTCACAACTGCGTCGATCGATTCCATCACCGCGGGGTCGATAACACCATTGGCGGGGTCATAGCTGACCTCTGACGCGTTTTGGGCAACCCGGCGCACCAGGCTGATTGGTTCGTGGCCAAGCTCTTGCAGTTGGCGGCGCACTTCGCTGCCGACAAGGCCTGACGCCCCTGAAATTAAGACTCTCATGGTTGCCTAAAACTTATCTGGGTCAGGGCCGTTGCGTTCGCCAGTTTCGATACCAGCAATAGCTGCCAGATCATCGCTGTCGAGGCTAAAGTCGAAAACGTCTATGTTCTCAGCCAAACGGTCGGGGTTAGTGGTTTTCGGAATCACCAGGTTGCCAAGTTGAACATGCCAACGAATAGCCACCTGGGTAGTGCTTTTATTGTGCTTCGCTGCAATCGCGGCAAGAACCCGGTCGTTAGTTAGCGTGCCGCGGGCGATCGGCGCCCAAGCTTCGGTGGCAATGCCGTGAGCTTGGTGATAAGCGCGAGCCTGCGCCTGTTGAAATGTTGGGTTTAGCTCAATCTGGTTTAGCGCTGGAACGCTGCCTGCGGTTCGGCCATCGCGGCCAGCCTCAACAAGTTCGTCGAGGTGCCACGGCTGAAAGTTAGCAACGCCAATGCCGCGAATTTTGCCACCCTCAAGTGCTTTTTCAAACGCAGCCCATGTTTCAACAAATTTGCCCTGAGCTGGGCTTGGCCAGTGAATCAGCAACATGTCAATGTAGTCAATGTTGAGGCGCATCAGACTTTCGTCGATTGCTTCAAGTGCGTTGTCATAACCTTGGCGGTCATTCCAAACCTTGGTAGTAACAAAAATGTTTTCGCGTGCGATTCCACTGCGACGAATTCCGGCACCAACCTCAACCTCGTTGTCATACAAAGCGGCAGTGTCAATGCGGCGGTATCCGCGCTCAATGGCAGCTTCAATAACGTGCACAGCAACATCTTGTTGAACTTTGTATACCCCAAGGCCAAGCTGGGGCAGCTGCTGGCCATTATTTAACGTGACAATCGGGTTGTCGGCGAGGTTGAAACTCATGCTTGATCCTTCATTCGCCCATAAAGTGGGTTCCACTGCAAAATGACTCTCTCGCCGATAAAACCGGCGATGTCAAAGGGGTCGTTGTCGAGCAGAGCCGAAACCGCTTCGACTGATTCAGCCTTCACCAGCAGCAAAGCACCCGCATAGTCAATGAATGGGCCGCTGGTCACTAAAACTCCATCGTCAAACAACTTGGCGGTGAACTCGCGGTGCGCCGGTCGAAGGCCAGCTAACTCATCGGGTTCCGCCGAATAGTGATATGTGACTGCAAAAAGACTCATGAGGTGCTGCTTTCTTTTTTTACGGATTTTGTTTCGCGTGACGTTTTCTATTTTGCCCAGGCAGTTGCGGTGTCACTGAGATTGTTGCAACGGCTACTGAAAAAGTTGCAAAAGCAAAAGCAACCGAAACTAATAGCGCTGCCGGTGCCGAAATAGCATCGATCAGCACGCCGGTGACCGCCGCGGCCAGCGAGTATCCGACCATTTGACCGGTGTTAACCCAACCAAACGCTTCAGAGGTATCGCTGCTACTGAGTGAGAACGAAATAACGGCAGCTAACATTCCCAAAAACGGGGCCACGCCCAGACCGGCGACGATTAGACAAATGCTCAGCCAAACCGGGTTGGTCGGTGCCACCATGGTCAACCCAAAGCCAACAGTCAAAATTGCAGAATAGACGGCAAATGATTTTTTGGTCTGATTGATTTGGCTAAACATCAGCCCACCAATAATCGAACCAACTGAGAAAGTTGAGATCACCAGCCCTGCCATTGCGCGGTCGTGGGTGAAAACTCCAACCACACCAACTTCGACGCCGGCAAACGAACCTACTAGCAAAAAGCCCATAACGGCACTGGCTAACACGACGGGGTTTTTCAAAACTCCTCCGAGTCGACCGTTTGGTCGGTCAAACCGAGTGCGAGTCACCTCTGGGTTGCTGAGGAACCAAAAAATGCCCAAAACCAAAACCACTGCAACAGTGACCATGGCCAATTCAGGGGCGAGTTGCGAGGCCAACAGTGTGGCGACGATTGGGCCGATGATCCAAATAACTTCTTGCAAAGTCGCGTCAAGCCCGAACAGCACTGCGTGATGTTCTTCAGCAATCAAGTTGGGGTAGGTGGTGCGGGCTGCGGCCTGAACGGGTGGCGAAAGCGCACCGGCAAACCCAGCCAGCACCACCAAAATAAATGTAGGCAAATGCACAAACGCAATCACAATAATTGCGGTGGCAGAGGTTAGAGCACAAACCAACAAGACTCGGCGAACGCCAAATCGGCTCAACCAACGGCCCAAAACGGGGCCTGAAATGCCCACCCCCACGGTTTCTGCGCCAATCACCAAACCAGCCAGAGCATAGCTGTGATAACTGTGTTGAATCTGAATCACAAAAGCGATGCTGACCATGCCATAAGGAAACCGCGCCAGTAGTTGTGAGAATAAAACTCGAGCAACGCCGGCGTGGTTTAGCAGGCGCCAATAGTTTTTCAATTTTTCCTAATCAGTTTGGTGTGGTTTGCCACTTTAGATCCAACTCGGAATCCACATGTGTGATTTCCAGTACCAATAGGGCATCCAGGTGCCAACCCAGAGCGGCAAGAAATACACACTGATTGCACTGACCACGATTATGAAAAGAATCAGAAAAACTCGGGTTTGAGGTTGCGCGCTCTTTTTGCGACTTCTGAGCCAAAGCATAAGCACATAAGTCAGGCCGATGATTGTGTAGGGCAAAAAGATGATCGCATAGAACTGAAAAACCGTGCGGTTCAAATAGAGCATCCATGGCAGGTAGCCGGCACCAAGCCCAAGCAATATCAGACCGGCGACGTTATCGCGGGTCATGATGTAGCGAACCAGCAAATAGATAGCTGCAATCGCTGCGGGAATCCAGATATAGGGGTTGCCCAGTGGCAGAACTGTCATCAGGTTGCCAGTTGCGGTTGGGCAGTCAGGTTTGACCGTGTCGCAATAGGTGTACCAAAATGCTGTCGGGCGAATCTCGAACAACCAAGTCAATGGGTTGGCTTGGTAGCTGTGAGGCGTGTGCAGGTTGATCGAAAAGTTGTATTCCTCTTGGTGGTCGTGCCACAGCGATTGCAAGGTTTTTGGCACCCAAGCCCAAAACCCGGTTGCGGCGTTGCCTGGCTGTTCAGCCCAGTGTCGGTCATAGCCGCCATTGGTGACGAACCAGCCGGTGTATGAAGTGAGGTAAACCGCAAGTGTTAGCGGCGCGGTCATAACTGCCGTGGCGGCCCCTTGCGCAGCGATGCCGGCGGTCACCCAAAACTTTTCGCCAAGTTGGCGACGCAATATCGTTTCAGAAATGATCAGGTAGCCGACAAAGAAAGCAAAGACATAAACTCCCGACCACTTAACCGAACTGGCGGCGCCTAACATCACAGCCATAACTAATAGCCAAGGCCGGCGCCAAACCACACCAAGGTGCAAATAATCTCTGCCCAAGCCCGGATGCTCTGTGTCGACAACCCCAAAAGCTGCGTTTTGCGCTCGCCGAATCAGCTCAGCCCAAGTGCTTTTGCGATCTCTAAGCAGTGCAAAAAACGCTGCCGCGACAAAGGTTGCTAAAAAAATGTCAAGAATTCCCGTTCGTGACAAAACAATCGCATGGCCGTCAATCGCCATGAAGAACGCAGCGGTCAAAGCCCAAAGTTTAGAGCCCAGCAACTCTCGGGCAATCAAATAAGTGAGCAAAACTAGAAGCACGCCAAATATTGCTGAGCTAAAACGCCAGCCAAAAGAGCTGTTGTTGCCAAACAGGTGCAAACCCAAGCCGATAATCCATTTGCCCAGGGGAGGGTGCACCACAAACGAAGCAGTCGAGTTAAAAATATCGGTGTGCCCAGCTTCGATTTGAGCGTTGGGGTTATCAGCCCAAGACGCTTCATAGCCAAACTGATTCAGAGTCATGGCATCTTTGACATACCAAGTTTCGTCAAAAATAAGTCGGTGCGGTTGATCGAGATTCACGAACCTCAAAATCGCTGCTAAACCCAAAACTGCATAGATTGCGAAACGCTCAAGAAGCCATCGCACGCGCGGTGCAAAAAGCCAACTATTGAGCAAAGAAATCACGGTTCAACAATACTTTGCCAATATGAACATGTGCTTATTCTTGCTGCCACCCCGATTGGCAACCTCGGCGACGCTTCGCCACGACTTATTGAACACCTAGTTGGCGCTCAATTCATCGCCGCCGAAGACACTCGAACTGTTTTCAAACTCGCCAACGCTCTAGGCATAAAAATCAATGCGAGACTTTTTAGCCTGCACGAACACAACGAAAGTGAACGCCTGGTTCAGCTAATAGAAATTGCTAAAGATGCCGACATTCTGGTGGTCAGTGACGCTGGAATGCCCACCGTGAGCGACCCGGGGTTTCTGCTAGTTCGGGCGGCAGTGGCTGCGGGTGTGGAGGTCACGGTGATTCCTGGGCCTTCGGCAGTGCTGGCTGCGCTCGCCGTTTCGGGTCTGCCCACAGATCGTTTCAGCTTCGAAGGTTTCTTGCCTCGAAAAGCCGGCGACCGTCGCAAAACGTTTGAAAGTTTGCGCGCCGAAACGCGCACCATGATTTTCTTTGAGTCGCCGCATCGCATTCACGAGTCACTCGTGGCGGCCGCCGAAGTGCTCGGCCCGACCCGTTTGGCAAGTTTGTCACGCGAACTCACTAAAAAGTTTGAGCAAACGGTGCGCGGCACTTTAACTGAGTTGGCGCAATGGGCGGCCGAAGAGCCTCGCGGCGAGATTGTTTTAGTGGTGGCAGGTGCATCGGCCGAAACGGCAGAGGCACAAGACTTGCTCAGCTTGGTTCTTGAGCTTGCTGCTGATGGCACAGGGCTGAAACAGGCCGCAGCCGACATTGCAGCGGCTCACCCAGGTGTGAGCAAAAACGACCTTTATAACCAAGCGCTTCAAGCCCGTGGCAAGAAATCTTAGAGAGATCAGAAAGGCCGATTATGGACGTCATCTTGGCTCTAGCAAAAACCACCTACAACCAAGCATTTGATTTGGTGGAGGCGGGGGAGGGAATCGAAGCTCTCGAACTAGCAGCAACGAGTCTTCACCTGTGGCGTCAAGTTGGCACCGACAAGAACGTCGCAATCGGGCTTTGGCTCTTTTCGCGAGCGCTCGTCGGCATCGGCGCAGACAAAGCCGCAACCGAAGCGGCGACCGAATCTGTTCGACTAGCAAAACTCGATGGCACCGATTGGCTCATTGCCTCTGGTCTTGAAGGGCTGGCGCGGGCAACTCGCAACTCGGCCGCTTTCGAAAGCAATAGAGCGCTCGCCGAGGCAGCGATTGCGGCAATCTCAGACCCTGAAGATCGCGAACTTATCGCCAGCCAGTTTGCCGACTTAACCTAGAAGCGCAACCGCGCGGTGCAGTGCAAGGTTAAAATAGAGCCATGTCTGCTGCGCCCAAAAAGTCGTTCTATGTCACGACTCCTATTTTTTATGTGAACGATGCACCCCACATTGGCCACGCCTACACCGAGGTGGCTTCTGACGTTTTGGCCCGTTGGCACCGTCAGCGCGGTGAAAACTCGTTCTTGCTGACCGGCACAGATGAGCACGGCGAAAAGATTTTGCGCACTGCAGCCGCCAACAAAACCACTCCTCAAGCTTGGGCAGATCAGCTCGTGCAAGATTCTTGGTTGCCACTGCTTGAAACCATTGACATCGACAACCAAGACTTTATTCGCACCACCGAGCCCCGTCATGAAGCTAACGTTCAAAAGTTTTTGCAGCTGCTGTTCGACAAAGGCTTCATTTATCAGGGCGCTTTTGAAGGTAACTATTGCGTGGGTTGTGAAGAATACAAAACTGAGGCCGATCTGGCCGACGGCGAAGGCCAGTTTGATGGCATCAGAGTTTGTGCGATTCACTCAAAGCCGGTCGAGCGTCTCAAAGAGACCAACTATTTCTTCAAACTCAGTGAGTTTGAACAACCGCTTCTAGATTTTTATGCGGCGAACCCAAAGTTTATTCAGCCAGAATCAGCTCGCAACGAGGTTGTTTCGTTCGTGCGTCGTGGCCTAACCGACCTCAGCATTTCGCGCTCTAAAGAGAAGTTCGACTGGGGCATCGATATTCCTTGGGATGATTCACACATCACCTATGTGTGGTTTGACGCTTTGTTGAACTACATCACCGCGATTGGTTATGGCGACGACAGCGTCGAGGCGCAGGCTAGATTTGCCGAACTTTGGCCAGCGACCGTGCAAATTGTGGGCAAAGACATTTTGCGTTTTCACGCCGTGATCTGGCCTGCCATGTTGATGGCTGCAGACTTGCAACCACCAACACAAGTCTTTGGTCACGGATGGCTTCTGGTTGGCGGCGAAAAAATGTCGAAGTCAAAGCTCACCGGCATCGCACCAAGCCAAATCACCGAAACTTTTGGCAGCGACGCTTTTCGCTACTACTTCTTGAAAGCAATTTCATTTGGACAAGACGGCTCATTCAGCTGGGAGGACCTCTCAGCTCGCTACCAGTCTGAGCTAGCTAACGGGTTCGGCAACCTCGCCTCGCGCGTTATAGCGATGATTCATCGCTATTTTGAGGGTGCGCTGCCGGCTGAAGGCGATTTGCTTGAGGCTGACATGCGCATCAAAAATGTTGCGAAGGCAGCAGTTGAAACCGCCGACAAAGCCATCGACGAGGTTGCGATTCATGAAGCAATCGCTGCGATCTGGACTCTCGTTGATGAGCTGAACAACTACATCACGGTGCAGGAGCCTTGGGTTTTAGCTAAAAGCGATGAAACTCGTGAGCGCCTGCAAACCGTTCTCAACGTGGCTGCAGAAGGCTTGAAAACTTTGGCCGTATTGATGGCACCGGTTACTCCAAAAGCTGCTGCCAAACTGTGGGTTGCTTTGGGCCAGTCATCGTTGGGCGACTTGAGCGCGCAGCCACTTAGCGAAGCCGCCAATAATGGGCTAATAGCCGGCGCGGCGATTGCTGAACTTGAAGGTTTGTTCCCACGCATCGAAGTTGCCGAGACAACTTCTGGTGCTGAAAAGCCGGGCGCTAACTAGTTTGAGCCACGAGCCTCACATTCGCGCTCGTCGCAGCGACCTTTCTGAAGGTCAGCGACGAGACCTGCGTTACCCGGAGCCTCCTGAGCCGCTAGAAGTGGGCACCTACGACAACCACACGCACCTCGAGATCGCCGACGGCGAAAACCCGATGGATTATCGCCAACACCTCGATCTAGCAACTTCGGTTGGCATGTTGGGCGCGGTGCAAGTTGGCGTGACGCTTGAGAGTTCTAAATGGTCGGCCACTGTTGCTGCGACTGAACCGCGCCTGTTGGCTGCCGTTGCTCTTCACCCAAACGAGGCGCCAACATATGGCAATCTCGCAAACTTAGATGCCGCCCTGGCTGAAATTGCCGAGCTGGCTGCAGGGCCGCGCGTGCGAGCCGTTGGCGAAACTGGTCTTGATTTTTTTAGAACCTCAGGCGAGGCAGCCATCGCGTTGCAGCAATACAGTTTTGAAGAACACATTCGCATTGCTAAAGAAAATGACATTGCGCTGCAGATTCATGACCGTGACGCGCACCAGCAGGTCGTTGAAACACTGTTGCGCGTTGGCGCCCCAGACCGTGTGGTTTTTCACTGCTATTCGGGCGAGACTGCCTTGGCCGAGATCTGCATTGCGAATGGCTGGTTCATGTCGTTTGCTGGCAACATCACAATCAAACGAAACCAGCACCTGCGTGACAGCTTTTTGATGGCGCCTAAAGAGTTGATTTTGGTCGAAACCGATGCCCCCTTCTTAACGCCTGAACCATTCAGAGGGCGACCCAACGCGCCTTATTTGGTGCCGGTGACTCTGCGTTACATGGCTGCGCTGCGCGGCATAAGCGAGAACGAGATGGCGGCCCAACTAACTGCCAACACCGAGAATGTTTATGGTTCTTGGGCCGAAGGTTTGGTGTCGAATGACTGAGCCGTTGCGCCCGGTTGAGCTGCTTGGGGGCAGTGACGTGCACGCGTTGGCAAAGCGACTCGACGTGATGCCAACCAAGAAACTTGGTCAAAACTTTGTCACCGACCCAAACACGATTCGTCGAATCGTGACGGCAGCCAAGCTCACCGGTGATGAAACCGTGGTTGAGATTGGCCCGGGTTTGGGCTCGCTGACTCTTGGCCTGCTTGAGGCTGCAGCCAAGGTTGTGGCAGTTGAGATCGACCCTAAGTTGGGCGCTGAGCTCGAGGCTACAGTGGCCAAACGTGCCCCGAGCGCTGGTGCTGACTTCAAGCTGGTTAAAGCCGATGCTCTTAGACTCACCGATTTGCCGATGGCGCCTGATGCTTTGGTGGCAAACCTGCCTTACAACATCTCGGTGCCGGTGCTCTTGCACTTTTTAGAGCATTTTGGCACCTTGCAGTCGGGTTTGGTTTTAGTGCAAGCTGAGGTGGCGCACCGCTTAGCTGCAGCGCCGGGTAGCAAAGTTTATGGAACCCCGAGCGTTAAGTTGGCTTGGTATGCCGAGGCGAATCTGGCAGGCAATGTTGGTCGCAACGTGTTTTGGCCAGCACCAAATGTTGACTCAGCACTGGTCTATTTCGTAAAGCGTGCCGCCCCGCTCGGCGACGAAGCACTGCGCCTAGCAACCTTTGCCGTGGTTGATGGTGCGTTCTCGCAGCGCCGCAAAACCCTTCGCCAAGCGCTGGCAGACTGGGCGGGCAGCGCTGCCCGCGCCGAACAACTTTTGGTTGCTGCCGGCATCGATCCGAGCCAGCGTGGCGAACAACTCGACGTGCACGATTTCGTCAAGATTGCCGAGGCGGGCATTCGTGGCATTTGAATTTGATCTAGACCAAACTCAGGTTGCTGGCCACACGCGCCACCTTGCCAAAAGTTTTTGGCACCTCGGTGTTGAGCCGAGTCGGCTCTTCACGGCGCTCAGTGATGTGCAGAGTTGGCAGGGCGAAGAAACCCCTCGAACAGTTTCTGATGAACCAGATCACTCAATAGCGTTTGCTTTTTATGACGGCAGTCGCGCAAGCTTCGAAATTCTCAAACTTGGCAGTGCCACAGTCAGACTCAACTTGGTTCATGAGCAAATAAAAGACGCCTCGATGCTCGAGCCGATTGCCGATTTTTGGAACAGCGTGATTGCGTCGATAGCTGCCAGGCTCAGTGCATCGCCGGTTGTGGTGGCTTCAGCACCGGGCAAAACCAACCTCTTTTTTGCCGTCGGCCCATTGCGCGAAGACGGCTATCACCAGGTCGCCAGTGTTTATCAGGCGTTGAACCTGCGCGAATACGTCGTTGCCTCGGTTGCTGACGACTGGCGCGTGAGTGTCACGGGCAGCCTGCCCAAAGCTCACCTTGACGGTGTGCCAACCGACAAGAGCAACCTGGTGGTTGAAGCCGCCTGGTTCGTTGCGGCGCTGGCTGGCATCGAAACCCCACAGCCAACAAGTTTTGCGATTCAAAAACATGTGCCAGTTGCCGGCGGAATGGGCGGGGGTTCGGCCGATGCCGCAGCCGCACTTTTGGCCGTGAACAACCTTTGGGCTTCGGGGGTAACAGCTGACTCGTTGCGCGCCGAGGCTGGTGCGCTGGGCGCTGATGTTCCGTTTGCGATTTTGGGTGAAACCGCGATTGGAACCGGCATTGGCGATGTGCTAGAGCAGGTGCCGAATCTGCCAACCCTGCACTGGGTGTTGGTGCCGAACCAGTTCGGTCTTAGCACTCCAAAAGTTTTTGCGAAGCTCGATGAGATTCGTCAGGCTCGTGGCATCGACCCCGCTCAAGTGGCAGAGGCTCAGGTGCCTGATGAATTGCTAGTGGCATTGCGCGCCGGCGACCCGCTGGTCATAGCCGGGCTGCTGCACAATGATTTGCAAGAAGCAGCCTTAGCGTTGCAGCCTGAATTGGCCGAGCTGCTCAAAGCTGGCATGGCTGCGGGTGCTTTGGCAGCCATTGTCTCGGGTTCAGGCCCGACCATTGCACTTTTGGCTGCGAACGCGGCTGAGGCAAACGCAATTGCTTTGCGAATGCGAGTTTATGCAGGCAACGCGCTTGCAACTAATGGCCCGGCTGCCGGCGCCAGAATCGAGCAATAAATGGCACACCTTTTGGGTGCAGAGCAGATTTCGCTCGAGTTTCCGACCAAAACAGTTTTTGACAACGTCACTCTTGGCCTGAACGACGGCGATCGGGTAGGCATTGTCGGCCGCAACGGTGACGGCAAGTCAACGCTGATCAAACTGTTGGCAAAGCGCCTTGAGCCTGACAGCGGCCGCATCACTCACCGCAAAGATTTGCTGGTGGGAATGCTTGACCAAGCCGACCAGATTGACCCCGGCAAGACTATTGGCCAGGCGGTGGTTGGCGATCTTGAAGAGCACGAGTGGGCTGGCGATGCCAAGATTCGCGATGTGATTTCTGGCCTGCTGACCGACCTTGACTTTAGTCGCCAAATAAAAGATTTGAGTGGTGGCCAACGTCGTCGAGTGACTTTGGCAGCCTTGTTGGTGCAAGATTTCGACATCATCATGCTTGACGAGCCAACTAACCACCTCGATATTGAAGGTGTCGCTTGGCTGGCTTCGCACCTAAAGAATCGTTGGGCTGCAAACACTGGCGCGTTCGTTGTGGTCACGCACGACAGGTGGTTTCTTGACGAGGTTTGCAACCTGACCTGGGAGGTTCACGATGGTGTTGTTGAACCTTTTGAAGGCGGATACGCGGCCTATATTTTGCAGCGTGCCGAGCGCGACCGCAGTGCCGCCGCCACCGAAAACAAGCGTCAAAACTTGCTGCGCAAAGAACTGGCTTGGTTGAGCCGAGGCGCCCCAGCGCGAACCACAAAACCTAAGTTTCGCATCGATGCGGCTGCCGAGCTGATTGCTGGCGAGCCCGAACCCCGTGACCGCATTGCGCTTTCAAAGCTCGCAACTGCTCGCCTAGGCACAGATGTGGTTGATGTTGAAAACGTTAGCTACAGCATCGGCGGCAGGCAGCTGCTAAATGACGTAACTTGGCGTCTCGGCCCCGGCGACCGCCTCGGTTTGGTCGGCGTCAACGGCGCTGGCAAAACTACGCTGCTAAAGCTTATGACTGGGGCTCTCGAGCAAGATTCGGGCAAAATCAAACGCGGCAAAACCGTTGTGATGGCCACGCTGAGCCAAGATGTTCGCGAGCTCGACGAGTTTGCGAATGACAAGATCTTTGAGCTGATTGCTCGCGAAAGAACATATTTTCAAGTTGACAAAAAAGAAGTCAACATCACGCAGTTGGTCGAGCAACTCGGCTTTAGCAGCGCGCAACTTCAAACACCCGTTGGTGAGCTGAGCGGTGGCCAGCGCCGCAGACTGCAACTGCTTCGATTGCTATTCGGCGAGCCGAACGTGCTGATCCTCGATGAGCCAACTAACGACCTTGACACCGACATGCTCGCTGCAATCGAAGGCCTGCTCGACTCTTGGCCCGGCACGCTCATCGTGGTGAGCCACGATCGGTATTTGCTTGAGCGCGTCACCGACATGCAATATGCGCTGCTTGGCGATGGCCACTTGCGTCACTTGCCTGGGGGAGTCGATGAGTACCTTCGCTTGCGCAAGCACAGTCTTGGCCAAGTCAAAAGTGGCGACGGTCGACTGCCGGGTGGCCTCAACTCGAACGCGGGCAATAGTGCAAACGCCGGGGCTAATGGCGGCGGCACGCCAAAAGCTGCGACCAACCCGAATGCCCTGCCCGCCGGCAGTGCAGCTAGGCGTGATGCCGAAAAGAACTTGGCGCGAATCGAGCGCATGCTTGACAAAATTGGCACCGAAGAAGCCGCCCTGCACATCAAAATGGCAACTTTTGACCAGAGTGATTTCGACGGCTTAGCGGCACTGGTTGCGCAACAAACGGCCTTCAACGAAAAGCGCGAAGGGCTTGAGCTCGAGTGGCTTGAAGCCACCGACCTGCTTAGCTAGGTCAAGGCGCGAAACACGCCCAAAACCGCCCGAGCCGGTCTAACTTATGGCAGACTTAGACCGTGCTAAACCTGCTTCGGCAAGTGAGGCACGGTGGCCTATGGTGTAACGGCAGCACCGCGCCCTTTGGAGGCGCTTGTCTAGGTTCGAATCCTGGTAGGCCAGCAAAACGACAGCGGTTAGGAGCGCAATGCTAGAGAGTCGCCTCGCAGTTTTAGTTCTAGCTGCTGGTCAAGGCACTCGCATGCGTTCATCAAAACCTAAAGTTATGCACGAACTTGCCGGCATTCCACTTTTGGGCCACGCACTTCACACAGCAAATGCGCTTTCAGCAGGCAATGTTGTGACCGTTGTGCGACACGAAAAAGATCTGATTGGCGAATATGTCAACGCATATTTTCCGACCACCAAAATAGCTGAACAAGACGAGATTCCGGGCACTGGCCGCGCAGTTGAATGCGGATTATCGGCTCTGCCAGCTGACTTTGAAGGCGTAGTGGTGGTCACAAGTGGCGATGTTCCACTGCTAGATGTGCCGACCATCGAAGCACTTTTAGAAACCCACCTTGCTCAAGGTTTATCGGCCACACTGCTAACAACTTTTCTTGAAGACCCCACCGGTTATGGCCGCATTTTGCGCAGCAACGACGGCGAGTTCATCGAAATTGTTGAACAGCGTGATGCCAGCGAAGGTCAACTTGAGATCGACGAAGTCAACGCGGGCGTTTATGTGTTCGACGCTGCTGCACTGCGCGCCGCACTTGCCAAGCTCGGCACGCACAACGCACAAGGCGAAAAATACCTCACCGATGCAGCCGCAGAAATTTTGCGCGCAGGCGGCGGGGTTCAAGCCATTGCGATTGAAGATTCTTGGCTGGTTGCTGGCATCAACGATCGCGTTCAGCTGAGCGAAGTTGCTGCTGAACTGAACTGGCGAATCTGCGAATCTTGGCAGCGCGCAGGCGTAACTATTCTTGACCCAGCCAGCACCTTCATTGACGTAACCGTGCAACTAGCCGAAGACGTCACACTCTTGCCGGGCACCCACCTCAAGGGCATCAGCTCGATTGCCGCGGGCGCAACGGTCGGCCCAGAGGTTTGGTTGGTTGATACAGCGGTGGGCCAGCGGGCATCGGTAATTAAATCTCACGTCACCGGCTCACGCATCGGTGATGATGCCACAGTGGGTCCGTTCGCCTATTTGCGCCCAGGTACCGACCTAGGCGCCGATGGCAAAATCGGCACCTTTGTTGAAACCAAAAACGCGGTCATTGGCGCGGGCAGCAAGGTTCCGCACCTCAGCTATGTGGGCGACGCCGAGATTGGCGCAGATTCAAACATTGGCGCCGGCACGATTTTTGCCAACTATGACGGCGTCAACAAACATCGAAGTGTTATTGGTCGAGGTGTGCGCAGCGGCTCGCATAACGTATTTGTCGCGCCGATTAGAATTGGCGACGGAGCCTACACAGCAGCAGGCACCGTAGTTCGCAAAGATGTTGACCCTGGCGCTTTAGCAATGAACGTTGCCCCGCAGCGCAACCTTGGCGGTTGGGTTCAGCAAAATCGTGCAGGCACGGCCGCTGCCGAGGCCGCTGACGCCGCAGAACAAGCTTCAACTGAAACCACCGAACAAAACTAAGAAGG
Organism: uncultured Micrococcales bacterium; assembly: GCA_903887175.1. GTDB lineage: Bacteria > Actinomycetota > Actinomycetes > Actinomycetales > Microbacteriaceae > Rhodoluna. The sequence continues at coordinate 23,465 of CAISOV010000032.1, forward strand.
GCCACAAATTGGACATCAAAGCGAGCAACTCTAAGCGTCTAGTTTTGGTGAGCGGCCGAGCTCACCCTGGCCTTGCCAACGAAGTGGCTGAACTTTTAGGCACCTCTCTAGTGCCAACCACCGCCTACGACTTTGCTAACGGCGAGACTTTTGTGCGCTACGAAGAAAGCGTGCGCGGTGTTGATGCGTTCGTGATTCAAGCTCACCCTGCCCCAATCAATAACTGGGTTATGGAACAACTTTTGATGGTCGACGCACTAAAGCGTGCCAGTGCCAAGCGCATCACGGTTGTGGCGCCGTTCTTTCCATATGCTCGTCAAGACAAAAAGCACAAGGGTCGCGAGCCAATCTCGGCTCGCCTGATGGCTGACCTCTATAAAGCAGCCGGCGCCAATCGTCTAATGTCAGTTGATCTTCACACGCCACAGATTCAGGGCTTCTTTGACGGCCCGGTTGACCACCTTTGGGCACTGCCTGACCTTGCTGACTATGTTGCTAAGCGTTGGGGCCACGAACCGCTAACAGTAGTTTCGCCAGATTCAGGTCGCGTGCGCGTTGCTGACATTTGGGCTGAGCGCCTGGGTGCACCGCTAGCTATCATTCACAAACGACGCGACCCAAACGTGCCAAACCAGGTTTCGGTTCACGAGCTTGTGGGCGATGTTCGAGGCCGAACCTGCCTTTTGGTTGACGACATGATCGACACCGCAGGCACCATTGTGGCAGCTGCCCGCGCACTCAAAGAGAACGGTGCCGGCCGAGTAATCGTCGCGGCAACCCACGCAGTGTTTTCAAAGCCAGCAGTCGAACGCTTGAGCGGGCCAGAAGTTGACGAGGTTATCGTCACCAACACTTTGCCAATCACCCCTGACAAAGAATTCGAAAAACTAACGGTGCTCTCAATCGCACCGCTAATCGCTAAAGCTATTCACGCGGTGTTCGACGACGACTCGGTCAACTCGCTGTTCCCTGGCCACGCCTGATTTAGAGCGCATGTCTTTGCCGAGCACACCCAAGCCGCAACAAATCGGGCTCGGCCTTGCCGTTGCCATCGGCCTAGCGTCGATGCTCGGTGCGGGTGTTTTCGTGGTCTTTCACGAAGCCGCCGCTCTAACCTCGACAGTTTCAGACCGCTGGGCCTTGCTCGTCGCGATTGCTTTGGCGGGCCTAGTTGCAACCCTCAACGCGGCATCGGTTTATCAGCTCGCTAAAGTTATTGCGCGTGCCGGCGGGGTTTATGCCTACAGCCGGGTTTATGTCGGGCCCACCACATCGTTTATCGCTGGCTTCAGTTTTATTTTTGGCAAAATCGGGTCAATCGCAGCCATCGGCTTAGTGTTTGGAGTTTATGTTTGGCCGGCGCAACCCGTTTTGGCGGCGGTGCTGGCGATTGCCGGGCTGGCCGCGCTGAACCTTTTGGGCATCAACCGCACAGCTAAAGTTGCACTTGCTCTGGCAATCAGCACCGTGGCGTTTTTGTTAGCAACCATCGTTTGGGGTTTTGCTCACGGCGTCGAAGCCCAACCGGCGATCGGCGCAGGGCTTCTGCCAGCGAGCACCACCTTGGTTTCGACAAACGGCGTGAGCCCGATTCTGGGTGCAGCGGCACTCATCTTTTTTGCTTTCGCCGGATACGCCCGGGTTGCAACCTTAGGCGATGAGGTGCGCAACCCCACGCGAAACATTCCGCGGGCAATAGCAATAGCTTTGAGCGCAGTGATTGTTCTCTATTTTGCTTTGGCCATAATGTTGCAGAACACACTTGGTTCGTTGCTGGCCCAATCTTCGGCACCTCTTGTGACGTTTTGGCAAAACAGCACCATAAGTTTTGGCTGGCCGGCCTCGCTCATTGAAACCATCGTCATCATTTTTGCCGCCGCTGCAAGCCTCGGCTCTATGCTCGCGCTTCTCGCGGGGGTTAGCCGCACAGCCGCAACCATGGCCGAAGACCGCGAGTTGCCGACTTGGTTCAGCGCCCGCAACCATCACGGGGCTCCATGGCTTGCCGAAGTGCTCATCGCACTAGGCGCAATCGTGCTCGTGCAGTTTGGTCGACTCGACTGGGTTATTGGCTTCAGCTCACTCTCGGTTTTGCTTTATTACGCAATCGGGCACTTCAGCGCGCTTCGGCAACTGGCCGAGCAGGCCGGCAACGCACCGAGCCGCACCGCACGAGTTGCACGTGCCGCCACCGCCTGGGTGGGCATGCTGCTTTGCGCGGTGCTGCTGCTATCGGTGCCTGGCCCGACGCTTTGGCTTTCGGCAATCGTAATCGTGGCGGCACTTTTCGTGCGGCGCATTGCGCGCGCCCGCGACTAACTAATCAACGAATGCCAAGGCTTCGGGGCCGCAGGGGTTTTCATCCGAACACAATTTGCACTAAACTTGACCCCAGACGACGGCGAGGGCTGCGCAGAAATGCAAAGCCGTGATCGACGGAGTGATTTAGCAGTGGCCTTATGGCGGCGATGAATCCTCGCGAAACACCCCGAGTTGATACCCCGACCATAATAAGGAGGCCCATCATGGCTCAAGAATCAAAAGAACACGCAATCGTAGGCGAAGTTCGTTCAAGCTTCGGCAAAGGCGCATCACGCAAGTTTCGCGCAGCGGGCAAAACCCCAGCAGTAATCTATGGCCACGGCTCAGAGCCACGCCACATCACTGTTCCAGCACACGAAATCGCACTGATTTTGCGCACCAAGAACGCAATAATCAACCTAGACATCAACGGCAAGCACGAAACCGTTTTGGTTAAGGCTGTTCAGCGCGACGCAGTGCTTCAGATCATCGAACACATCGACCTAGTTGAGATCATCAAGGGTGAAAAGGTTCACGTTGAGGTTCCTGTGCACATCGTTGGCGAAAGCCTTTCAGGCACCACCGTTGAGCTTGAGCACCACAGCGTTCGCCTAATCGCCGACGCAATTCACATTCCAACCTATGTTGAAATCTTCTTGAACAAAGAAGGCGCCGGCCACCACGTTCTAGCAAGCGACATCAAGTTGCCTGCAGGCGTTTCACTAGACCTACCAGCAGACGCACTAATCGCTTCGGTTCTTGCAACTGCAGCTGGTCACAGCGAAGAACTAGCTGCCGTCGCCGAATAGGCGCTGTTAGCTCAAAGCTTTAGCAAGCGCTAAACGAGCAAATGTCAAACGACACCTACCTAATAGTCGGCCTCGGCAACCCCGGGGCCGGCTATTCTGCTAACCGGCACAACGTCGGTCAAATGGCGTTGGATGTTTTGGCCGCTCGCATTGGCAGTTCTTACAAGCGGGCTAAAACTTCTGCGGTGGTAGCTGAAGGGCGCTTGGTTCTTGGCGCGGGAGTCGCGCAAAAAGTCGTTCTGGCAAAATCAACCGGATACATGAACACAAGTGGCGGGCCAGTCTCGGCGCTGCTGAAGTTTTATGACGTGCCACTTGCCAACCTCATTGTGCTGCACGACGAGCTCGACATCGACGCCGAAAAAGTTCGCCTCAAGTTTGGTGGCGGGCACGGCGGGCACAACGGTTTGCGCGACATCATCGCAGCCTGTGACGGGGGCGACTTTGCCCGCGTGCGCATCGGCATCGGCCGCCCACCCGGGCAGATGGAAACCGCCGACTACGTGCTGCGCGACTTCTCGAGCACCGAGCGCAAAGAGCTACCCACCACCCTCGAAATCGCCGCTGACGCAGTTGAAGCGATCATTGCCGAGGGCGTAGCCAAAGCCACGATGCGCTTTCACGTCTAGCGCCATAGCCCCTCGCGGCCAGACACTCGCCGCCTAACTTAGACTTGAACCTGTGAACCTCCATGGCATTGTTGCGCGCCTGGCAGAGGCCTACCCTTTTGCAAAACTTGCGGCGAAGATCAAACAACCGCGGGTAGATATAGTTGCACCCGCCGGGGCCGCGGCGGCAGTCACAGCGGCCATCGCCGACCTGCGCGCCGGCGCCGGGTTCGTGCGCGTAAATCTTGTGGTTGTCAGTTCTGGCCGCGAAGCCGAAGATCTTGCCGCCGCCTTGCGAAGCCTTGAGCCTAGTGCCGAGGTGCTCGAGTTTGCGTCGTGGGAGACCCTGCCGCATGAGCGACTCAGCCCAAGCCCAGAGACTGTGGGGCGTCGCCTAAAGGTGATTCACCGCCTGCACCAGTTGGCCGAAACCCCCGTTTCACACCCGGTTTTTGTGATTGCCACGATTCGCGCGGTGCTTCAGCCGTTGCCCGGTAACCTCGGCGATTTTCCGCCGCTGCGCCTTCACCAAGGTCACGACTATTTCTTGCCTGAGCTAACACTCAAGCTGGTTGAGCTGGCCTACAAGCGCGTTGACATGGTGACTAAACGCGGTGAGTTTGCGGTGCGAGGGGGAATCCTCGATATTTTTGCAACCACGGCCGAGCATGCGATTCGCCTCGAATTTTTTGGGGATGAACTCGACGAGATTCGCGAGTTCAGCGTGGCCGACCAGCGTTCGATGCCTAACGAAGAGCCAATCAAAACCACCGAGCTTTATGCCGCTCGCGAAGTGATCATCACGCCGGTGGTGGCAAGTCGCGCCCGTGAAATGCAACACGAGTTTATGAACATCAGCACTATGCTGGCCAAGATTGCCGAGGGCATTCCGGTTGATGGCATGGAGGCACTTGCGCCAGTGCTGGTTGAAAAACTCGTGCCGTTCACAAGTTTCTTGCCGGCTGACGCTGGCGTGATTTTGCTGCAACCTGAGCGGTCGGCCGCGCGCGCTCACGACTTGATAGCAACGAACCAAGAGTTTTTGCACGCCGCTTGGGAGGCCGCGACTAACGGCGCGAATGCCCCGATTGACATTGCAGCTGGTGGGTTCATGCAGGTGGGCGAGTTTATGGCGAACCTTGCTGGCACGCAGGTTTTCACGGTCAGCCCGTTTGCAGCCGAAGATGATTCGATGGTTGACCTGGGGCTTCACGAGATTCCTAACTTTAGGGCGCTCGAAGCCAACCCCACCGAGTGGATCGCCGACCAACTCGACCAAAACCAACTTGTGGTGATAGCAACCGAAGGCCACGGCACAGCCGAGCGTCTTGCCGAGTTGCTAACAGCAGCCAAGGTCACCGCCCAAGTTGTTGATAAGCTGCCAGCAAAGTTTGCCGCCAAAACGGCTTATCTGGTGCAAGCTAACCTGCGTCACGGGTTCACCTCACTCGACGCGCAGCTGATCTTGCTAACTGAAAGCGAGTTCTTTGGCAAAAACTCGGCTTATGTTAGCCCGCAGGGTCGCAAACTGGCAGCTCGGCGCAAGTCGGCTGCGGTTGACCCGTTAACGCTCAAGGCGGGCGATTATGTGGTGCACGAGGTGCACGGCATCGGTCGTTTCAAAGAGCTTGTTACCCGCCGCAATGGCATCGGCAAACAGCAGGTTTTGCGTGAATACCTCTTGATTGAATACGCACCGAGCAAGCGCGGTCAACCCGGTGACACCTTGCACGTGCCAACCGACCAGCTCGACCTGTTGACACCTTATGTTGGTGGCGAGGCGCCGGTTTTGAGCAAGATGGGCGGCACCGAATGGGCTGCCACTAAGAGCCGCGCTCGCAAGGCCGTGCGCAAGCTCGCAATCGACCTGGTCAAACTTTATAGCGCACGCATGAAATCGCGCGGCCACGCTTTTGGCCCTGACACCGCTTGGCAGCGTGAGCTCGAAGAAGCGTTTAGCTTTGTCGAAACCGTTGACCAAATGACCACCATCGATGAGGTCAAGCGCGACATGGAAAGCCATATTCCGATGGACCGCCTGCTCGCCGGCGACGTTGGCTATGGCAAAACCGAGGTAGCGGTGCGCGCTGCGTTCAAAGCTATTCAAGACGGCAAACAGGTTGCCATGCTCGTGCCAACGACGCTTTTAGTGCGCCAGCACACTGACACTTTTGAAAGCCGATTTGCTGGTTTTCCGGTGAATGTGCGGTCGCTTTCGCGTTTTCAGACCGCCAAAGAGGTCAAAGAAACCATTGCTGGTTTGGCTAACGGCACCGTTGATCTGGTGATTGGCACCCATCGTCTGCTGAGCGACTCGGTCAAGTTCAAGCAACTCGGGCTAATCATCATCGACGAAGAACAGCGATTCGGCGTCGAACACAAAGAGAAACTAAAAAGCCTCAAAACCAATGTGGATATTCTTTCGATGTCGGCCACACCGATTCCGCGCACTCTTGAGATGGCTGTGACGGGAATCCGTGAGATGTCAACTTTGGCAACACCACCCGAAGATCGTCACCCGATTTTGACTTACATTGGTGCCTACAACGACCAGCAGGTTGCGGCCGCGATTCGTCGCGAGTTGATTCGCGAGGGGCAAGTGTTCTTTGTGCACAACCGCGTGAGCACGATTGAAAAAGTGGCGAATGATTTGGCGGCGCTGGTGCCAGAGGCGCGCATCGCAATTGCGCACGGTCAAATGGGCGAAAACGAACTCGAGCAGGTTGTGGTCGATTTTTGGGAACGCAAGTTTGACGTGCTCGTCTCAACGACAATCATCGAGACTGGCATCGATATTCCGAACGCCAACACTTTGATTATTGACCGCGCTGAGAACTTTGGGCTTAGCCAGCTGCACCAGATTCGTGGCCGCGTGGGTCGTGCTCGTCAGCGCGCTTATGCCTACTTCTTTTATTCACCAGACAAACCGCTCACCGAAACCGCGCACGACCGCCTAGCAACCATCGCGGCCAATAACGAGCTCGGCTCGGGCATGCAGATCGCCATGAAAGACCTTGAGATTCGTGGCGCTGGCAACCTGCTCGGGGGAGAGCAGTCGGGGCACATCGAGGGAGTTGGCTTTGACCTTTATTTGCGCATGATCAGCGAAGCGGTTGCCGACTTCAAGGGTCAAAAGATTGAGGCGCCTGCCGAGCTCAAGCTTGAAATGCCGGTTGATGCGCATATTCCCGACACCTACGTCGACAGTGACCGCTTGCGTCTTGAGGCCTATCACAAGTTGTCAGCTGCGTCTGGTGAGAGTGGAACGCGCGCTGTGCTTGATGCCATTCTTGACGAGCTCGTTGACCGTTATGGTGAGGCCCCGCCGAGCGTCATCAACCTAATCAACGTCACAGAGTTGCGCCAGCAGGCAAACCGCCTGGGCCTCAAAGACGTCAACGCTCTGGGCAACGCCATCAAGCTCAGCCCGGTTGAGCTAACCGAGGCCGACCAAGTTCGCCTCACGCATCTGTTCCCCGGCACAAAGTACCTGCAAACCGCCAAGCTGCTCAGCCTGCCGGCCCCGAAAGATGCGAACTATGAGCCGCTTCGCGACCAAGCCATCATCGA
>CAISOV010000033.1 GCA_903887175.1 uncultured Micrococcales bacterium
GGGGGAGCAGCCAACGAAGAAGATCTTGCATGGCTGAAGCACCTCAGCGACTGGCAGACCGAAACTCAAGACCCCTCAGAGTTTCTTGACGCTCTGCGCTATGAAATCGGCGCAAAAGAAGTTTATGTATTCACCCCTAAAGGCAAAGTTATCGGGCTACCAGCCGGTGCTACGCCAGTCGACTTCGCATATGCTGTGCACACTGAAGTGGGGCACCGCACCATGGGCGCCAAAGTCAATTCGCGCCTGGTACCGCTAGAAACTGAGCTCAAGTCGGGTGACGTTGTCGAAGTTTTCACCTCTAAGTCACCAAGCGCTGGGCCGAGTCAAGACTGGCTGAACTTCGTTAAATCACAACGTGCTCGAGCCAAGATCAAGCAGCATTTCACAAATGAACGGCGAGAAGATGCCGTTGAACACGGCAAAGAGGCGTTGGCTAAGGTAATGCGTCGTCAAAACCTACCTCTGCAGCGTCTGATGGCAAGTGAGGCCTTGCAGTCTGTTGCGGCCGAGATGAAACTCACTGACATTACTGCACTGTTTGCAGCTATCGGCGAGGGTCACACTTCGGCGCAATCGGTTGTTGAAAAGCTAGCCTCGCAACTGCAAGATGACAGCGAGAGTCATGACGAGCCATTCGTTTTACCTACCCCAAGAAGCATTGGCCGCCAAAGGGCAAACAACAGCGGTGTGCTCGTGGCCGGTGATGCCGATGTCATGGTCAAACTGGCTCGGTGCTGCACACCTGTGCCGGGTGATGAGATCGTAGGCTTTGTTACCCGCGGAGCCGGGGTTTCTGTGCACCGCAACGACTGTCGCAATTTAGAGCAATTGAAGCTTGAACCCGAACGCATCATGCAGGTGTCTTGGGCCTCGAACGCTAAGAGCCTATTTCTAGTGCAAATTCAAATCGAGGCTCTTGACCGGGCGGGCTTGTTGAGCGACGTTACGCGCGTGCTTTCGGAGCATCACGTGAACATCTTGTCGGCCTCGGTGTCGACTCGCAGCGACCGAGTTGCGCTAAGTCGCTTCGTCTTTGAGATGGGCGATTCTGGTCTGCTTGAACACCTGCTTAACGCTGTTAGACGCATCGAGGCCGTCTATGACGTCTATCGCGTTCACAATGGCTAGCGATCTTGCACTAGCTGCAGAACTTTAGGCAAAACATCGCCCACCTCAACCCAGTAGGCCGTCGCTGTATTTGATCGAGCTCGCTTGCCGGTGGTTAACTTGAGATACTTGGCGCGAACCTCTCGATTCTCAACGAGACCAAATGGGGCATACAGTTCGTGATACTTGAATATTTCGAAATTCAACAACATGGCACTAAGTTCAGCAATCGAGAACATCTCTTTATCGCAAAGCAAATCAATTTTCATTGCTTAACAATGGCAAAAGGGTCCACCTAAGGTGGACCCTTTTGCTACATCTGTTGAGAACTACTGACTAAAGCGTCTTGACGACGACCTCACGCCATTGCTTGCGCGCCTCAAGGGCTTCTTCAGCATCTTTGATTTTCTTTGCATCTTTAGTAGCTTTTGCGGCCACAAGTTGCTTGTCAAGCTTGGCAATTGCAGCATCTAGCTGCTCTAGAACCGAGTTGGTGCGAGCGATGGCTGCTGGGTCAGTCTTGCGCCACTGATCTTCTTCGGCCTTGCGAACTTTGCTTTCAATCGCCTTGAGGCGGTCTTCAACTTCGCGCAGTTTTTCACGAGGAACCCGACCGGCTTTCTCCCAGCGTGTTTGAACTGACTGAAGCTGTTTCTTAGCGCCAACTAGATCTTTCTCAACGTCGATTTTCTCTGCCTCAGTCAACAGTTCTAACTTAACCGCGAGATTCGCGGCCTGCTCTGTGCTCTCGATCGCAACAAACTCTGATTTCGCGGCATAAATGGCGTCGCCAGCAGCCTTGAAGCGAGCCCACAGTTCGTCATCAGTCTTAGCGCGCGCCGAAGCCTTCCAGGCGTCAAGCAATTTGCGATACTCAGTGATTGCTTCGCCACCCTTTGAAACTAGAGCTTCAGCGTCAGCGACGATTTGGGCTTTTGCCGCCTTTGACGCCTTATTTGAAGCATCAAGTGTTGCGAAATAAGCACGCTTAGCTGCCTCAAACTTGGTGCGAGCACTCGAGAAGCGCTTCCAAATCGGGTCTGCATCTGATTTGGCGAGCTTCGGGCCATTCTTTTGAGTTTCTTGCCACTGTTCAAACAGGGCGTTCATCTCAACCGAGGTATTCTTCCAATGAATTTTGGTTGCATCTTGCGCAGCGATTGCCTCTGCCTTTTCTGCAATTGCGGCGCGTTTCGTGATTTCAGCAGCAATTAGTTCTTTATTCTGCTCAATTTTTTCAGCGAACAACGACTCAACTTTGCCTTCAACAGCCACAACTCTTGAACGCAGCGCGGCAATATCGCCCACGGCAGCCGGCTCTTTAAGGTCTTCGGTTAGCTTGGCTATAGCTTTCTTTAGGCTCTGAGCGTCAGCTTTTGAAGCTACTCGTTGTTCTAAAAGCCGAACTTGCGCTTCAAGGTCTGCGAACTTGCGCTGAAAATAAGCCAAAGCCTCTTCGGGAGTAACGCCAGGGTACTGGCCAACTCGGCGCTCGAGATCACTTTCGACAACGAAGACGTTGTTTTCTTCATCGACTCGACCAAAGTTGTTTGTTGTGGTTGACACTGGGGCTCCTGATGGTTTCTGTTTCGAGACTAGAGGTTTACTTTAAGACGATTGGGCCAAGTGTTGCCGCGAGATTAGGTTTGCCATCGCTGGTGCCGCCGTTTACGCCCTGTGCCGCTAATGACTGAATGGTGACTAGACCGGCAGTGACTGTTCCGAACACCGAGTAGCTTGCAGGCAATGGGCTGTCTTGATAAACGATGAAGAACTGTGAACCCTGAGTTGCTGTTCCACCGGAGTTTGCCATTGCTAAGACGCCTCTCGCGTAGGTTACAGATGAAGGCGAAAGCGGGCTGACCTTTGTTGGCGCGTTTTCATTGTTCGGGCCGAATGAATAACCTGGGCCACCGGTGCCATCACCCTTGGGGTCACCACACTGCAAGACATAAATTCCAGAGGTGGTTAGTCGGTGACAAACAACATTGTTATAGAAGCCAGATTTTGCTAAAGCAATAAAGTTTGCCGCAGCATGCGGAGCGTGAACGCCGTCAACATTGATAGAAAGTTTGCAGTTATTGACATACATAGAGCCTGACCAAACGCGCTTCTCGGCGACTGAAACGTCAGGGGCGCTGGTAGGTGCGGCAGTTTTCGTGCCAGAAGCTGGAACAGGCTGCTTGAGGCAGGCTGACGGCGCAGCAACTGGAGTTGCACTTGCCGAGGCTTTGCTGGTGCCACTAGGGCTCGGTGATGCTGTTACTGCACCAGGGCCAAAGCCGAAATACGAAAGTTGTGAGCCAAGAGCAAGCAAAACCACGATAACCGAAGCAATAATCGCGATTCGGTTGTCGCTTTTGCGGCGTGTTTCTTTGTTGCTCTGAAGCTGTTGTTTCGCTTCAAACGCCTTCAAACGCGCCTGTGCGGCGGCTGAAAGGTTTGATTTAGACTTTTTCGACGCCAAAATTCCTCCATAGATAGGTCTTGAAGATTTTACCGAATAATCCGAGCCGTTGTGTCAACTCTGCCA
>CAISOV010000034.1 GCA_903887175.1 uncultured Micrococcales bacterium
GCCTTATTTTCACAGGCTTTTCACAACCTTTTTGGAGTGAAAACTCAACTCGCAGCGAAACAATAAACCTGCACCAAAAAGATTCAATCTTCAAAAACACCAAGCCAGCCCTCGCAAGAGGCCAATGCAAATCAGGTGAAAAATGTTAGACCACAGCGAATTCAGTCAAGAGCCAGCCGGTCAAGAGCTTGCGCCTTCAGACGCAACCTATAACTTTGGGTCATCGGCGGCAACAAGCGTGGGCGTGAAAGTTGCAACCTATGTTGCAAGTGCTCTAGCGCTCGGCGGCAGTCTGTTTGTGAGCAACCAGCTGCTTTCACCTGCCAACTTGCAGCACGCCGATCAGGCTAATGCCGCAGGCCAACCTAGCCAATCAAGCGATCATGGCGCTTCAAGCCTCACCCCGGGCGCTGGCGACACTTCGGCTGACGCATCGGGCTCAACCGATGGCAATAACGCTAACAATGGTGCTGCAACTAACGACAGCTCGGCCACTGGCAGCCCAAGTTTTACAACCACAACTTTCAACTCGAGTTCTCACGCCAGCAAGCGAACCGCGGCATCTAACTCAACTAATGCGCCAGCAGTTGTCGACCCTACGACCACGCCAACGGCAGAACCTACCGTGACACCAACTGCCGACCCTTCGACAACACCTTCGCCTTCAACCACACCGGTTGTTGTGCCTGTGCCGCCGACATTCAGCCACGGAAACACTTCGAGTGCAACCCCTGGCGCTTCAACCGGGTCAGGTTCAAGCGGCAGCAGTTCAGGCAGCAACTATGGTGACGACAACGAGGGTGACGACAGCGGCGACGGCGGCGACTAGCCTCTAAAACTTTTCGACAAGGTCAGCCACTGAGTTCAAAATCTCGTTTGGTCTAAACGGATACTTTTCGATCTCAGCCTGGTCAGCGATTCCGGTCAAAACCAAAACCGTGTGCAAACCTGCTTCGATGCCCGCCACAACGTCGGTGTCCATGCGGTCGCCAATCATTCCAGTTGATTCTGAATGCGCCCCAATTTTGCGCATCGCTGAGCGAAACATCATCGGGTTTGGTTTGCCCACAATATAGGGCTCTTTGCCAGTGGCTTTGGTGATCAACGCTGCAACCGAACCTGTGGCAGGCAAAACGCCTTCAGCCGAAGGGCCGGTGGCATCAGGGTTAGTGGCAATAAAACGTGCACCGTTATTGATGAGGCGAATAGCGCGAGTGAGCGAATCAAAGTTAAAGTTGCGAGTTTCGCCAAGCACCACATAGTCAGGGTTTTGATCGGTCATAACATAACCGATGTCGTGAAGCGCGGTGGTCATGCCCGCTTCGCCCAACACAAACGCTGTGCCGTCAGGTTTTTGTGACTTCAAAAAGTTCGCAGTCGCTAACGCTGAAGTCCAAATGCGTTCCTCTGGCACATCGAGGCCGATTGAACGCAAACGGGCTGAAAGGTCGCGCGGGGTATAAATCGAGTTGTTGGTGAGCACCAAAAACGGCGTTTCAGAGTCTTGCCATTGTTTAATCAGCTCGGCAGCACCCGGCAGGGCATGCCCTTCGTGCACCAAGACGCCATCCATGTCGGTTAGCCAAGATTTGATTTCGCTACGTTTGCTCATGGGGTTAATGCTACCCGCGACGCCGATATGCTTGAAGCTATGTCAGACGAAAAAGCGATGAACCTTGAGGGTGCCTCTGCTAGCCACGAACAAACCACTTGGGGTGTTGGTCCTTGGGTGGGTGAGTTGCCTGAGGGCGACCACTTTGACCCTGAGCTGCTTGCCACTGGCGACACCCGCAACGTGCTCGATAAATATCGCTACTGGACTATGGCCGCAATCGTGGCCGACCTTGACGTGCGCCGCCACGACTTTCACGTTGCCATTGAAAACTGGCAGCACGACCTAAACATCGGCTCTATCGTGCGCACCGCCAACGCTTTTTTGGCCGCCGAAGTTCACATCATTGGCCACAAACGTTGGAACCGCCGCGGAGCCATGGTCACCGACCGCTATCAACACGTGCGCCACCACAACACGGTTGAAGAGTTCATTGAGTGGGCAAAAACCGGTGGCGACGCCGGTGACCGACTGCCGATTCTTGCGATCGACAATGTGCCAGGATGCTCGCAAATCGAAACCTATGCCATGCCCAAAAACTGCGTCTTGCTCTTCGGTCAAGAGGGCCCCGGTCTAAGTGAGGCCGCCATTGCCGCCGCCGACGTGGTGTTAGAGATCACCCAGTTTGGCTCAACGCGTTCAATCAACGCCAGCGCAGCGGCTGCTATCACAATGCACAGCTGGGTTATGCAGCACGTTTTTGGCGCTTAGGCTAAACTTAATCGTTAGCTCAATAGCTGACATCCAACGTTTTTAGAATCGAGTTTGGCATGCCTGCAGTAGTGCTTGTTGGTGCCCAGTGGGGCGATGAGGGCAAGGGCAAGGCGACTGACCTTTTGGGTGAGCGCGTTGACTATGTTGTGCGTTATCAAGGCGGCAACAACGCCGGCCACACCGTGGTTATTGGCGACAAAAAGTTTGCTCTGCACCTTTTGCCATCGGGCATTTTGACCCCCGGTGTGATTCCGGTGATCGGTAACGGCGTGGTCATTGACCTGGCTGTTTTGTTCCACGAACTTGACGGTTTGATTGCCAAAGGTGTTGACGTTTCACGCCTGCAGATTTCAGCCAACGCGCACATCATCACGAGCTATCACACCACGCTTGACAAAACCAGCGAGCGTTTCTTGGGCAAGCGTGCCATCGGCACGACAGGTCGCGGCATTGGCCCAACCTATGGCGACAAAGTTAGCCGCATGGGCATTCGCGTGCAAGACCTGTTTGACGTTTCGATTTTGACGCAAAAGGTTGAGGCAGCTTTAACTCAGAAGAACCAATTGTTGGTCAAGGTTTATAACCGCGCAGCTATTAAGCCAGCCGATGTTGTAGCCGAGCTGCTCAGCTTTGCCGAGCGCCTGCGCCCTATGGTTCGCGACACCGCGCTTGAGCTGCACCAAGCTCTTGAGGCTGGCAAGACCGTGCTTCTTGAAGGCGGTCAGGGCACCCTGCTTGACGTTGACCACGGCACCTACCCGTTTGTCACCTCGTCTTCGCCGATTGCCGGTGGCGCAACTATTGGCTCAGGCATCGGCCCGACCAAGATCACCTCAGTCATCGGCATTCTCAAGGCTTACACCACACGCGTGGGTGCAGGCCCGTTCCCGACCGAACTGTTTGACCAGTGGGGTGAGTTCTTGCGCAAAACTGGTGGCGAGTTTGGCACTACTACTGGCCGCGAACGTCGTTGCGGCTGGTTCGACGCCCCGGTTGCCCGCTTTGCAACCCGCATTAACGGCCTAACCGACGTGTTTTTGACCAAGCTTGACGTTCTAACGGGCATTGAGCAGATTCCGGTTTGTGTTGCCTACGACGTTGATGGCGTTCGCATGACTGAGATTCCCGTTTCGCAGAGCGACTTTCACCACGCTGTTCCGGTCTATGAGAACTTTGCTGGCTGGACCGAAGACATTACCCAGGCGAAAACTTTCGAAGACCTACCAAAGAACGCCCAAGATTATGTTTTGGCTCTTGAGCGTTTGACAGGAACACGCATTTCGGCAATCGGTGTTGGGCAAGACCGCAACGCAACGATTGTGCGCCACGACATGTTGCGCGCCTAATTTAGCTCGGATGCACTTCGGCGCCTCTACTTGGCGCGTTGCGACCATGCCACGCAGGCAAGAATCACTGCGGCCGCGGCCCAGGTTAGCAGCGAAGGTATTTGCCCGAGCACCAGAATGCCCCAAATGAGTGTCACCGGCGCCTGAGCGAGCATGAGCTGCGAGCCTCGCACTACTCCAACCAGGTCTAGACCTTTGAGCCAAAAGAAGTGCGCGCCGAAACTTGAGATCAAAGCGGCATAGATAAAGCCGAACCAAGCCTCGGGTGCGATTAGCCCGCTAGCGTAGGCGCTTGCGGTGAGGCCGTGGGTTGGGCTGAGCCAAAGGTCGGCTGCGGTTGCCAAAATCGTCAACGGCGAGGCTATCAAAATTGCCCAGCTGATTACGTTGTAGCTTCGGTGCCTATTGCTCAATGTTGCACCTGCTACGTTGCCCACAGACGCACCAATCACGCCGACAAAGAGGGCCATTACTGCCAGTGGTGTGGTGGTTAGCTGGCCATCTTTAGAAAGTGCAAACAAAATGGTCGCTACTGTGCCGGCAGCGGCTGCCCACCAAAAACCTTGCTTTGGCCGCGCGTGCCCAATATTTAGAGCAAACACAGATGCCGCGATTGGTGTGAGCGAGTTGATAATGCCTGATGCGCCCACTGACAGTGAGCCCAGGGCAAACGTGCTCATTGCGGGGTAGAAAACAATCACACCAACTGCGACAAGGAACATGAGTGGCAAATCGCGTCGCGCTGGCAGCAGCGGCAGTTTTTGAAGCCGAAGCGTGACTATGGCAGCTGGAACAAGCAAAACTACCCGACCCAGGCTCATCACCATTGGGTCGAAACTGCGAATGCCGAGCACAACGGCAACGAACGTCATCGAGAACATCAGCACACCAATGGTTGCTGGAATGAACTTGATAACCTCGCGCTCGGGCTTCATGAAGCGAACTAGTTGCTGGCAGTTGCAGTCGGGGTTGGCTCCACCGCGCTGCAAGCTGTAAGAACCGGGTCAAAACTGCTCTGCAGCGCGTTCACTGCTGCGACGCCCATAGTTGAGTCATAGCTGATGCGAGAAATACCCAGCTGGGCTAGAGCGTCAGCAACATCGCTTTTGCTGGCAGCCTTAAGAAAGGCCTTGTCGATTGCTACATCGATGATGTCAAGATATTTTTGGGCAGTGTCGGCATCGCTTGGCTTAGGTGTTTTTTGTGACATTGCATATGCCTCGTTGCTGGCATTCATGGCACCCACGGCAAAGATGTCGCAAGCTGCTATGTCGGCTGCTTTGCGCTCACCTGGTTGAATGAAAGTTCCATAAACGACTATGCCGCCGATAGCCAACAGAGCCACAGCAACGAGTGCGATCACGGTTATTGCCCAGTTTTTATTACTCATTGAAATAGGTTAGCCGAAGCCTGCCGCTAAACGCCTCGAGCTATTTGATATGGGCGAACCAAATCGATTTCAACGCGACTTTCTTGATAGGCAACTTCAAGATAAATATTGGTATTAACTCTTGCCACGCCGCGGTGGTTCATCAAAAAGCTAAACAAGGCTTCGCTTTCGAATTCTGGAATGTAGCCCAACATCACAGCGCCCACGGCCACAGCAACAGCGTGAGAAGAGTTGGGGTTGGCTGGTTCAGCAATTAGCGCCGATTGAACTTCAACCAGTGAACCATCGGCGACCCCGGCATATTGCATAACTTTTTCGAAACCGCGAGCGAAGGCCTTTGTGCCAACAACTTTTTGGCTATAACTTTCATCGCCCAAAAGGGCAGGCGCGCTGTCGATTGACTCGACCACGATTGGTGGCACGAGCTCGCCAAAAGGTTTGCCGCGCAGTTCGCTCGCCGTGTAAACCTGGGTTTTGCGGGCATACCAAGCAAAAAACTGCAGCACGCCTGCAACCACGAGACCAACGCCAACGCTCAAGATGCTTGGCAGTTGAAGGTATTCGCCTGCACCCCAAAAAAGGGCGAGCACCACTATGGCGCGCAAAATCGAATAACCCATTGGTCCCTAACTCTTAGAGCCAAATTTACTCGCCAAAGCCGACAATAGCCTGAGGGCTGTGCACACAATGCAAAAACTTTAGGTTGTGCAAAGTCAGTGGGGCCCCGAAGGGCATCCTCATGGAAGCATTTTGACTCACAACGGGTTCTATTTAGCGAGCAAATGAGCCAGAATTGAAAAAATGGAACCGCTAAACGAAGAACTAGCCGACGAGGCATTCGACACCTGGGGCGCTGCTGCTGCCGGGGTCGACCCGCTTTGGGCATCGTTCACGTCAGAGCCATATACGGGCACTCGGCCACATGTTCCGTTCTATCGTTTCTTTTCATACCCCGACATTCTCGACCTGCGCCGTGCCGGTTATGAAGTTGACCGTTTTGCGCCACTGTTCGACAAACTTGAAGACGCGCTTTATAGCCAAGCCGTCGAGATTCACCACCTGCTGCATTTTCACCAAGATAACGCCCAGCGTGTTTGGAACCCTCGCCGCTCGCGCGAGATCGAGTTTGAAGTGCGTGGGGCCTTGCACCGGTTTGGGCTGAGCGACCTGCCCTCGCTGCTGCGCCGAATGCTCGGTCGCGCGTTCAGCGAAGACACCACAAACTATTTGGCTATAGACCTCATAAACGTGTTTTTTTGGGCAGCACTAGGCGAAATTGCCCGCGATTATGCGTGGCGCGAACCAGTGCTTAGCACTCATGCCGACTACCTAGCCTGGCCGCTGCGCCACGTTGGCATTGAGCCTCAGCTAAACATTTAAGCGTTTCTTATTCGCATCGGCGTTTCGCGAACAAAAATGTCGCAGGCTGGGTTCACAATAGACATCCGACTCAAAAAAAGAGTCGCGGGGTGGGGCGTTTCAAACAAATTCATTTAACTCGAGGTTTTGTCGACCCCGAGAGACGGGCGATAAACATGGAATTTGACGGATTGTCAGACGATGAAATCTTCGCGAAAGTTGCAGATGCTGAGCCATCGATTCGCGTTGACGCACTCATGTATATGGGCATGAATCGCGCCTTTGAAAAAGTCGACGAGGCCATTGGTTTTTATGAAAATGCCTACGAGCTCGCCGAGAGCAATGGATTGCGCGAACACCGAAGCTCTGCCTGCCGATTTTTGGCAAATGCCCTCTATTTGGCCAACCGAAACGCCGACGCTAAAAAAGTTCTCGAAGTCGAGATGGCCCGCGAGGCGAATCTTGACATTTCAGACCTTGCGTTCGGCAACATCGTTGGTCAGTATGCAATATTGCTCGCCGATGAGGGCGCTATCGAAGATTCAATTGCCCGGCTCGAAGAAGCAAGCAACATTCTGAAAACTGCAGAAGAAAAAATGTTTCTTCCGACTTTCTTTAATAAGGTGAGTCAAGTTCTGATAAAACAAAACAAGTTTCAGTTAGCAGCAAACATCGGTCAGCGGGCCCGAAGTTTGGCTCAAGAAACCGAGAACAGCGAAGAGCTGGGCATGTCACTCTATTTCTTGGGCAAGGCCTATGAAGGCATGTTTATGTTTGACGACTCAATGAAGTGCTATAAAGAGGCGTTCATTTTGTTAGATTACCGAAGCAGTGGCGACTGGGAGCTTCACGCCAAACTGGCGATCGCACGTTTGATGTGGATTCAAGGCGATTTTGATTCGAGCATTCAAGTGCTGCTAAATCTGCGCGGTGTCGCGACTAGCGCACCTTGGGCTGATGCCGACCTGCCGGCACGTTGCGACCTTCAAATAGCTCGTAACCTGCTCGCCAAAGGCGATGTTGACGGCGCTGCTAATAAGTATTTTCAAGCCCGCACCCTGCTTCGCGCAAAAGGTAACACCATTTGGGCGGCGGTTGCAGAGGCTGAAGGGGCACTCGCTCAGCTAGCATTAGGCAATCGCGATGAAGCCGTTCAATCTGCCGAAACCGCGATGCGCTGGTGGAACGAAGACAGCGCAGATTACACAGAGCTTTGGGTGCGTTTGGCCTACGGCAAAGTCATGAACGCCACCGGCAACCACGCTGCCGCTTTAGCAGTGTTGAACCCTGAGAACGTCTTTGATTTCAATTCTGATTTTTTGCCACACGTCGAATATCGAATCGAGCTGGCTGAGGCTTTGGGCAAGGCCGGCGACCCTCAGGCTGCCGCCGCGACCGCAGCAGTGGTTCTTGAGTTCTTTAGCCACGTGCTGAGCCAGAGCAATCGTGGCCGCATGCAAGTGGTGCTGACTGAGGCTGCGGTTGTGCGCAACGACCTGCCTGAGGCTCTGAGGTGCTTAGGTTTGGCGATTCAAAGCTTCACTTCAGACTCAAACCCGGCTGAGGTTAGTCGACTGTCTGAACGCCTGATTCAGATCGCCACAGGCGAGGCTAATCGAGCCAATAACGAAGTGATCGACGGGCTTTAGTCGGTCAAAGGTTTGCTCAAGTGCACGGGGGCGATGCCAAGTTAGCCTAAATCAGGGCGACTCTGGTGGGGGCATCGGTGCCGGGGCAAAGCGAAAGCGCCTCGACCAGGCACATCACGGGGGTGATGTGGGGGATGGTCGGGGCGCTTTTCGTTTAAATCGCGTCTTTAGCCAAACAGGCGCTTAGCCAAACAGGCGCTTAGCCAAAAAGCTCGGGCAGGGTTGCCGCCCACTGCTCGCGCACGTCGTTTAGCTGCCAAAGAGCTATGTCTTGAATGTTGAGCTCGGCGGTTGAGTCGGTCACACCAATGCGAAGTACGGGAACGCCGCGCGCCTCGCA
>CAISOV010000035.1 GCA_903887175.1 uncultured Micrococcales bacterium
CATGCCGCCATTTGGTTTCGGCAAGGTAGGTCGTCTAGAGCCGGCAACGGGAAAACGAAACACGGCAGCCCAGCGCCTAGCTGGTAAATAGAAACCCCAGATAACCAGCTTCGAATACCCCTTGTAATCAAGCCGATAAAAAGACCCCATGAATGGGGCCTTTTTCACTGCGGAGAATACGAGCAACGCACCAACCTGCTACGAGTCAATGCTGCCTTCGAAGTAGATTTACGAAATCCGTTTCTACGCCATCTTTCTACGCCAAGTTCTGTTTATCGGCGAAATACTTTCTTGAACCAGGCTTTGGTTTTTGCCCAGCCAGCATCAACCTTTTGGTTCAAAAACTTGGCCCATTTGTACCTATCGCCGAGCAACCGCGTCCCAAGAAGGACCATCGGGATGCCAAACTCGGGGAGTGGGAGGGTGATTATCGCACCGACAATGAGGGCGACAAAACCACCGACTAGTCGAAGAATCCGATTCATTCACTCATTTTATGTGCCGTGAAAAGACAAAAGCCCCAGATTGCTCTGGGGCTTTTTCACTGTCTCATTAGTGAACGTCTACTTTCGTAGAGCGCGGAGAATAAGGGATTCGAACCCTTGAGGGCTTGCACCCAACACGCTTTCCAAGCGTGCGCCATAGGCCACTAGGCGAATTCTCCCGTTGTTACCTTGGCAAGTTTAGTCGGGTACATTTGCCTAGCAGTGGTTGATTGCTATCTTGCCTTTGAGAGCGGTAACGCACATGCTGCCCGTTGATCCGTTCATCTTTGCGCTCACTTTTACACCATTTTTCACTGCGGTGTACTTGTACTTCAATGCCTTGGCGGCTGCAATGAGTTTGGCCGCTGTGGTTGCAGTTTTTGCTTTTTTAGCTAGCAGTTTGGCTTTTGCAGCGATTGCTTTAGCTCTTGGTGTCAGAATAATTTCGATGTCAATTTTCGTGCTCATCGCTGCCAGTGCGTCGGAGCTTACCGTTACAGGCGAAACTGGCATATTCAAAACAATGGCATTATTTGCCGCTTGGGTTACAGAAATATTTAGAGTCAGGGCAGAACCAGCCGACTCATCGACCGTCGCAGCTGTCATAAAACCGTCAGCATTAAAAGTTAGCGAGGAGTTGAAAACCAACGGGCTGTTTAAGCCGGCCAAGGTGAGTTGCCCAGAATAGGTGTAGGTGGTGCTTTGGGCGTCACTTTGCGAGGGAGCTGATGTTACGTCGCTAAAGAGCATGTTGTCTGTGCTAACGCCACTTGAACCGAGTAATGAAAAAAGTGGGTCTTGAGATGACGGCGAGAACAAAGTTGCTGGGTCAATCGGAATCACGCCGTTCATGTCGGGCGGCGTTGGTGTTATCACCATGGTCGCCGACTTCTTGCCTAGTCGCGCAAGGGCGGCAGATGCATTATTGACCCCAACGTCTCCGTTTAGGTAATCAACGATGCTCTGCAGGTAGCTGCCGTTTTGAAAGAAATAGTCAACTGTTTGTGATGGTCCGATGCCGTTTGAAACCGATACGTGAGCCGATGCAGCTGTGCGCGTGGCAGCAATTTGAGCATCAAAACCCACTGAAAACCCCGAAACAAATTCACTAATGTTCATGGTTTGGCTCATGCCTTGCAAAGTTGCAAGATATGTTGCGCTTCTTGCAGCAGCAGCACTCAAGTCGGTGAAACCTTGAGTTGCTTGAAACTGGCTGTATGTCAGTGAAGGTGTGTCAGCGGTTGCGCTTTGAGCATTTACACCGGTGATGGTCGCGACGAACGCCAGTGCTGTTGCGAGCATTGATGCAGTGGTTCTAAACGATTTAGTCATGGTTCCCCCTGTTTTATTTAATGCTAGTGATTTAGCCATAGGGTTTCAAAAGATTTAAAGCTTGCGGGTCTTGTTTATCAACTGAAAGCACTTTGTCGCGGTGCAGAGACTTAAGTTAGAATTCGTTTGGACTCCCCGTGCGGCGTCACCTCGGCCAACTCCCCCAGGATCGAAAGATAGCAAGGGTAACTGGGCTCTGGCGGGTGTGCGGGGAGTCTTTTTATTTGCTCTGAATTGTCGATGGCAAAAGGTAGGCTCATAGGGTGGTTACTGCTCTTTATCGTCGTTATCGGCCCGAGTCTTTTGCTGAGCTTATCGGCCAGTCTCAGGTGACAGCCCCGCTTATGGCTGCGTTGCGAAGCGACCGAGTGAACCACGCCTATTTGTTTTCTGGCCCGAGGGGTTGCGGCAAGACCACCTCGGCGCGCATTCTTGCTCGTTGTTTGAACTGCGCTGAGGGCCCAACTGATACCCCTTGCGGTGTCTGCCCGTCTTGTGTTGAGCTTTCACGCGATGGTTCGGGTTCGCTCGACGTTGTTGAGATTGACGCCGCCAGCCACAATGGCGTTGACGACGCCCGTGAGCTTCGTGAACGTGCGATATTTGCGCCGGTTCGCGATCGCTTCAAAATTTTCATTTTGGATGAAGCGCACATGGTCACTGCCCAAGGCTTCAACGCGCTTCTCAAGATCGTCGAAGAACCGCCAGCGCACGTCAAGTTTATTTTTGCGACCACTGAGCCCGAGAAGGTCATTGGCACTATTCGCTCACGCACTCACCATTACCCGTTCCGTTTGGTGCCCCCAGGCCAGTTGCTCGAATATATGGAGCAGCTCTGCACTCAAGAGGGCGTTGAACTCGAACCTGGCGTTTTGGCACTGGTAGTTCGTGCCGGGGGTGGCTCGGTGCGTGACTCGCTTTCGCTGCTCGACCAGTTGATCGCTGGCTCAGAGCCTGTCGAAGGCGCAGAATCTGAAGCGGTTTTGGTCAAATATGACCGCGCTGCTGCCTTGCTTGGTTTCACTCACGCAACTCTGCTGAACGAGATCATCGACGGCTTCGCCAGTCACGACTCAGTGGCAGTGTTCGGGGGAGTAGACCGTGTCATTCAAACCGGTCAAGACCCGCGTCGTTTTGTCGAAGACTTACTCGAGCGTCTGCGCGACCTGATTGTGATTCACTCAGTTGGTGACGAAGCCAAAGCCGTAATGCGCGGTATCGCGGCTGACGAGCTCGACAAAATGACAGCTCAGGCCTATCGTTTTGGTTTGGCCGAACTAACCCACGCCGCAGCCACTGTCAACAAGGCTTTGACAGAGATGTCGGGCGCAACAAGCCCACGCCTTCTGCTTGAGTTGATGTGCGCAAAAGTTCTTGTGCCAGCAAGCGACCAAACCGAAGTTGGGTCGCTCGCGCGTCTCGACCGACTCGAGCGACGGGTTGGTGTCGAGAGTTCTGGCGCGCCCGCACAAGCCCCTGCTGCTGCGCCCGCACAAGCCCCTGCTGCTGCGCCCGCACAAGCCCCTAGTGCTGCTGCGCCCGCGCCGGCTCCAGCTGCTCTTACCACAGCCAAGTTTCAGTCGGCATGGAACGAAATACTCAACGCCGTTCAAGAACAATCGCGAGTTGTGTGGACAGTCACTTTTGCACTCG
This sequence comes from uncultured Micrococcales bacterium, assembly GCA_903887175.1. Lineage (GTDB taxonomy): Bacteria > Actinomycetota > Actinomycetes > Actinomycetales > Microbacteriaceae > Rhodoluna. Next base: position 3,471 of record CAISOV010000035.1, read on the forward strand.
AAGTAATCGACTTTAGCGACGGAGTTTTGACTCTGCGATTCGGCACCAACAAAGAGCTAGATAACTTCAAGAACCAAGCCGGCGCCCCTGACACCTTGCGCGCTGCAATTCGTAAAGTGCTCGGCGTTGAAGTCAAGTTCAAGCCTCAGATTGCCGAGCCATCGCAAGGCCCGGCTGCTCAAACCACAGCATCTCAGGCACCCGTTGCCACTATGGCACTCTCGAGCGCGGCTGCAAAAGCTGCTGCCGTGGCATCTGGTCTGACACCTGCGGCCCCAGAATCAAAAGCTAATAAAGCCGTTTCAAAACCTGAACCCAAGCCAGCCAAAGCAACCGCGCCTGCCGCTATCACCGACCAGATAGAGACAATCACTCAGCCTGAGCCAGCAGTCACGTTAGATGCTCCTGAAGCCGCGACACAATCAACGGTCGAAGAAGACGCCCGCTACGGCGAATCGCTCGTGCGTGAACTGCTCGGTGGCGTGCCCATCGAAGACCCTAAGAATGGCCGCTAAATGTATGAAGGTGTAGTTCAAGAACTCATCGACGAACTTGGGCGGTTGCCAGGAGTCGGCCCAAAGTCGGCTCAGCGCATCGCGTTCTATTTGTTGCAGACTCAAGATGACCAGGCTGAAAAGCTTGCCCAGGTGCTGCGCGAAGTAAAAACGCGCGTAAAGTTTTGCGATATTTGCGGCAACGTAACCGAAGAAGACACTTGCTCAATTTGTCGCGACGTGCGTCGCCAACAAACCATAATTTGTGTGGTTGAAGAGAGCAAAGACGTTCAAGCAATCGAGCGCACTCGCGAATTCAAGGGTCGCTACCACGTGCTCGGCGGAGCTATTAGCCCAATCGAAGGCATCGGCCCAGACCAGCTTCGCATCAAAGAACTCATGAGCCGGTTGAGTGACCCTCAAATTGTTGAAGTGATTATTGCCACTGACCCTAACCTTGAGGGCGAGGCCACTGCAACCTACCTCACTCGCATGCTTGCGCCACTGGGCATCACTATTTCGCGCCTTGCTAGTGGCTTGCCTGTTGGCGGCGACCTCGAATATGCCGATGAGGTCACTTTAGGTCGCGCTTTTGAGGGTCGCCGAATCGTTCAAATCGGCTAGACTTGTAGTTTCGTGGCCTGAATGTTGCAGGCAAGTCACCCGCTCTTTACAGGAGAAAAACGTTGGCCCTTATCGTGCAGAAGTTCGGCGGATCATCTGTCGGCGATGCTGACAAGATAAAACACGTTGCCAAGCGAGTAATCGACACTCAAAACGCTGGCAACCAGGTTGTTGTTGTGGTTTCAGCAATGGGTGACACCACCGACGAATTAATTGACTTAGCCAATTCTGTTTCAGATAATCCTGAGTCTTTTGCGCGAGAATTCGACATGCTTTTGACCTCGGGCGAGCGCATTTCAATGGCTTTATTGGCCTTAGCAATCAACTCGCTCGGTGGTTCAGCCCGTTCGTTCACTGGGTCGCAAGCGGGCATTCAAACTGACGAAGTTCACGGCAACGCGCGCATTTCAGAAATTAATCCGGCCCGCGTGCGCGAAGCTATTGATGAAGGCCACATTGCAATCGTCGCTGGTTTTCAAGGTTTCAACAAAGAAACCCGCGACATCACAACTCTGGGCCGTGGCGGCAGCGACACAACCGCGGTTGCTCTTGCGGCGGGTTTGCACGCCGACCTCTGCGAGATTTACAGCGACGTTGACGGTGTCTATAGCGCTGACCCTCGCATCGTGCCTGGAGCTCAAAAACTTGACGGCATCGACATCGAGTCGATGCTTGAATTGGCCGCAGCTGGCGCCAAAATTTTGCACATTCGTGCAGTCGAGTTTGCCCGTCGTCACGGCGTTGACCTGAGGGTGCGTTCAACATTTAGCACCGACCCAGGCACCATCGTCTATTCATCTCAAGCAGGAGACAAAATGGAAGAAGCAATCGTTTCAGGTGTAGCCACCGACAAAGGTCAGGCAAAAATCACAGTTATTGGCATTCCCGATGTGCCGGGCAAGGCCGCTGAACTTTTCACCGTAGTCGCTGAAGCAGGCGCAAACATTGACATGATTGTGCAAAACACGCCTACCGGCTCTGACGTGACCGATGCCGTTAGCGACATTTCGTTTACCTTGCAGAGTGGCGACCTAAAGCGCGTAGTTGAAGCGCTGAACGCAGCTCAGTCGAGCCTGGGTTACCGCGAACTTGAATCTGACGATGAGATCGGCAAGCTTTCGGTTGTCGGTGCAGGAATGAAAACCCACTCGGGTGTTTCAGCAACCCTATTTGGTGCGTTGGCGAAAGCTGGCATCAACATTGAGATGATTTCAACCTCTGAGATTCGCATTTCAGTTATCACAAGTTCAAAGCAGCTAGATGAAGCAGCTCGAATTGTTCACACCGCTTTCGGCCTAGACGGCGACACCGAAGCTAAGGTTTATGCCGGCACCGGCCGCTAAACCTCAGTTAGCCGTCAGGCATCCCAGATAATTTTTAGGCACAAGCCCAGTTTTGAAAAAGGAGCTCGAAATGAGTCGCAAACCAAACCTTGCCCTTGTTGGCGCAACCGGCGCTGTCGGCACCGTGATGATCGGCATCATCAACAGCCGCGAAAACATTTGGGGCGAGATTCGCCTGATTGCTTCGCCTCGTTCAGCTGGCAAAAAGATTACTGTGCACGGTCAAGAGCTAACAGTGGTGGCTCTTGCCCCTGAGGCGTTTGACGGCATCGATATTGCAATGTTTGACGTGCCTGACGAGGTTTCAGAAGTGTGGGCCCCGATTGCCGCTGAGCACGGTGCCATTGCCGTTGATAACTCTGGTGCGTTTCGCATGAACCCAGATGTGCCTTTGGTTGTGCCTGAGGTTAACCCTGAACAGGCCAAAAACCGCCCGCTCGGCATCATCTCGAACCCTAACTGCACAACTTTGACCATGATGGCAGCCATGGGCGCTTTGCACCGCAAGTGGACTCTGAAAGAACTCGTTGTCTCGAGCTACCAGGCGGTTTCTGGCGCAGGTGCTGCTGGCATCGCCGAGCTAGCTGCAGAAATCAAGGTTGCCGGCAACGATGCCAGCCTTGGCACCAACACTAACGATGTGCGTGCAGCTCTGGTTGCCGCGGGCAACGACCTGAGCGATTCGCCTTGGGCTCACCCGATTGCGCTTAACGTGATTCCGTTCGCAGGTTCACTAAAAGACGGCGGGCATTCTTCTGAAGAGATGAAAGTGCGCGATGAGTCGCGCAAGATTCTTGGCATTAGCGACCTCAAAGTAGCAGCAAGCTGTGTGCGTGTGCCGGTTCAGGTCGCTCACTCGCTAACCGTTCACGCAACTTTTGCTAACGAGCTCACCCCTGACGAGGTGCGCGATGTGCTCAATGCACAGCCAACCGTGAAGGTGCTAGACGACCCGGCAAACAATGTGTACCCCACCCCAAACCAGGTTGCAGGCCAAGACCCAACTTTCGTTGGTCGCATTCGCCAATCGCTTGACTTCACTAACAGCATCGAGTTATTTGTGGTCGGCGACAACCTGCGCAAGGGCGCTGCGTTGAACACTTATGAAATCGCTGAACTCGTAGCCAAAGAGTTTTAACGCTCAACGTCAAAAAGTCTTTACACAAACGTAAACAAACTCGCTCGCTTGAAGTGAGTTTCTAAAACACAGCGCCGATAGCCTTGCGATGTGAAGAGAATTCTGTTGGTTGCTTTGACGCTCGCGGTTGCCGTTGGTCTTGCCGGCTGCGCACCGGCGGCAAACAGCGCTGAGCCAACAGTTTCTGGCAGCCCCACAGATGCTTGGCCGTCAATTGACCCGAGCTTGATTCCTCCGGCAGCGACCGCAGAGTTGCCCGCTGCGAACCCGTCTGATTTCCTGACAAGTTACAGCGATTACGTTTTCAAAATCGGAACAGGCCCAACCTGGTGCTCGATCAACAAAGCAGCGCAGTTCGTAATTTGTGAACAAGACGAAGCTGCCACTCAATATGATCCGATTCCAACGCCAGATTCTTGCTCTTACAGTTTTGGTTTTCAAATTAAGCTCGAGGCCAGCGCACCAACCTCTGGCAAAGTAGCTGCCTTCACGTGTTCTGGCGGTTATTACGCCGATGCGTCAAAAGCCGAAACCCTTCAAAACGGATTCACCATAAAGGTGGGCGACTTCACCTGCTACACCGCTGGCCAGACTGCGCGTTGCGACAATGCAGCGGGCAACTATATCGTTCTGGGCACAAAAGCGTGGGCCTTGGGCAACTAGTTTTTTGGTCGTTCAACCAGTTCTAGCAGGCGCACCTCAGGTCGGCAGGCTAAACGAAATGGCGCATAAATTGAATGGCCCAAACCAGCGCAAACATTCAACAAAAGACTGTGACCGTTGAAGTTCCAAGCACTCAACCCTTTGGCGAATTTGCGAGGCAAATCACAGTTGGTGATAATGGCACCAAAAAATGGCAGGCAAACTTGCCCACCGTGGGTGTGGCCTGCAAGCATGAGGTCAACTTTTTGATCAGCCATTGCGCCAATCACTTTTAGATAAGGTGCGTGGCTAACACCGATAAGTAGGTCGGTTTTGCCGATTGACTTGCGGCTAACTTCGAGAGAATCGAGGTCGTCAAGACCATCGTGAGCGTCATCGATGCCAATAAAGCCAACTGATATGCCTGCAATGGTGAGGCGACCGCCGCGATTGTTGAGGTTGAGCCACCCGCCGTTTTCAAAACCCGAAACCAGTGATGCTGTGTCAAGAGCCTGGTTTGAGGTTCGGTTTGAAGGTTTGCGCAAATAATTCAGCGGGTTGCGTGCTTTAGGTGCGAAATAATCGTTTGAGCCATTCACAAAGACTCCTGGCAGCTCAAGCAAAGGTTGCAGCGACCCAAGTAACGGCCCAACTGCCTCACGGTGACCCAGGTTGTCACCGGTGTTGACCACCAAAGCAGGTTTTAGGTTGTTTAGGCGAAGCATCCAGGCCATTTTTCGTTTTTGCCAGGGTGCTAAATGAATGTCGCTGATGTGCAAAATGCGCACGCAGTCGGTGCCGTGAGCCAGTGACCCCGGCGGCAAAATGGCTAAGGTTTCGCGACGCACCGCAAACAAATGCCGCTCAATCAGCGAGGCCCACGCAAAAATGAGCAAACCGAGGGTTACAAAACCCAAGAAAACCGCAAGCATCAACTGCGCCATGGATTTATGGGCCAGAGCTGATTATCAGCAGAATCGCCCCGTCAGACGAGGCTTTTGAACCGGCAGCCGGCAATGTGCCAACGACGTTTCCGGCGGCAACCGTTGACGAGTGTTGAAAGTATTGAACCTGACTTGGCTGTGGGGCCGAAACTGCAGCAAAACCTGCATTAAGCAAAGTGCTCATGGCGTCAGCAACTGTCATGCCGGCAACTTTAGGAACAACAGATGCGCCGCCGCGACTCACATAGATCTTCACAATGGTGCCGCGAGGCAATGAACTGCCGCTGCGAGGCGAAGTCGTTGCAACTGTGCCCACTGGCAACGTCGAAGCAACGCTGCCAGCAACGGTTGTTGCGTTCAATCCCGTTTGAATTAGGTCGCCTGTGGCATTGCTTGGATTCTTGCCGCGCTCATCAGGCACCGTGATCATGGTCGCCTTGATCATGCTTTGAGGAGGGTTTGGAAACTTGCCTGGCTTATAGAGTTTGTTCACGGTCTGCATAATGGTGCGCCAAATGTCGTGGCGAACAGTGTTTGCTGCCTTGCCGTGCAGGCTGAAGCTCGTAAGGCTGGTGGTGCCGACCACGTTACCCACCCAAGTTGCGGTTGCCACTGCGGTTGTGGTTCCGGTCATCCAGGTGTGGACACCTGAGTCAGTTGTTCCGGTCTTTGCCGCGATTTGTGCGCCGTCGCCAGTGTTCGAAGCGCCACCGGTTCCGCCGCTCATTACCGCCTTCATGGCATAAATCATGCCGGCAGAAACCTCTGGCGAAACTGCGGGGGAGCACTGGGTTGTAGGCACCGTCATTGGTTGGTTTGTAGCGCGCACAACGACTCGGTCAATAGCAACCGGTGTGCAAAAAACGCCGTGGTTTGCAATGCCGGCAACAGCTGCCGCCATAGTAACCGGCGCGATTTCGTTGATTCCGATAACTGATGAAGGGTAGGTAACCAGAGGTGTCAGGTCGGCGCGGTGAACACCGAATCGCATTGCAAGGTCGCGAATGTCGCAAAGGTCAAGTTGCGCTGCCATGGCCGCAAAAGCGGTGTTGATAGACATTGCTGTTGCTTGAACTACGCTCGGGTTCTCAGGCTCTTGACCAATATTTTTTGGTTTCCAGGTGCCACTAAGCGTGCTGCAACGCGACGAGAAGTCAGTGGCGTTCCAGTTTCTAACGCGCCCATCAACGTGGTCAAGCAGCTTGAAACCTTTTGTTAGCCATTGGCCAAGCGTGAAAAGCTTATAGGTCGAACCGGTTTGAAAACCGTGCGAGCCACCATAGTTTACGTCGGCCGCGTAGTTCACTGCGGTGTGACCGGTTGGCGGGTTTGCGGTTTGATCAAAGACTCGGTTCTCTGACATTGCCAAAATACGACCGGTGCCAACTTGAACCGAAACACTTGCGGTTCCAATGTGGTTTTTGTCGGTGGGTGACACCCAATATTTGCTGGTTGTGTCGGTGACCTGCTGAACGCTGGCATCCATCGTTGTATAAATGTCTAGACCACCTTGGCGCAGCAACGCTTCGCGGTCAGCCGGTGTCTGACCAAACTCTGGGTTGTTACGAATCGTCCAGACCACATAGTCACAAAAGAACGCCGTGACCTGCTTGACTTCGCAGCCGCTCTTGGCATGGGTTAGGTGCACGGTGATTGGTTCGGCAATGGCAGCGGCAGCTTGTTCGGGGGTGATGTGTGTGATGTCGGCATGTTTTAGCTCGTTGCTAATCACATAGTCGCGGCGACCTTTTGCCGCTGGTAGGTTCGCTGCGATGTCTGGTCTGAAGTTTTCAGGGTTCTGAACCATGCCGCCTAGCAATGCAGCTTGCGAAATGCTCAGCTGACTTGCGTGAATGCCAAAGTAGTAGTTCGAAGCCGCTTCGATGCCATAAATCTGGTTGCCAAAATAGGCGATGTTCAAATAGCCCGCAAGAATATCTTTTTTGCTAGTCACTTTTTCAAGCGCCAAAGCAAGCCGAATCTCTTTGATTTTGCGGTCTGGGGTGTTGGCCGTTGCAGCGGCCGCAGCTGCTTTATCGCCGGCCAAAACAGCTGCCTCGACCAAAGTGTTTTTCACATATTGCATCGTGATTGTTGAACCACCGGCTGAACCGGTGTGCAGCACCTGGCCGATAGATGCACGCAAGAACGAAATCACGTCAACACCGTTGTGCTGATAAAAACGTGGGTCTTCGGTTGCGACCACAGCGTTGATGATGTTTGGCGACATCTGATCAAACGGAACCGAGATGCGGTTTTCGTCAAAGAAACTGGCCACCGCAATTGGTTTACCATTTTTGGTGCCAAAGATTGTTGAAGCCTGTGACGTGTTCACAGGTTTGATGTAATCGGGCAGGCCATCGAAAGCTGTAATGCCAGCGCTTGCGAGCAAACCACCCAAAAGGGCCAGTGGCGAAATTACAATTACTAAAAGAACTCCGGCAAGGGTGCTTAAGCCAATAAAACTCAAGAAGGCTGCGAACCTATTGCCACGAGTGCGCTGCGAACCAGACATAAACTCTAGGTTAGTGCCTAACACTGAAAGCGAGCTAAAGATGCCCGAAACCACCGCTTCAAAAATTGAAAACCGACTAATTGAACTCGGATTCGCCCTGCCCGAAGTAGCCAAACCGGTGGCCGCCTATGTGCCAGCAGTTGTTACTGGCAATTTGGTTTTCACCAGCGGTCAACTGCCTTTTGTTGATGGCGTCATGCCAGCAACGGGCAAGGTGGGCGAGGGCGAAGGTTTGGTTTCGCCAGCCGAGGCTAAAAAACTTGCTCAACTTTCAGCTTTGAACGCGCTCGCCGCAGTCAAACTTGCTATCGGTGACCTTGACCGCGTGGTGCGCATTGTCAAAGTTGTGGGCTTTGTTGCAGGTGGCGCCGACTTCACCGGTCAACCCGGCGTGATTAACGGCGCCAGCGAGTTTTTGGGCGAAGTTTTTGGCGAGGCTGGCGTTCACGCTCGAAGCGCGGTTGGCGTGCCTTCACTGCCGCTTGACTCAGCTGTTGAAGTCGAGTTGATTGCAGAGTTTCGCTAAAGCTTAGTCTTTTGCGCCCGAAGCCAGTTTGCTGCTGATCAGGTTCATCACCGAGCTGTCGGCAAGGGTAGTGACGTCGCCGATTTCACGGTTTTCGGCAACGTCGCGAAGCAAGCGTCGCATGATTTTGCCTGAACGAGTTTTAGGCAGTTCGCTAACCACCATAACTTGTCGAGGTCTCGCGATTGCGCCGATTTCTTTGCTCACGTGATCGCGCAAAACCTTGTTCACATCGCCAGCTTCAGCTTCAGCAACGTGGCTGTGGCGAAGAATCACAAACGCAACCACTGCTTGGCCGGTTAGCTCATCGCTAGCGCCAACCACCGCCGCCTCAGCAACCCACGGGTGGCCGACTAGCGCCGATTCGATTTCGGCTGTTGAAAGTCGGTGACCCGAAACGTTCATCACGTCATCAACGCGACCGAGCACCCAAAGGTCGCCGTCTTCATCTAATTTGGCGCCGTCGCCAGCAAAATAGATTCCTTCAAAACGTGACCAGTAGGCCTCTATGTAACGGTCAGGGTTGCCCCAAATGCCTCGCAACATCGAAGGCCAAGGTTCGGTAATGGTCAGGTATCCGGCCGCACCGTCTTGCACCGGCTTGGCGTCGTCATCGAGAACTGCCATGGTGATGCCCGGCAATGGAATCTGAGCTGAGCCCGGTTTGAGGCTGGTTACGCCTGGCAACGGTGAAATCATGATTGCGCCGGTTTCGGTTTGCCACCAGGTGTCAACGATTGGGCACTTGCCGCCACCAATCACGTCGCGATACCAGACCCAGGCCTCTGGGTTGATTGGTTCGCCAACTGAGCCCAGCACTCGCAAACTGCTTAGGTTGAACTGGTCGGGAATCTCGCGACCGGTTTTCATAAAGCTGCGAATGGCGGTTGGCGCGGTGTACAAAATCGTCACACCATATTTCTCAATTACCTCCCACCAACGACCAGCGTGCGGCGCATCGGGGGTTCCTTCATAAAGCACCTGTGTTGCGCCGTTGGCCAGCGGGCCGTATGCAACATAGCTGTGGCCGGTGATCCAGCCCACATCGGCGGTGCACCAATAAACATCAGTTTCGGGTTTTAGATCGAACACGTTGCGGTGAGTGTAGGCGGCTTGAGTTAGGTAACCGCCTGAGGTGTGCAAGATTCCTTTAGGTGTGCCGGTTGTGCCTGAGGTGTAGAGAATGAAGAGTGGCTGTTCGGCGGGGAACGCCTCGGCAGTGTGTTCGTCGCTAGCAGCTGCCATGGCGTCGTGCCACCAAATGTCGTGCGCGTTCCAGCCGATTGCTTCACCGGTGCGTTTCACAACCAAAACGTTCTCGACGCTCGGGCAGTGGCCGCCGGCAAGGGCGTCATCGACAGCTGGCTTAAGAGCGCTTGCTTTGCCTTTTCGATAACCTCCGTCGGCTGTGATTACGAGACTCGCTTTGGCATCGTTAATGCGAGTGTGCAGCGCTTCGGCAGAGAATCCGCCAAAAATTACTGAATGGATAGCCCCAATTCGCGCCACCGCCAACATCGAAATGATTGCTTCGGGAATCATCGGCAAGTAGATCGCTACCCGGTCGCCTGCGCTAATGCCAAGGTCGGTCATTACGTTGGCCGCTTTTTTGACAGCGGTTGTCAGTACCCTGTAGGTGTAGGTATCGGTGTCGCCAGGTTCACCTTCGAAGAGCAGCGCGATGCGGTCGCCGTTGCCTGCTAGCACGTGGCGGTCGAGACAGTTGTAGGCAACATTAAGCTCACCGTCAGTAAACCACTGTGCGAAAGGCGCATTTGACCAGTCGAGAGTTTTGGTGAATGGTTTGTGCCATTCGAGCTGATTTGCTTGGTCGGCCCAAAAAGATAGGCGGTCAGCTTTGGCTTCTTCATAAAGCGATGCTTGGCCTGTGGCCTGCGAGGCGAACTCTGATGTGGGTGGGTAACGACGGCTTGAAACAGCGTCAGCTTGGTTGCTCATTTTCGACTTCTTTGTCTTTCTTTAGTGCTGCTGAAAATCTTTTTTAGTCTGTCACAATTTGTTAACTTTTTGATAACGCTAGTTGTATAGTTATTCAGTCAGCTTCGGCTGACTTGCGGCAGGCTAACCCCCCCCTGCCTGCCGCCCGGCCGTAGCTCTCCCCCCAGAGCTACGGCCCTCTAACTTTAAATAGCAGTTTGATGTTGAGTTCAAAATTTGATGTCGACTTCTAAACAAGTGAAAAAGTCTCAGCAGTCTGCACCGATTTCGCGGGTAGGTGCCCGTGGCGCCTGCAGTTAACTAAGACTCAGTGAATGGCAATCGAAAACGCCGCACTGCTGCAGCTGCTCGCTCAACCAAATCTGACCGACATTTTGATTAACGGCGCTGCTGAAGCCTACGCCGACTTCGGCGACGGGCTGGTGCGAATCGATCACCCCTGCTCGAACGAATCCAAACTTGCCGAACTTGCCAGATGGATCATCGAACTCGCCGACCGCCACCTCGACTTTGCCAACCCGTTTGCCGACTGTTCGCTCAGCTCAAGGCAGCTTGGCTTAGAAGCTCAATCCCAGATTCGCGTGCACGCTGCGCTCGCCGGCCCCAGCTCGCCACACACGCTACTGTCAATGCGCAAGCACCAGCCCAACGCTGCCGGTTTGCACGAGTTTGCCTCAGGTCGCCTCGAACTCGAACTGTGGCTGGGTGGCATGCTTGCGCGCCGTGAAAACTTCTTAGTCTCAGGCGCAACCGGCGCTGGCAAAACCACGCTCTTGCGCGCCTTGATGAATCAGGCCCAAGGCGAACGAATCATCGCCATCGAAGAGGTCGCAGAACTTGCTCCCATCGCCGGGCACTTCGTTTCACTGCAAACCCGCCAAGCAAACACCGAGGGGCGAGGCGGCATCACCCTTGAGCATTTGATGCGTGAAGCCCTTCGCATGCGACCCGACCGTTTGGTGATAGGTGAGGTCAGAGGCCCAGAGCTGCTCACCCTCTTGAATGCGCTGAACACTGGGCACCGTGGTGCTGCCGGCAGCATCCATGCCAATAATTCGGCCGCGGTGGCGACCCGAATCACAACAATCGGATTGCAATCAGGTTGGCCCGCTCGCGCCGTGGCCGCAGCTGCTGCCGAAGCCATTCAATGGCTGATTCACGTTGAACGCCGGGGTTCAGCTCGCGTGATCGCCGAGGTCTCTAGTCTTCGACTCGGCCGCCGGGGCGATTTGCGCACAGTGCCCTGCCAAGAGCTTGCTGGGTACCTGTGACCGACGCTCAGGTTGTAATCAAGCTGGCCGGCCTGTTGCAGGCAGGGTTGAGCCTAAGGCAAGCCCAACAAGTTATGGCGAGTGAATTGGCTCAGATGCAGCCTGAAACCAAAGAACAAATCAGCGAGTTGCTTGCAATCGCTAAACACTTTGGCGGCTCGGCTGAAAGGCTGCTCGAAGCAGTGGCTGACCGACTGGAAAACGAAAATCGACTGCTCGACCAAATCGCACTCGCCGCAGCCTCGCCCAGAGCAACAGCCCGATTGGTGAGTTGGTTGCCGGTGGTTTGTTTGGGTTTGGCTCAGTTGCTCGGCATAAACGTTATGGCAACGGTCGGGCGCAACCCCGTGGCATCAATCTCGATGCTGATCGGCATTATCTTGCTCGTTGCCAACAATCGCTGGGTGAAAAGACTCACAGCTGCGGCCGAGCTCAAAACAAAAACGCAAGTTGCAGGTCTAAAGCAATTAAGCGCCCTAACGCTGCAATTAACGGCTGGAGTAGCTGCCAGCAGCATTCGGCAACAAAAGCCACCGCCTGAGGTCGACGAACTCTTCGAACTCGCGCAGATTCACGGCATCGCACTGTTACCGCTTTTGCATGCACAGCTAAGACACCTCGAATTGCGCGCGCGTTTCGAAGTTGAGCGCGGGCTGGCAGCGCTCGGCGTCAAGCTTCTGTTACCAATCGGCCTGCTGGTATTGCCCGCCTTGGTGTTTCTAGCGGTGATTCCAACCGGGTTAGCACTGGTTTCTGCCAAATCGGCGTTCTGAAGCGCTAACCCCCGTGGGGCTGAGCTTTTTGCAGGGCATTGGCGGGCTCTAAAGTCCGGCCTTTTTCACTCCATACGTTGCCTGGCTCGTTGTGAAACCTTCAAACTTCAGTTGTGAAATTAGGGCACTTCTCGAGAACGGCATTGTGTTGAGATACTGTTTCGCCGCAAGCTTCGCTTGAACATTCCAGTTTGCGTGTAGTCGATCGACCGCATAAGTTGAGTCGCCCCGACTGTAGCCCTCGAACATGAGCTGTTTGATGAGGCCCGTGCGTGAAAATGGCATCATTTGAATATACTGCTGCGCTGATCTCAGAGCATTTGACTTGCTCACGGCGCTCGAACGGAAACCTACCTGAACGGCGCTCCTGCCGACGTGCTGCGTTTGTTTTGCGGCATTAGGCGCTGCAAGTGCTGTTTGCGGAGTGATAAAAAGCAGTGAACCGACGATGGTCGCTGCTAAAGCACTTGAGATGGTGAATTTGTTAGCTTTTCTGAATCTAGGCATTGTAGCCTCCCCCCTTTTGTTGTGTATTCGAAACTCTAGTGCTTGTCGAAGCCATCGCAAAATTTTTTCTGATTTCTAAGGTTGCAAACACTAGCCTCACGAATGCATGCAAATCGCAACCACGTTTTGACAGTTGCATAAACACTTGAGTTTTGACCAGAGTTTTGCACGACTTGGCAAAACGCGACCGACGGCGCAGGCGACTCAAGGCAAGGTTGAGCCATGAAAGTTCAATTCAAATCAGAGGCCGGCGCAGCCACAGCCGAATATGCAATCGCAACCATGGCGGCCGTAGGTTTTGCCGGCCTGCTTGTGGTGATCATGCGCAGCGACGAAGTCAGGCAGATTCTGTTCGACTTGGTGCGCAGCGCCCTGACGTTCAACAACCCAAATGGCCAGGCTACGCCTTAGCGCGCAAACCGGTGCGGTGACCGCCGAGCTTGCGGTGGCGCTGCCGGCCGTGATGCTCGTGGTCGGGTTGATACTCGCGGTTGGGCAGTGGCAGCTGCAACAGCAAAGGCTGTTGGTCGGCGCTGCCACCGTCGCCAGGGCCTTAGCGCGTGGCGAGTCGCAAGATCTAGTCGATGAGTGGGCTAGGCGTTTGCCTGCGCATCTGGGCATTAGCTATGGCAGCAACCTGGTTTGTGTGCGCTTGAGCCAGGCATCGGCGCTCTTGGGTTTCGAAAGGTTTGCCGGCCTACAGGTTAGCGAGCAACAGTGCGCCGAAAAACAGTGACCCGGCCCGTCGACATCGGCCTTGGTCTTGGTGAACGAGGGGCGGGCACAGTTCTAGCCATCACATTCGTGGCCGCTGCCCTTGCGGTCGCCGTTTGGGTTGGCGTTGCTGGGCAAATAGCTGGCAGGCAGCTTGAGGCGCAGGCACTGGCCGACCGCATCGCTTTAGCTGCCGATGATGCGCTAAGAGGCAAGACTCCAACGCCGCCATGCGACCTTGCAAATCGACTAGCGGCTGAAAATTCGTCGGTGCTTGACACATGTCGTATTGTCGAAAACAAAGTCTTTATAGAGTTACACATTTATATAGATTTCAGTTTTTCAACAAAAACGGCCACACTTAGTTTGCAAGCATCGGCAGCAGCCGAGCCCGCAACGCAATAAAGCAACAAGAGTTTCTGAAAGGAACCCATTGGCAGCATCACAAAAATTGGTTGTCGTCGAGTCGCCCGCAAAGGCGAAAACGATTGGCAAATATCTGGGCAGCGAATACAAAGTGCTCGCCTCAGTCGGTCACATTCGCGACCTTGCTGAACCAAAAGATGTTCCAGCCGAGCGCAAAAACGGTTGGCTTGCCAAATTTGCCATCGACATCGACAACAACTTTGATCCCTACTATGTGATTCAAGCGGGGCGCAGCAAAGCGCTCGCCGAAATGAAAGCTGAGTTGGCAAAAGCCGATGAGCTCTTTCTGGCTACCGATGAAGACCGCGAGGGTGAGGCCATTGCATGGCACCTGTTGCAGGTGCTCAAGCCAAAAGTTCCCGTGAAACGAATGGTCTTTCACGAAATCACCAAAGAAGCCATTCAAAACGCTCTTGAACACACTCGCGAACTCGACACTAACCTGGTAGCAGCGCAAGAGACGAGGCGCGTCGTTGACCGTCTATATGGCTACGAAATCTCACCAATTCTGTGGCGCAAAATTAAGCGCGGCCTAAGTGCAGGTCGTGTGCAGTCACCGGCGGTTCGACTAATCGTTGAGCGCGAACGTGAACGCATTGCTTTCGTTTCGGCTAACTACTGCGGCATCAAAATTAAAATGCAAAGCCAAAAGCCCGGCGAACCCGTTTTTGAATCAAAACTACAGAGCATCGATGGCAAACGAATTGCTACTGGCGATAGTTTCAACGACTTGGGCCAACTAACTTCAAATGCGATTTTGCTCGAAGCAGCAGCTGCCGCCGAGTTGGCTGCGGCCCTCGAGAACAGTTCTGTAACTCTAAAAGTGGCAAGTGTTGAAGCTAAGCCTTCAACCCGCAAGCCCGCTTCGCCGTTCACGACTTCGACCCTTCAGCAAGAAGCCTCGCGAAAACTGCGCATGAGTGCAAAACAGACTATGGATGTCGCTCAAGGCCTCTATCAAGAGGGTTACATCACCTACATGCGAACCGACTCGCCAACCCTTTCGAGCCAGGCAATCAACGCGGCTCGCAAGCAGGCAGCCGAAATGTTCGGCGCAGAGTTAGTTGCAGAAGCGCCTCGACTTTATTCAGGCAAGTCAAAAAATGCCCAAGAGGCTCACGAGGCGATTCGCCCGGCAGGTGACGTTTTCAAAACTCCAGCTGAACTAGCCTCTGTTCTTTATGGTCGCGCTCTTGAGCTTTATGACCTGATCTGGAAACGCACTGTAGCCTCGCAAATGCAAGATGCCCGCGTTTCGACCACCACTGCCAAAATTGTCGCCGAACCTTTGATTGGTGCCAGTGCGGGCAAGTCTGCAGAGTTCACCGCAAGCGGCACAGTGGTTACTTTTCGCGGATTCCTAGCCGCATATGAAGAGAGTGTTGACGAAGCCAGAAATGACAACGACGAAGCCGCTGAGGCCAAGCTGCCAAATCTTGAGGTCGGTCAACTTCTTAACCTTGTTGAGGTCAACGCAACCAGCCACCAGACCTCACCGCCACCGCGCTACACCGAAGCCAGCCTGGTAAAAGCTCTAGAAGAAGACGGCATCGGTCGCCCGTCGACCTATGCTGCCATCATCTCGAATATTGTTGGCAAAGGTTATGTCACCCGCCGCGGTCAGGCGCTTGTGCCCGACTGGATCGCATTCAGCTTGATTAGGTACCTCGAAGAGAACTTCGGTTATTTAGTCGAATATGCCTTCACAGCCCAGATGGAAGAAGACCTAGACCGCATCGCCGACGGTGAGCTCGACAGCACCCAGTGGCTTAAAGATTTCTTCTTTGGCACTGACACCGCCAAAGACCCTGGTCTGCATTTCATTGCAGAACACGTTGCCGATGGCGACCCTCGTGCAATCAACACCATCAACATCGCCGATGGCGTTGACCTTCGAACCGGCAAATACGGTGCCTACCTTGAAGTGCAGGGTGACCCAAGCTCTGAAGGTTTCGACGAGAACGGTCGTCGCATCGTCAACATTCCTGAAGGTCTTGCGCCTGATGAACTGACACCCGCCAAAGCTCAAGAACTTATCGATGCCCCCGTCGTTACTGACCGCGAGCTCGGCATCGACCCAGAAACCGGGCACCCGATTTTGTTGAAAGACGGTCGCTATGGCAGCTATGTGCTTTTGAATGACCCTGATGCGGCGAAGCCGAAAACAGGTTCGCTGTTTGCAACCATGAGCGCAGCCACCATTAGCTTCGAAGAGGCTTTGAAGCTGCTTTCGCTGCCTCGAACCGTTGGCATTGACCCTGAAACGAGCGTTGCCATTACCGCTCAAAATGGCAAGTTTGGGCCTTACATCACCCGCGGCAAAGACTCCCGAAGTCTCACCAGCGAAGAGCAAATTTTCGAAATCAGTTTAGAAGCAGCCCTGGCCCTGCTCGCTCAGCCTAAAGCTCGCGGTCGTCAAACTGCGGCTACTCCACTTCGCGAATTTGGCGAAGACCCGGCAAGCAAATTGCCGGTAGTTGCCAAGACTGGCCAGTTCGGCAACTATGTGACCGACGGTGTAATCAACGCAACCGTTCCTAAAGAAGAACCTTTAGATGAGCTGTCACCTGACCGTGCCTTCGAGCTATTGGCGATTCGCCGTGAGAAACTTGGATTAGAGCCGGGGGAGCCAGCACCAAAGGCAGGCAAAACCGGCCGGTCTGCAGCTAAAAAAGTTGCGCCAGCTCGCACCGTCAAACGCGGTTCAACCCGAAAGTAGATTTGTTTTGGCCGGTTTATTCATCACCTTCGAAGGAATCGACGGCGTTGGCAAATCAACTCAAGCTGACCTGCTCGAAACTTTTTTAGTTGAACAAAACCAAAGCGTGGTTCGAACCATTGAACCGGGCGGCACCGAGCTAGGCCAAGAAATTCGACACCTGTTGTTGCACCGCAAAGGTGAGGTGGCGCCGCGGGCCGAAGCGCTGCTTTATGCAGCCGATCGCGCCCACCACGTTGCGACCAAAATTCGACCCGCAATCGCTGCCGGTCAGGTTGTAATCGGCGACCGTTACCTTGACTCGTCAGTGGCTTATCAGGGCGCGGGTCGTGAGCTCGACCAAGCCGAGGTGCGCAATATTTCAATTTGGGCTGTTGAGGGGCTATTGCCTAACCTCACAATTTTGCTTGACCTCGAAGCCAGTGCTGCATTTAGTCGACGCAACCAAACTGGCACCGAACCCGATCGACTTGAAAGCGAAAAAGTCGAGTTTTTTGAGTCGGTGCGAGAGTCTTATTTGAAGCTGGCAGCCGCTGAACCTGAGCGTTTCTTAGTAGTCGATGCTTCGCAAAGCATCGATGAAATGCAAGCGCAGATTCGTTCCAGAGTGAAAGCTCTGCTGAGTTAGCATGAGCGAAACCACGACCCTGCCGCACAGCAACTCTCTGGGCGCTGTGCCAGCGATTTATGCCACACTGCTTGGTCAGACCGAAGCCGTTCACCAAGTTCAAAAAGCGGTTGCCAATCGAGCCGATGGAGTGCACCACGCTTGGCTATTCACCGGGCCACCAGGTTCTGGGCGGTCAAATTTGGCTTTGGCGTTTGCGGCGGCTCTGCTTTGCCCAGACCAGGGTTGCGGCACCTGCGGCATCTGCAGTCGCGTGCTTGAGCAACAGCATCCTGATGTAAAAATGTTGACCACCGAAAAAGTGATTATTGGCATCGATGAGGTACGCGACCTAGTTGCTGGCTCGCATTTTGGCGCAAGCATGGGCGATTATCGAATCTTGATTATCGAAGACGCCGACCGCATGGCTGAACGTTCGTCAAACGTTTTGCTCAAAGCTCTAGAAGAGCCACCAGCCGGCACAATCTGGCTGCTTTGTGCGCCAAGCGAAGCTGACCTGCTGCCCACCATTCGTTCGCGCGTTCGCCGCGTTGCGCTCAAGGTGCCCAGCGTCGAAGATGTCGCTCAGCTATTAGTGCTGCGCGACGGAGTCGAGTTGAAGCTCGCACGTGAAGCCGCTGCCGAGGCCCAAAGTCACGTTGGCATGGCGCGACGACTCGCGACCTCGGTCGAGGCTCGTGGTCGCCGGCGCGACACACTTATAGCTGCGCTGAACATCACAAGTGTTAGCTCGGCCATGTTCACCGCCGAGCGGTGGCTTGATTTAGCTAAAAAAGATGCCGATGCAATCACGGCCGAACGTGACCAAGTCGAAAAACTCGAGTTGCGTCGCCAAGTGGGCCTGGGTGAAACAGAGTCGATTCCCAATGCCTATCGAGTTGAGTTTAAAAACCTCGATGAAGACCAAAAACGTCGTTCAACCCGCAGCATTCGTGACGGCATCGACCGCATTTTGGTTGACCTATTAGCGCTATATCGCGATGTGCTCACCGTGCAATTGCAAACCCAAAGCGATTTAGTCAATGATGACCTCAAAGTTCAGGTCGCCGAGCTAGCCTCAGAGATAACCGCAGCCGAAACCATTAAGCGTCTTGAAGCAATCGAGACCGCGCGCACCAGAGTTTTATCGAACGTAAAAGACCTAGTTGCCCTTGAGGCACTGGCAGTACAACTTCGAAGAAAGAATAGACGTTGAACACCTCAAACCTAAAACGCAACTTTGTGCTGATTTCAGCAACCATGGTTGCAACTCTTTTGCTCACCTCTTGCACGGCAGTGAACGGCTTCTTTGGCGGCACACTACCAACCGGGGTGCCGACTCCAATAGCCGAAACCGCGCCGAGCCCTGAGTTGCAAAGCTACTATTCACAGCCGCTTTTGTTGGCTGATTGTCATGGCACTTTCAAATGTGGCAACGTAGCCGTGCCGTTAGATTATTCGAATCCCACTGGTGCAGAAATCACCATCGCAGTCATTTTTGCCGAAGCAACCGGCGGTTCGCCAAAGGGAACAATCTTTTTCAACCCGGGCGGGCCTGGTTCTTCAGGTGTGCAGTGGGTTAAAGATGGTTATGACCAGCTCGGCACCGCAAACCTGCGAGCAAAATACAACGTCGTAGGCTTTGACCCGCGCGGAGTCATGGGCAGCTCACCTGTTAAGTGTTTGAGCGCAAAAGAAACCGACAAGATGCTTTATGGGCCTCTGACAGCGCCACTCGGATCAAAAGCTGACCTTGCCAGCAGTGTTGCTCAAGCTAAAAAGTTTGCTGCTGCGTGCAAAAAGAACAGCACAAAAATCTTGCCCCACGTTGACACTGTGTCGGCTGCTCGTGACATTGATATTTTGCGTGCCGTTTTTGGTGACACCAAGTTGAACTACCTTGGCTATAGCTATGGCACATTTTTGGGCATAACCTATGCAACGCTCTTTGCAAATAAAGTCGGGCACGTTGTGCTCGATGGTGTTGTCGACCCAACGCTGAGCAGCGAACAGCAAAGTGTGGGGCAGCTAAAGGGTTTTGATTTTGAGTTAAAGGCCTTTTTGACCGACTGTCTAAAACACGCAAAACAAGTTTCATGCCCGTTCAGCGGCAACCTCAAAACGGCTTTGCAAACTGTAAAAGACATGCTGAAATATTTTGAAACTCACAGCGTTAGAACCTCAAATGCCGCTCGGCCGCTAACCCTGTGGGGTGCCGAAACTGGCATGATGATGGCTCTGTATTCGAAAGATTATTGGCAGTATCTGCGTTCGGCTTTTAACCAAACATTGAACTCTTCAGACGGATCGATCTTCTTAGCACTGGCCGACTTCTATAACGATCGAGATGCTTCAGGAACATATAGTTCGAACACGCTTGAAGCAAATGCGGCCATCAACTGCTTAGATGGTCGCCCTTCAAGTGTCATGGCCGACATGGTTGCTCAGAATAAACGTCTTCTAAAAGTGAGCCCAACACTGGGTCGCTACTGGCAGTTCGGTGCCATTCAGTGCTCGGTTTGGCCTTATCGGGTAGTAACGCCGCCGGCCAGCTATGCGGCGAGCGGCTCCTCAAAGATTTTAGTAATTGGCACCACTGGTGACCCTGCCACGCCTTACTCTCAGGCTGTTCACGTCGCTAACAAAGTGCTTGCAAACGCTCAGCTGGTTACTTGGAACGGTGACGGTCACACCGCTTATGGGCACAGCAACCAGTGCGTTTCGACCGCTGTTGACAGCTATTTCATTGATTCGATTGTGCCGACCCGCGACCCGCAGTGTTAGTTAGCTTTTAGGCAAAAACACTGCGATCAAAATCGCAACAAAAATCGCAACAAAAATAGCTGGGGTCACAAAACGCGCCACGTTCAACCACGGGCTAAATGAAATGATTTGCTTAGCCTGACGACTGGTGGCGCCGACGGCGGCCAGGTCAGAGGCAACAGCCATGGCTTCGGTAGCAGCTGCATACTCGGCCAGTGCACCCAAGATGCCTGAGGCCAGCAAGATGCCGGCAAAAGCCAGCTTCACCCATAGGTGGGCATCAGCCAAACCAAACTGCAACAGCGCAACGCTTGTGATCAGCAAAGCGCTTGGCGCAAGTTGAGCAATTATCAATTGGTCGCGCAATTTGTTCCACTGTTGGATTAGTTCGGCGTTAGTCATGGTTGCTACTTTCTGGGTAGTAAAAAACGAAGCTGCCAAACTCTAAGGCAGACACTTAAAGGTTAGATATGAAGCAGCCACAAACCACCACTTTTCAACAAAAAATGGCGGTCAAATTTGTAAAACTGCTTTCAGGTTCACCAACTGGCAACCCGCCTTGGCTCGACGCCGTTGCCGAGGGTGACACAGCAGGCCTCTTTTTGCCCAATGACGCCCCATGGTTGGTGCACAACGACATGGCCACTCTCGTCGGGGGAATCCGAGCGCTTTTGCTTCAGGCTCTTCACCCCGGCTCGCTCGCCGGCGTTGCTCAACATTCAAGGTATAAAGTCGATGCGCTTGGGCGCCTCGCTGGCACTATTCGCTGGCTCACCATCACCACATATGGTTCAACGCAGGCAATCGCTGCCGAGGCAGGTCGCGTAAACCGTCTGCATGATCGCGTGAATGGTGAATACACCACCGGTGCCGGTCAGCGCGAGCAATACAGCGCCCGACAAACAGATTTATTGCGTTGGGTTCACATAGCTTTTTGCGATGCATTCTTGACCAGCCACGAAATGTTCTCTCGCGAGCCGATTCCTGGTGGCGCCGACAACTACGTTGCCCAGTGGGCCCGTTCTGTTGAACTGCTCGGGCTCGACCCGGCGACGCTGCCAACCAAAGCCGAGGCAATGCACGCCGAGATTCAGCAGCTTATTGCCGATGGAATCTTAACCTCGACCGAGCAGACGCGAGAGGTCGTGAGCTTTATTCGACGCCCACCGCTTAAGCCAGCAACGCGCATTGCCTATTGGTTCTTGTTTCAAGGCGCCGTGCAAACCTTGCCGCTGAACATTCGCCGCATGCTCGGTGTGCGAGCGCTGCTGCCAAAGTGGTTCGTCGTTCCGCTTGTCAGCTCAGGCCTGCGAGGTATCAGAGCGCTAATCGGCAACCGGTCGCCAATTGTTGAGGCAGCGCTCGCCCGACTGCAACGCGCTGGCGTCTGGCCAATCGGCTAAACTTTTATTCGTTGCTCGGGCCCAGACCCACGCAACCCGCCGCCTTAGCTCAGTTGGTAGAGCAGCTCCCTCGTAAAGAGCAGGTCAGCAGTTCGATTCTGCTAGGCGGCTCCGTTTAGTTGAATTCTCTGCGCAAATCTTGCGCAAGCTAAAACAAACCCATCTCGTGAGCCGCCGCGGTGAGCTCGTCACGAACCGACGGATGAGCCGCCTGGCTGATGATGTTCTGGGCTTGCTGGGCCTGTGAGTGGCCGAAGCAATCGGCGACTCCCTGCTCGGTCACGACATAGCTGTGCTGAAAGCTTGTGACTGGGTCGGTGATGCGGGGCACGATGGTTGAGACGCCCGCTTTGGCATGCCACGACGGCAAGGCCATAAACGATTGACCCCCACGAGCGTGCAGTGCGCCGACGATAAAGTCGGTTGAGCCGCCCCATCCGCTATAAATTTCACCGCGAACTCGTGAAGCGTTTGCCTGGTCGAATAGGTCAACCTGCAGGGCCGCGTTAATCGAGGTCATTTTGGCTTGACGCGCGATTTGGCCGGGGTCATTAGTTTTTTCGGTGCGAAGCATGCGCACGCCGCGGTTTAGATGCAGCCAGTCATATAGCTCGCGAGAGCCAAAAATGAAACTCGCAGTGATTGCAATGTCAGGGTTTAGAGCGCCAGCTCGGAGCAAACCTAGCACTCCGTCGCTGAACATTTCGGTAAAGATTCGCAGATCGCGTCGGGAGTGCAGTTGCTCTATTACGGCGTCGGGAATTTCGCCAATGCCAAGCTGCAGCGTCGAGCCATCGCTGACTTTGGCTGAAATAAGGCGGCCGACCTCACGTGAAATATCGTTGGGAGATTGCACTGGTTTTTCGGCAAGCTGCTCATCAACGTCGATGATGTAGTCGATCTCGTTCTCATAAATCTGAGCATCGCCGTAGGTGTATGGCATGTGCGGGTTAGCTTGAGCAATCACGAGGGCGCCACGCGCGCGCGCAGCTTCGATGGCCGCAGGCAAAATGTTGACCTCAGTGCCCAGTGAAACTGTGTCGTGGCGCTGACTTGAGGTGTGCAAAAGAACGATGTCGGGCACGTAGTGGTCACGAAACAGCACAGGCACAAGGCTAAGCCGACTCGGAATGTAATTTAATCGCGGGTGCCTGCGCATTCCTGCGCCAACAAATGCTGACTCGTAGGTCACGCCTTCGCGGTCTGGAATTCCCGGCTGCGCGTTCAGCATATGCAAGCGATATTTAGGCACCACTGAATCAAAAAGGCCGAGCAGGGTGTTTGGGGTTGCAAAGTTGCCAGATGCTACAACTCGCGGGTTGTCGCCCAGGCTTTCAAAAACCAGTTGAAGTTGTTCGGCGTTGATGCGTTTCATGGCTGCCCTTGCTCTCTAACTTGATTCTGTCATCATTGCAAGAGCTGGCAACTTAGGTTTGCCTTGTTTTAGAGGCCACGCAACATATCTGGGTTAGCTTCGATTTCAGCTTTTAGCTTTTTGGTTGCCTCTTTGCTGGCACGACGACGTTTTTGCACTTCTGCAGCGATGGCCCCAAGAAGGCTCAAAACTACCAAAAGGCCGATTCCTATGCCTAGGCCGAAAATCGGGTCAAGTTTGCTGCCGCTCGAATTGCTGCTTGCTGCGCCAGATGCACTGGCCGAAGGGTCAGCCGCTGACTTTGCAGAATCGCCTGCAGCCATGCAGTCTGCTAGCGACGGGGAGCTCTCGCCGGCTGGGGCGCCAGCGGCAACTGAGAAGTTGAAGGTGCCTGAGTTGGCGTGGCCATCGTTGCTGACTGAGCGCCAATCAACCACGTAGGTTCCTTCAGCCGCAGCGTTGGCCACTGCCCAGATCTTTGGGCCGTCAACTGTTAGGCAAGGCAAAACATTTTTCGAGCCATCGGGGGCCGTGACTTGAATTTCGATGCCTTCGTTGTTTCCCATTTTCATGGCAGGTTCGTTGAAAGTTACTGAAACCATGAGCTGAGCTGCAGGGGCTACGCTAGCATCGGCTGCCGGTGAAGTGCCGATAATTTCATCGTGAGCGAGGGCCGCTGATGGCGTTGCGATTACGCTGCCAAAGGCCACTGCTAGAAGCGTAATTGCGAAGCTAAGAGTTCTTTTCATGCCTCTAGTTTAGCCACGCCCGCTAAAGTTAAAAGCTAGAGGGTTTGAACTTTTTCAGGAGTCTAATGTCAGAAAACAACACTAGGTTTGCCTATATCAAAGAGGTCATCATTGGCGGGCTTGCGGGCGCTGTTGCAGTCAGTTTGATCATCATGGCTGTTGGCACTCAGAGCGCTAAGCCGGTTAACACCGCCTCACAATCGCCTAGCCCAACTCAGAGCGCAACTGCGACCGGCAGCGCTACTCCAACGGCAACAGCGGCAGTTTGTTCGGTAAAAAAACTTGCGGCTGACCCTCGCCTCGGCAATCTGCAGGCAATCGTGGTTGATAACGCTACTGGCAAAACCCTGTTTGATGTTGGCGGCGAAACCGGCAGCTCAACCGCTTCAACAATGAAGCTGATTACGGCTGCTGTTGCTCTTAAAGTTCTTGGGCCAAATTATCGAGTTAGCACCAAGGTTTATGCAGACCCAGCCGATAGTTCACATCTTTATTTTGTTGGCGCCGGCGACCCAACGCTCAGCAGAACATCGATTGGCAAGCAATCCGTTTATCAAAACGCACCTAAGCTAGCAGACCTGGCTGGCCTGATTAACTCTTGGGCCGCCGCCAAAGGTGTCACCTCGTTCAGCAGCATCACTCTAGATTCTTCGCTCTTTGCTGGCCCTAACTATGAAACTTCGTGGCCTTCGACCGAGTTGACCCAGGGCTATGTGTCGCAGGTCACGGCGCTGCAGGTCGACGGCGACCGGTCAAGCCCGGCTGCCGAAACTTCACCGCGTTCAACGTCGCCAGTTATGAACGCTGGAGTCTATTTGAAGGGCGCAATTGGTCGAGTCGCCAAGCACGCCTCGCTTGTTGAGGGTGTTCGGCCGGCTGAGACAACCGTTATTGCTAGCGTTTCATCGCAACCGATAAGCGTTTGGATTACCCACATGCTGCAGGTTTCTGACAACACCGAAGCCGAATATTTGGCTCGCTTGGTTTCGCTTGCTTCAGGCGGCGACGGCTCATTTGCTTCAATTGACCAGACTTTTCAAACAGTTCTGACTGGTTTAGGCCTTGACACCTCGGGCATGGTTTTGATTGATGGCTCTGGCGAGAGCAATCGCAATCAAGTTACCCCAAAGTTTTTCACTGACCTTATGAAACTCATCTTGGCCGGTGGCAACAACTTTAATTACATTTCGTTGGCTTTGCCGGTGGCTGGGCAGACCGGTTCGTTGGCTACCAGGTTCACTGGCGACAACGCCGTTGCCGATGGCAATGTTTTTGCAAAAACTGGTTGGATCAACCACGGATACACTTTGGCCGGCTACATCAGGCCTAAAGATGGTTCGACCTTGACGTTTGCGGTTTATGCATTGGGCAGCACTGTTGATAACAGCGCCAAATTAGCCATCGATAATCTGGTTACCGGCTTTTATCGCTGTGGCCTCAATCTTTCGCAAAACTAGAACCGCAAAACTAGGTGAACCATGGCTAAAGCTTTTTTTATCATCGATGTTCAAAATGACTTTTGCGAGGGTGGCTCGCTGGCTTGTGTCGGTGGGGCTAAAGCTGCTTCAGATATAAGCAAATTCTTAGGCATGCGAGCCGACAAGAATGGTTCAGATTCTTCGTTTGATTATGTGATTGCCTCACGCGATTGGCATGATGCCCATAACGACAACGGTGGCCACTTTGCGCACGCCGGCGTTGATCCTGATTTTGTCAACTCATGGCCGGTGCACTGTGTGGCGGGCAGCTCTGGTGGCGAATATCACAAAAAGCTTGACGTTTCGCTGATTGATTTTCACATTCAAAAAGGCCAAGGCAAACCTGCCTATTCAATTTTTGAAGGCACCACGCCTGAGGGTGAGACTTTGACCGAGTTGCTGGCTCGACTCGACATTAATGAGGTCGAAATTGGCGGCATTGCAACTGACTATTGCGTTCTGGCCTCGGCGCTAGATGCCAACCGAGCAGGCTTCAAGGTCACGGTTCGGGCTGAGCTTTGCGCTGGTGTGGCCGACGAGTCTTCTGTTGCGGCTTGCGCCACGATGACCAAAGCCGGCATAACGGTTAGCTAGAGGGCAAACGAAGCCAAAAGCCCAACTGCCAACGGGAGTTATTCCTCGCGACTTGCGCCTGGCGCAGCAGAAACTACAAAAATGTCAGGCTTTGCATAGTGAAGCGCCTCGAACTCGGCTAAAACAGCGAGGGTGACTTCGCTGATTTTTGCCACCGGAGTCAAAG
>CAISOV010000036.1 GCA_903887175.1 uncultured Micrococcales bacterium
GTCAGGGTGGGGTAAGGGATGCAGGCGCTCGATTTTTCGGTGGTCGGTTACCGCGAAATTGATTTGTCAGCATCAGTGACATCTTTTAGCGCAAAAGTTTTTAGCATTGCCCCTGGCGTCTCGGCCAGTGTTACTGGCTGCCGGTTGCTCTAAACTCATTGCCACACAGCCCAGCCTGTGCCTAAAATAGAACTCTAGCCACAGCTTGTGGCACCAAATGCCGCCATCGGGCGGTGTTTTTGCATATTAGAGATTTGTCTGCAGGAGTGATTGTCGTGGCCGAAGAAACCACATGGTTGACTCAAGATGCCTATGACCGTTTGTCGGGTGAACTTGACGTTTTGATGAGTGAAAAGCGCGGCGAGATCGCCAAGCGCATTCAAGAGGCGCGCGAAGAGGGCGACCTGAAAGAAAACGGCGGATACCACGCTGCTAAAGAGGAACAGGGCAAGATTGAGGCCCGCATTTTTCGCTTGAAGAATATTCTGAATAGTGCCGTGGTTGGCGAAAGCGCCGGTGAAAGCGGAGTGGTTGAGCAGGGTTGTGTGGTTAAGGTGAATTTGCGCGGCAACGAGACAGAGTTTTTGCTCGGCAACGCTGAGATCGCCGACGGCTCAGACATTACTGTTTATAGCCCGACTTCACCTATCGGGCAGGCCATTTTGGGTCGCAAGATTGGTGAAACCGTGAGCTATTGGGCACCTAACGGCAAAGAAATCTCGGTTGAGATTCTTGAGGTTCGCGGCTTTTAGCTTTTATTGGTCGCGCGCAACAGCAAGCTGTGGTTTGAGCCCAGCTTCTTTAAGCGCTTTTACGACCTGCATGCGGTGCTCGTGGCCCGAGGTTTCGACGCTAACTTTTAGCTCAACTTCGCTGATCTGCAAACCATCACCCGAGCGAGTGTGAAGCACCTCAACGACGTTCGCGTTGGCACCTGCAATCACCTCAGCGGTTCTAGCCAACTGACCTGGGCGGTCTGGCAGCATGATTGAAATATCAGTGAATCGCTCGCTCGCAGCCAAACCGTGGCGCACCACGCGAAGCATCAAGAGTGGGTCCATATTGCCACCCGAAAGCACAGCAACAGTGCGGCCTTTTGGCTTGATTTTTTTAGCAAGAATCGCTGCAACGCTCACGGCGCCAGCCGGCTCAACAACCTGTTTTGAGCGCTCAAGCAGCATCAAGATTGCCTTTGCGATTTCGTTTTCGCTAACTGTAACCACGTCGTCGAGGTGTTTCTTGATTAGCTGAAAAGGAATTCGCCCTGGCTTTGAAACCGCAATGCCGTCAGCAATGGTTGGCGTGGTGTGAATCTCGACCAGCTCGCCCGCTTTTAGCGACGGCGGGTAGGCGGCTGCGTGCTCGCTTTGAACACCAATGACTTTGATTTTGCGACCCTGTTGAGCGGCGCGCAACTTGGCAGCCACGGCAACGCCTGCGGCTAAACCGCCGCCACCGATGGCAACGACGATTACTTCGACGTCGTCAACTTGTTCCATGATCTCGAGGCCAACAGTGCCTTGACCAATGATCACATCAAGGTTGTCAAAGGGTGGAATAAAAACCGCACCGGTTTCTTTGGCAAACTCTTGTGAAGCCTTATAGGCCTCGGCAAAGTTGGCGCCGGTTAGCACAACATCGGCACCATAGCCACGAGTAGCTTGAACCTTAGGCAGTGACGCCCCGGTGGGCATAAAAATGGTGGCCTTGATGCCGAGTTTATTGGCAGCCAGAGCAACGCCTTGGGCGTGATTGCCCGCCGAAGCCGCGATCACACCTTTGGCGCGTTCGGCGGCACTGAGCTTGCTCATGCGATAGTAGGCACCACGAACCTTGTAGGCCCCTGTGCGCTGAAGGTTCTCGCATTTGAGATAAACATCTTGGCCCGTGAGTTCGCTCAAAAAATAGTTGTGAAGCACAGGGGTTTCAAGCACAA
>CAISOV010000037.1 GCA_903887175.1 uncultured Micrococcales bacterium
CCGCCTCCTACACTGCGGCCGATTGGAGCTCTCTCATGCGCATCGCCCTGTCCAGCGACCACGCCGGCGTGGAATACCGTCTGGCCGGCGCTTGCACCTGAGTTGAAAAGAAACTTATAAGAACCATCGCTGGTGTGCTCTTGAGCGAGTAGCGACCCGAGCTTTATCAAGTCAAGCATCGCAGCTGAATCATTCTCGGCCAACTCTGTGATGTCGCGATAGTGCTTTTTGGGAACAACCAATAGATGCACTGGCATCTCAGGGTTAATGTCGCGAAAGGCGATGCTGTGTTCGGTATCGCCAAGCAATTCGGTGCCGTACTCCCCCGAAACGATATTGCAAAAGACACAGTCACTCATGTGTTCAGTTTAAACCTTTAGGCCCAAGAACCCGACAAAGCCTGAATAACAGCTATCGCGGCTACCCCCGCTGTTGAAGTTCGCAGAATCTCGATTCCCAGATGCACACGATGCGCGCCGGCCGCCTCGAAAGATTCAAGTTCACTTTCGCTGATGCCGCCCTCTGGGCCAACTATCAGACTCAGTTCACGTTGCAACCCAAATGCGTTTGACACCGCTGCTGAACCATTCATTTTGCTCAAAAGGTCTGTCAACGAAGAGTCAGCGCTAGGGTCAAGCACTAAAACCATGCCTAATGAGCCATCTTCGATGTGTTCGGTCAGCTGCTTGCTGGCCAATGGCTGGCTCACAACCGGCTCGAAGGCGCGCAGAGACTGCTTAGCGGCTTCTGAAACTATGGTTTGCCAACGAGTGACACCTTTTGCAATCTTGGCGTCATTCCAAACTGAAATAGATCGCTCAGACTGCCAAGGAATAACTGCCATCGCGCCTAGTTCTGTAGCGGCTTGAATGGCGAGCTCATCGCGATCACCTTTGGCCAGAGCTTGAACCAAAGTTATATGAAGATTCGCAGGTATTTCGCGAATAACTTCATTGATTGACATAGACATGGCTTGACCATCTATGGTTGCCACCACACCCCGCAAACGCAAACCCTGCCCATCGCTTAATTGCACAGCTTCGCCAACTCGCATTCGCCGCACAGAAACGGCGTGCTTGGCGTCGGCCGCATCGATTTTCACGATGTTGCCTACTTCGTAAGCCACTGGTTCGGGCGAATTTGCCAAGCGAAACAACGGTTCAACCATAAAGAGACCTAACTAAGAACGCTTATTTCGACCGAAAAAGCCGGTGGTGTGCTTTGCCAGCTTGATGCCTTCAGATTGGCGCAAAACAGCTAACTTTTTAAACAGATCTTTTTGGTCTTTGTCGAGCTTGGTCGGCGTCTGAACGGCAACCGTAATCTTGAGGTCGCCCCGGCCACTTCCACGAAGGTGGTTGACACCCTTGTGGCGCACTGTTATTACCTCACCGGTTTGAACACCAGGCTCGATGGCAACGTCTAGCTCCCCGTCAAAAGTCTGCAGTTTGGCATGAGCGCCCAAGACGGCATCATGCAAAGGCACTTCGAGAACGCACGTTAGATCATCACCCGAGCGCCCAAAAATCTCATGCGGCTTAACTGTGAAATCAATGTGCAAGTCACCGTTTGGGCCACCCGCTTGGCCCACTTCGCCCTGACCTCTGAGCTGCATTCGCAAACCATCTTCAACTCCGGCAGGCACTGCAAACTCGATTGTGCGACGCGCACGAACTCGACCCTGCCCTCGGCAACTAACACATGGGTGCGGAATCGTCTGGCCATAGCCGCGGCAGCTGCCACATGGCGAATTGGTCACCATGTTACCCATAAGAGTTCGAACCTGTCGTTGAATCGTTCCACTACCGCGGCAAATGTCACAGGTGTCAAAACCGGTTCCGGGTTGTGCGCATGAACCACTGCAAGTTTCACAAAGCACCGCGGTGTCAATTTCTTCGCTCTTGTTTACACCGAATGTAACTTCTTCAAGAGTTAGTGAAACGCGCAATAGAGCGTCCTCGCCGCGCTCGACACGAGAACGTGGGCCACGTTGTGAACCAGAGCCAAAAAAAGTGTCAAAAATATCGCCGAAACCGTTAAAGCCACCGCCCCCACCAAAACCGCCTTGGCCGCCCCCATTGTCATAGTTGCGTCGCGAATCTGAATCGCTTAGAACTTCATAGGCGTGTGTCACGAGTTTGAAGCGCTCTTGGGCTTCTGGAGCCGAATTGACGTCAGGGTGAAGTTCTCGAGCAAGTTTGCGATAGGCCTTTTTGATCTGATCTTCTGTAGCATCTTTCGCTACACCCAAGACTTCATAGTGGTCAGCCAATGTGGCTCCTAACGTTTGTCAACAGATAGATGCCTAGGCACCTAGAGTTTTTGTCAAATAACTTGCAACCGCACGAACGGCCGAAATGTGGTGAGCGTAATCCATGCGAGTTGGCCCCAGAACGCCAAGTTTTGCAACTTCACTGCCGGGTTTTTCATAGCTTGATACCAGCACGCTGGTTTGACTTAGTAACTCAAGATCGTTCTCTTTGCCAATCAACAAGCCCAACCCGCCTTGGTCGGTTTTCATTTCAGCAATCAGCCGCATCATGACAACCTGTTGCTCTAAAGCGTCGAGCAACTCGCCAAGATTTGCAACAGGCGCCTGCCCGTGTCTTGCGAGGTTTGCTGTGCCGGCCAACAAGATTTTCTCTTGACGGTTGGCGTCGACCATCAACTGCACTGCTTCAGCAACTGCCGCAGCAGCGCCTCGCAGGTGAGTTGGTGAACTAGCAGCAAATGACTTGAGCTTTGTTGCTGCCTGCGAAAAAGGTTGCTGAACGAGTGCGGTGTTGAAACGTGCTCTCAAATCAGCAACATCATCGATGCTAAGAACCTGGTGAGCATTGACCATATGCTGTTGAACGCGGTCGTTGTCGCTCACCAACACAACCAACGTGCGTGTTTCGTTAATCGAAACCAGCTCAATCGCCTTTATTTTGGCACGACCCAAACTCGGGTATTGCACCATTGCAACCTGGTTGGTTAGTTGGGCCAGAGTTTGCACAGCGCCCGAAAGAACTTCATCTAGATCAGCGCTTTCGCCCATAAAAGTTTCAATTGCGAGTCGTTCAGCCGAACTTAGGCGTTTGACATCGTTCAGCCTGTCTACAAAAAGTCGATAGCCCTTGTCGGTAGGAACGCGACCGCTAGAGGTGTGCGGCGCCACAATGAGCTTCTCATCTTCAAGAAAAGCCATCTCATTACGAATAGTGGCCGCTGAGACCTCGAAGCCATGCCGCTCAACTAGAGTTTTTGAGCCGACGGGTTCGCTGGTTTCGATATAGTCGTTCACGATTGCGCGAAGCACTTCAAGACTGCGACTTGGAATTTCACCATTGTTCTGGTTGTTCATAATCGCACCTCAAATCAACACGCAAGCCAATGAATAGTTAGCACTCTTAGCACCTGAGTGCCAATATTACCCGAGCAGCTCGCGAACAACATAGTCTGCGAGTAATCTTCCCTGAAGTGTCAAAACAATTCGCCCTCGAAGCGCTAAAGCAGCATCGATTAATTTGTCAGCAATGAGTTGCGAAATCACGCGGTTGGCTTCGGAATTCGCAACCTTAACATCAGCAATCGATAGCCCATCTGCAATTCGAGCTTCGAGCAGCAGTTTCTCAATCCAGCGCGTCTTGGAATCTATTCTTTCGCTACCCACAGCTGGCGAATTCACAAGGGTTTGATCTAGATCGCTTGCTGACAGTGCTTTTTGATAAGTAGCCGGGTGCTTAGCGTTCCACCATCGGGTCTCGCCAATGTGACTGTGGGCGCCGGGCCCAAAGCCCCACCAGTCTTGGCTGCGCCAATAGGCAAGGTTGTGCACTGAGCGAGTTTCGACCGAACGCGACCAGTTGCTCACTTCATACCACTGATAACCAGCTGCCGAAAGCAGCTCGTCTGCGAGTTCATATTTATCGGCTTGCAGATCTTCATCAGGTTCAGGCAACTCGCCTCTGGCTATTTGCCGGGCAAGTTTGGTGCCAGGTTCAACAATCAGCGAATAGGCCGAAATGTGGTCTGGCTGCATTTCGATTGCAGCTTCGAGCGAAGTTCGCCACTGCTGCAGGGTTTCACCCGGGGCGCCATAGATTAGATCGACAGAATTTTGAAGGCCGACTTTCTTGGCTGCAGCCAATGCGGCGGGAACGTTTGCCGGTTGATGAGAACGTTCAAGGGTGGCGAGAACTTCGGCCACGGCCGATTGCATGCCAAATGAAACTCTTGTGAAACCAGCCTTTTGAAGGGCGCTGAGGTATTCGATGTCAACATTGTCAGGATTCGCCTCAGTCGTAATTTCGGCATCGCTCGCGAATCCAAAGGTGGTACGCAAATCTCTAAGAATTGTTGCCAAATCACTTGCCGGCAATTGTGTTGGCGTGCCACCACCAAAAAAAACCGAAGTGGCAGGTCGAAGCGGCGCAAAGCCTTGCGTTTCAAGTTCTGTCTTGGCAAAAGCTATTTCACGTTGCAAAACGCTTGCCAAGCCCGCTTGGCTCGAACCTCTAAGTTCAGTTGCTGTATAGGTGTTGAAGTCGCAGTAACCGCAGCGAACTCGGCAAAAAGGAATGTGCACATAAGCGTGGAACGTGCGGTCGGCGCTGATAGCTGGGTCACCGAATAATGGCGCTTGACCAAGCGTGAAATTTGAGTCAGAGATAGGTAATGAAGCCATTACTTGGCCTTCTTCTCGCCCTTTTTCTCTTCGCCAGTTGAAAGTGCAGCGATAAACGCCTCTTGAGGCACCTCAACACGACCAACCATCTTCATGCGCTTTTTTCCTTCTTTTTGCTTCTCAAGCAGCTTGCGCTTTCGACTGATGTCGCCTCCGTAACACTTTGCGAGAACGTCTTTGCGAAGGGCCCGAATAGATTCGCGAGCGATGATGCGAGCACCAATTGCGGCTTGAATTGGTACTTCGAAGTTTTGGCGAGGAATAAGTTCGCGCAACTTGCCGGTAATCATAACGCCGTAGGCGTAGGCCTTATCTTTATGCACAATCGCGCTAAAGGCGTCTACCTGTTCGCCCTGAAGCAACAGATCCACTTTCACCAAATCACCTTCAGCATGGCCGTCATCTTCGTAATCGAGCGAGGCATAACCCGCAGTTTTGCTCTTTAGCTGATCAAAAAAGTCGAAAACAATTTCTGCCAGTGGTAACGAATAACGCAATTGCACTCGATCGGTGCCGAAATAAGTCATGTCGATCATGGTGCCACGGCGCTGTTGGCAGAGCTCCATGATTGTGCCCACATAGTCTTTTGGCGCCAACAAAGTCGCTTTCACCATCGGTTCAAGCACTTTCTTGATTTTGCCGGTTGGGTATTCACTTGGGTTTGTTACAGTGATTTGCTCGCCATTTTCAGTGGTAACTTCATAAACCACCGAAGGCGCGGTAGCAATCAGATCGAGCCCGAACTCGCGTTCTAAGCGTTCGGTAATGATTTCGAGATGCAATAGCCCCAAGAAGCCGCATCGAAAGCCAAAACCAAGAGCAACCGAAGTTTCTGGTTCATAAACCAGTGCCGCATCGCTCAGCTTCAATTTGTCTAGGGCTTCGCGAAGGTTTGGGTAATCGCTGCCGTCAATCGGGTAGATACCTGAGAACACCATTGGCTTAGGGTCGGAGTAGCCCTTCAGTGCTTCGGTCGCGGGTTTGTTGAGCGTCGTTACAGTGTCGCCAACTTTTGATTGCCTAACGT
Organism: uncultured Micrococcales bacterium; assembly: GCA_903887175.1. Classification (GTDB taxonomy): domain Bacteria; phylum Actinomycetota; class Actinomycetes; order Actinomycetales; family Microbacteriaceae; genus Rhodoluna. The sequence continues at coordinate 5,697 of CAISOV010000037.1, forward strand.
CTTTTACGCCCGTGATCAAATAACCCACTTCACCAACGCCGAGGCCCTTGGTTGGTTCTGGTTCAGGCGAACTAACACCAATTTCGAGCAGCTCGTGAACAGCTCGAGTTGACATCATTTGGATTTTTTCGCGCGGTGCCAATGAACCATCAATCATGCGCACATAAGTAACAACACCGCGATAACTGTCATAAACCGAGTCGAAAATCATTGCTCTAGCAGGCGCGTTTGGGTCGCCAACTGGCTTTGGAATGCGTGCGACGATTTTGTCGAGCAGGGCATCAACACCAATGCCTGTCTTGCCAGAGACTCGCAAGCAATCTTCGGGGTTGCCTCCGATTAGGTTGGCAAGTTCCTCGGCATATTTCTCGGGTTGCGCAGCGGGTAAATCGATCTTGTTTAAGACCGGAATAATCTCGAGGTCATTTTCAAGCGCCAGATAAAGGTTCGCCAATGTCTGGGCTTCGATGCCCTGGGCGGCGTCAACTAGCAGCACGGCACCCTCGCAGGCTGCCAACGAACGAGAAACCTCGTAGGTGAAGTCAACGTGACCTGGTGTGTCAATCATGTTCAGCGCATAGACCTGGTTGTCAACTTGCCAAGGCATTCGAACGGCCTGCGACTTAATAGTGATGCCGCGTTCTCGCTCGATATCCATGCGGTCAAGGTATTGAGCACGCATTGAACGGTCATCTACAACACCAGTCAGCTGAAGCATGCGGTCGGCCAATGTTGATTTGCCATGGTCGATGTGGGCAATGATGCAAAAGTTGCGAATAAACTCAGGGTTGGTTTTGGCTGGCTCTAAACGGCTCGTGGCGCGTGGCGACAAAATCTACCTCTTGGATGTTTGCGCTGCTATACACGGCAGCAAGAATAACGACACAGCTATTCTCGCACAGCTCTGTGCTTGCGTGGCCAAAGCAACACCTGATAAGCTATAGCTTTGAAACAGATGCGTATTCGCGTCGAGAATTCAAATCAAACTTTTTAAAGTGGCGTTTTTGCGCCCAACCAAGAAAGTCAATAAATGGCAAACATCAAGTCGCAAATTAAGCGCATTGGCACCAACCTTAAGGCAGCAGAGCGCAACAAGGCAGTCAAGAGCGAGCTCAAGACCGCCATTCGCGCCGTCAAAACCGCTTCGGCTACCGGCGACAAGGCCGCTGCCGCATTGGCACTGGCTAACGCTGGCAAGAAGCTAGACATGGCAGTAAGCAAGGGCGTTATTCACAAGAACCAGGCAGCAAACCGCAAGTCGGCAATTGCCAAGCAGGTTGCAGCCCTATAAACCAAGTTTTCTGACTCAAGTCAGACTAAAAGACCCGATGCTTTTGCATCGGGTCTTTTTTTGTCATAAATGCGATCTCAGCCTGTGTTCGTTAATACAAGCCGCGCTTGCTGATGAGGCGAACCAGGGTTTCGAGGGCGAACACCGAGTCGCGACTGCCGCCTTTGATGGCCGAATCAGTCTCAGCCAAGGCGGTGACTGCGTTTGCGATGCCAGTTTCAGACCACTGGTGTGCATCG
>CAISOV010000038.1 GCA_903887175.1 uncultured Micrococcales bacterium
ACTTTGGCGCTTGCGCCTGGCCTTGCCGCGGGCGTCATCGAGCCGAACGACATTGTGAGCGTGCTTTCTGTCGGAACCTCAGGTGCAGGTCGAGCACTAAAAACCAACCTGCTGGCCAGCGAGATCATGGGCGGGGCTTCGGCTTATGGTGTCGGGGGAGCCCACCGCCACACACCTGAGATTGAACAAAACTTGAGCAAAGCCGCCGGCACTCAAGTTCAGGTCAATTTCACGCCCGTGCTCGTGCCAATGGCGCGTGGCATTTTGTCGGTCAACACGGCCAAACTTGTCAGCGGCGTCACAGCCGAACAGGTGCGCGCAGCGTGGGCTAATGCTTATGACGGCGAAACTTTTGTGCATCTTTTGCCTGAGGGTGAATACCCGAGCACCAGTTCAACCATCGGTGTGAACACCGCTCTGATTGGCCTGACAATTGACGAACACGCTGGCCGCGTGGTTGTGGTTTGCGCTATCGACAATCTGGTTAAAGGCACCGCAGGCGCTGCTATTCAGAGCCTCAACATTGCACTCGGCATTGCCGAACCAACTGGCCTTGGCCTGAACGGAGTCGCCCCGTGAGCGTAACCGCTGCTAAAGGTTTCACCGCTGCCGGCGTGAACGCTGGCGTAAAAACTGCTGATGTTCGCGACGTTGCGCTGGTCGTGAACCTGGGCCCAATCAAAAACGCCGCGGCTGTTTTCACCACTAACCGCTGCCAGGCTAACCCTGTTATTTGGAGCCGCCAGGTTATCGCCGACGGCCAAGTTGAAGCTGTGATTTTGAACAGCGGATGCGCCAACTGCTACACCGGCCCCGAAGGTTTTCAGGCGACTCACGCAACCGCAGAGCGAGTTGCCGAAAAGCTTGGTGTTTCAGCTGGTGACGTTTTTGTTTGTTCGACAGGAATGATTGGCACGCAGTTGCGTCTCGACAACATGTTGAGCGGCGTTGACATGGCGGTTGCGCAGCTCAGCAACCAGGGTGGTCTAAATGCTGCCGAGGCGATTATGACTACCGACACAGTCTCAAAAACTGCAGAACGCGTTAGCCCTAGTGGCTACACAATCGGTGGCATGGCTAAGGGCGCTGGAATGTTGGCGCCGGGCCTTGCAACCATGCTCGTGGTTATCACCACCGATGCAGTTGTAAGCTCAGAAGACCTCGACGCTGCGCTGCGAGGCGCAACCCGCACCACTTTTGACCGTCTCGACAGCGACGGCTGCATGAGCACCAACGACACCGTGGTCATCATGGCTTCGGGAGCCAGCGAGGTTTCTCCAGATGCTAACGAGTTTGCCGACCTGTTAGCCGACCTCAGCCACGAGTTGGCCATGAAGCTGCTTGCTGATGCCGAGGGCAGTGCCCACGACATCGCTATCGAGGTTTCAAACGCGGCCAGCGAAGCCGATGCCGTTGAGGTTGGTCGCACCATCGCGCGCAACAATCTCTTTAAAGCAGCTATCTATGGCCAAGACCCAAACTGGGGTCGTGTGCTTGCAGCCGTCGGCACCACCAAAGCCGAGTTTGACCCTTATGACGTTGACGTTGAAATCAACGGCATCTCGGTTTCGCGCAAAGGCCAGCCTGACCAAGACCGCATGCTGATCGACCTAAAACCGCGTGCCGTGAGTGTGAAGGTCTCGCTCAACGCGGGCGGTCACAGCGCAACGATTTATACCAACGACCTAACTCACGCTTATGTGACTGAAAACAGCGAGTACCCAAGCTAATGACTGAACTCAACCTAGCCAAAATCAAGGCCGAAACTCTAATTGAGTCGGCTGCTTGGTTGCAGAGCTATCACGGCAAAATCGTCGTGGTCAAGTTTGGCGGCAACGCCATGATTGACGAAGAACTCAAGCACGCGTTTGCTCAAGACATGGCCTACCTTCGCTGGGTTGGCATCAAACCAATCGTGGTTCACGGTGGTGGCCCACAAATCAGTGCCAAACTCGCTGAACTTGGCATCGACAGTGAGTTCAAGGGCGGCTTTAGGGTTACCGACGACGCCACAATCGGCGTGGTTCGCGACGTGCTTCGCAACGACATCAGCGCCGAACTTGCTGACCTCATCGAAGCCGCCGGCGCTGAAACCGAGATCATGTCGGGCGAAGACAGTCACCTGATCAAGGGTGCCAAAACTAACCTCACCGACGACAACGGCGAAACCATTGATATCGGGTGGGTAGGCGAAGTCATCAGCGTGAACCCCCGCATTGTGCTCGATGCTCTAGAAGCTGGTCGCATCCCTGTGATTTCTACCGTGGCACCAGACCTCGACGGCAACCTGCTTAACATCAACGCCGACCTCGGGG
>CAISOV010000039.1 GCA_903887175.1 uncultured Micrococcales bacterium
AGAGCCAAAGCCAAGAAGCTTGTCGGTGCGGCCAATGCATAGTTTTTAGCTGAACGGCGACCTCTCGGTGGCGCCGACGATTGTTGTCGCTTAGGCCGTGATCTCGGGCCGTGTGGTGCCTTAGGCAGCTTGCGGCGAGGTCGGCGATCTTTTCTCAGGCGAACTAAAGAATAGAAATTCGTGATGAATGCCAAAAGCAGCGCAATGGCTCCAGCAATCAGCAGATAGTTAGAAAGAGTTTGATCAACGGCGATTTTCCAAACGATCTTTATAGTGCCAGGCGCTGCTTTAACGCCATCGCTCGAAACCAAAATGGCATTCTCATTCGAAGGATCGAAATCAACCACTCGAACTTCGCCGGCACCGGTTATCTCGGTGCGCCAAAGGTCAGACCCGACCGGGTTCAGGCGGGTTCGAACGCCATCTCGCGCTTCTACAACCGTTGCATCTTTGGGGCCGCCATAGGTAACAATGGCGCTTGCCTCTTTGGCTAGCCAAGCTTCAATGTCTGATTCTCGACCTGCAGCAGCAAAGATGTTGCCACTGCCCTGCACTGTGACAGTGGGGTTGCTCGCGTGATTGGCGAAGGCAGCGTTTGGAATGACATAGTAAGGAACGTTTTGCGAAGTCTTGAGCATAACGGTGTGCTGACTTGGCCCAGCCCAAACCGTGCGCTCGCCGATGCCAAAAATGACCAGCACAATCGAAGCTACAAATAGCAGCCCCGCGGTCAAAAAGCGCATCGAAAATCCAATCAGAGTAAACTTGTGCTCGTTAGTGTTCTATTCTACCGAAGTGCCTAGGAGGCCGCCTTTGAGTGCCAATGAGACCAACTTTGCGGTAGTAATCAGGGGCTATGACAAAGCCGCAGTTGACGACGCCATTCTCGACCTTCGAAAAGAACTTTTGAAGCTTTCTGCTCTAAACAGCCAACTGGCAACAGAGCTGCGTCAAGCCAACAAAACCGTCGAAGATATGCAATCGCAGCTTGCTGAAGCGAACGAGCCTAGCTATGCAAGCCTGGGTGCTCGGGTTTCACTAATCTTGGGTACTGCAGAAGAACAAGCTATTCACTTGATCAGCGAAGCGCAAACGCGCCGCGAACAAATCTTGAGCAATATCGAGCTAGAGACCGAAGACTTAAAACGTGAAGGCCAAGGGTTTTATGATGCTCTGGTTGCCGAAGCACAAAAACGAGCCGACAGACTTATTTCGTCAAGCAGAACTGAAGCCGAACAAATAGTTGCCGAAGCCAGATCAGAGTCTGTGCGTTTAGTTGATGAGGCAACGCGCGAGGCCAGCGCGATTCGCGGATCTATTGCCACCGAAGTAGCTAAACTTCGGGCAACCACTAAACGACAGACTGAAAAACTCAAAACATCTGTAGAGCGCGATTTGGCTGAACGAAAACTCTTGGCATTTCGCGAGAACACTCGCAACCTTGACTTGAAAATGGCCGAAGAGCTAGTTGCCGAGCAAGCTCGAGTTGACTTAGAGCTAGAGCTAACGGCCCGCCGCGACGAAGCTGAGGCCGAATACTTGCAGAAGCACCAAGAGGCAGTTGCTGCAACTCAAAAATATCTTGACGACGCGAACTCACAGCTGGCCTTGGCAATTAGCCGAGCGGGCACTGCAAGGCTCGAGGCAGAGACTCTTGAAGCGGCAGCAAAATCGGTGAATAAAACCACACGTGATGAAGCCAAAGCCCAAGCAGACGCTATTGTCGCGGCTGCTGAAGCTGAAGCCCGCGTTCTAACCAGCGAAGCACGTCTCGAGGCAAGCAAGACTCGCCGCGAAGCATTAGCCGAACTTGCTAACTATCAAGTTGAGCGCGAGGCGGTAACTGCCTACATCGATAACCTTGCAAACCTGGTGAACGCAAGCCAACAAACCCTCTCAAAGAAATAGTGAGATCGACATGTCGAGTCAAAACCCAATGAAAATCAGCAATGCTTATCAAATCGGGCTTTTGGGCGGCCTGGGTGTTCTAACTGCCATTTTGATTGGCAACGCACTCACTTCGATTGCGACCATCATCACTTATGTATCAGCCGCGATTTTCATCACTTTGGGTTTAGATCCGGTTGTTTCATTTCTTGAAAAGCGCCGAATTCCGCGCGGGGTAAGCATTCTGATAGTCGTAATCGCCATCTTTGGCGCTCTTGGTGGCCTAATCGCCCTGCTGGTTCCAACCATCACAGCTCAAGGCACAACCCTGATAAAGAACGCCCCTGAGATTTTGAATAACTTTTCGCAAACTAGCTGGG
>CAISOV010000040.1 GCA_903887175.1 uncultured Micrococcales bacterium
TCATGCACGTGGTGCTGGGCGAGATGGTTCCTAAGCAAATCTCTTTTGCAGTGCCTGAACGGGCGGCTTTGATTCTTGTGCCAATGCTGTTTGGTTTGGCACGCATTCTTACTCCGCTGGTTTGGTTTTTGAACTCAATAGCAAACCTGGTGCTGCGTCTAGCCAGGGTGAAACCTCGCGACGAAGCTAACTCCGCTTTCACCCTTGACCAGGTCGAAGACATCGTCGAGCATTCAACTCGTGAAGGCGTTCTAAGCGACAGTAGCGGAACCATCTCAAACACTTTTGAGTTCACCGAAAAAAAGGTGGCCGACGTTGCTGTGCCGATTGATCAGCTAGTTTCGTTTGACTATTTGGTTACACCTCGCGAAATTGAGCAGGCAGTGGCCAAATATGGTTTCTCGCGCTATGTGCTCAAGTCAGTCGACGGCGAGATCACGGGTTATTTGCATCTCAAAGATGTGATTGATCTGAGGCTTGACGAAGCAGATCGCCCGGTGCCCGCAAAACGCATTCGAAGCCTGCTGTCGCTGCCGTCGATGATGGAAATCGAAGACGCCCTTGCCAGCATGAAAAGAGTTAGAGCACACTTAGCGAAGTCTTTCGATGCCAGCGGCAAAATTACCGGCGTGCTCTTTTTAGAAGACATCATCGAAGAACTTGTTGGCGAAGTTGACGACGCCACGCGACGCTAGTTTTTTTCGACAATGAAGCGCAGCTAAAAAACCTCTTTAGGCCATTTGGCTCGGTTGTATTGAATAGGCCAGTAGTCGACCTCAACACCTAGCTCGTGAGCAGCTCTTAACGCAAAGTGTGGGTCACGCATGCTCTGACGGCCAATCATCACCACGGCAATTTGCCCGCTCTCAAGAATTTGCTCCGCCTGCAGGGCTGAAGTGATTTGACCAACAGCCGAAACCGGTTGGCCCACTTTTTCAGCCACTGTTTCGGCATATGCAACCTGGTATCCGGGCCCCGTTGGAATCTTCACGCCTGTGATTAGCCCACCGGTTGAAATGTCAAACAGGTCTGCACCAGAGTCGGCGCACCATTTTGCTACGGTTGCGATTTCTTCGGGCGTCACACCGCCTTCGGCATAGTCTGTCGCTGAAAAACGAACAAAAATTGGCACTTCGTTTGGCACAACTTCGCGAATTGCAGTCACAATTTCGAGAAGGAATCTTGCACGATTCTCGAGGCTGCCACCATATGAATCTTTTCGGCCGTTCGTTAGCGGTGATAAGAACTGGTGCAAAAGATAGCCGTGAGCCGCGTGAATTTCAACGGCGTCAAAACCAGCGGCTATTGCACGAGCCGCTGCGGCAGCCCAAGCCTGAACCAAAACCGCAATCTCGTGAGCCTCGAGTGCTCGCGGCGCTGCTAAAGAGTCAAAGGCCTCTGCCGTGCTTGAAACGGTTTGCCAACCGCCGTCTGCAAGTGAGATAGAGCCTGAACCTGATTGTTCGCGGTGGGTCGAAGCCTTGCGACCAGCGTGGGCTAGTTGCAAGGCAATCTTGGCTCCTTGCGAGTGCACAAAATCAGTTACTCGACGCCAAGCAACAACTTGCTCATCGTTATAAATGCCAGGGCACCATGGGCTGATTCGACCTTCAGCAACAACACCGGTTGCTTCGGCGATGATCAAACCGGCACCGCCACTAGCCATTGAGCCGAGGTGCACCAGGTGCCAATCACCAACTACGCCGTCGCGATTTTCACAAGAATATTCACACATCGGTGGCACCCAGATGCGATTGCGCACCTCTAAGCCGCGCACGGTGATTGATTCAAATAATTTGGCCATGGCTAAAGCCTAAAACATTGGGCGCAGAGGTATGTTTTTATTTATGGCGCATGAATATCTAAATCAGTTGCTCACCGCACCGGCTGCTGATGACAACAAATATTCGCGCGGTGTGGTTGGTTTCATTACCGGTTCACGAGAATACCCAGGTGCTGCGCTTCTGGGCGTGACTGGCGCAGTGAGAACCGGTGTTGGTCTGGTGCGATATTTAGGCCCCAGCGAACCCGCCAATTTGGTGTTGTTGAGCCGCCCCGAAACTGTCATTCAACCGGGGCCCGCCGATGCTTGGGTGGTAGGTTCGGGCATGCCCGTGACTGCATTTACCGAAACGGTCTTGCAAAATATTTATGATTTTGGTCTTGTTGTGATTGATGCTGCAGCACTCACGCAGGTTGATTATTCGAAACTTTCGGGTCGGGCGATTTTGACGCCCCACTCGGGCGAGCTAGCTAGGCTGCTCAGGCAACTGGGGCAACAAGCATCGGCGATCGCAGCGCTTTCAACACTTCAAGCAGCAAAACTTGCCGCTGAGATGACTGGGCAAGTGGTGGTTCTAAAAGGCCATCAAACGATTGTTGCCGAACCCGACGCTGAGCCTGTTGTGTTGCCGCCAGCCTCAAGTTGGCTTGCGACAGCTGGCACCGGCGATGTTTTAGCTGGCATTCTTGGCGCCTTGTTGGCCGTGCACGCAAATGCGATTTTGACTCAAAGTCTAAAAATTTCAGAGGTAACAGAACTAGCGGTGCGGGTGCATTCGCTGGCAGCAGAAATTGCGATTCAAGATGGCCCACCAGCTGCGCTCGACGTCGCCGAAGCCGTGCGGCTTGCTGTGCGACAGTTGGCTGCTTAGGTCTGGATTGATTCGATGAAACATTATCTGCGCGTTTTCAGCAAAAACATTTATGTTTTGGTCGCCGTCGTTGTTGCCGTTCACGCCTTGTTGAACATGTTGGGTAACACCCTCGAGCGCGATGCGATTGGCGATGTAGTAAACGTCTATGCGCCTTGGGCCGATTCAATTCACCCGCACACGAAGTGGCTTGGCGTGGCTGCGCCCTGGGTGTATCCGTTTGTGGCTTGGGTGCCGATTTTGATTGCGCACTGGCTTTTGCCTTTTGACTATCTCAAGTCTTGGGTGGTAATGGCCACGCTGCTCAACCTTATTGCCGTTGGCCAGTTAGTAGCGTGGGGGCGCAGACCAGCGGCTTTCAAAGCGGCCTGGTTTTATTTGCTGTTTTTGGCCTTGCTGGGCCCGGTTGCGATCACTCGTTTAGACGGCATAAGCGCTTCTCTTGCGATTTTGGGAATCGCTGGCATCGTGACAGTTGCTGCCACAGCTGATCGCGCTGCAGGCATCGCGGCTCGGGCTTCAGGCAGTTTCAGCATTTCGATTGTCTGGTTCACTCTGGCAGCCTGGCTCAAAGTTTGGCCGCTGGCACTCGTTCTGGCGGTGCTTCAAAAAGGCCGCAATTTTCGCAAGCAGCTTTTTGTGATTGGTGCAACCTGCGCTGGAATTCTTGGCGTGGGTGTGCTTCTTGGCGGTGACGCAAATCTTTTCAGCTTCATCACAATGCAGTCAGATCGTGGTTTGCAGGTTGAATCACCAGTTGCCGGCATCTGGGTGTTTCTGGCATTTTTTCGCCTGAACAATGCGCTGATTTATTTCGATGAGCCGCTCATGACCTACCAGGTCTCAGGTGACGGCGCCAAACTCGTCGCCAGTCTGATGACATTGGCGCTGGCAGCAGCAATTTCAATCACAGCCTGGTTGATTTTCAAAGCGCTTCGGGCAGGTGCCGACACCTATCGATTGATCGCACTCGCCTCGCTCACAGCAACCCTTGACTTGATTGTTTTCAACAAGGTTGGTTCGCCACAGTATCAACTTTGGCTTGCTGCACCAGTCATGCTCGGTTTAGCACTTGGGTTGAAAAACTGGCGCAAACCTACCGTTGCCGTGCTTAGTTTGGGGCTGCTGACTCAGCTGGTGTATCCGATTTTTTATGTAGATTTGGTATCTGGTTTGGCGCCAGGAGCAGTTTTGATTTTGGGCTTGCGAAATCTGCTGCTGATTGCTCTTTTGGTCTGGGCTAACGTTCAATTGGGCAAACTCGGCAAGCACTCAAGAACTTTGCCGCGGCGCGCGTCAATAAGGAATTAACTGTTTAACAGCTCAGTTATAAGCTCAGTCATGATTTGGTGTTCGATTAGAAAACCGTCGTGGCCAAAAGCTGAACTGATGACCCGTAGTTCGCCGCCGATTAGTTCGCCGCCGATGTGTTCTGCTATCAACGCCTGATCTGCCAGAGGGAACAAGCGGTCACTGTCAATGCCAACCACCAGCGATTTGGCTGTGATGCTAGCTAAAGCCTCAGCGACCGAACCTCGACCACGACCCACGTCATGCGAGTTCATCGCCTCAACCAGCGTTATATAAGAGTTGGCGTCAAACCGGCGGGTGAATTTGTTGCCGTGAAAGTCTAGGTAGCTTTCGACAGCAAACCTACCGCCCTTGCCTAACGGGCTAACCGAGCTCTGCCAGGTTCGTTCGAAACGGGCGTTTAGCTCATTTGAAGAGCGATAGTTCAAAAGGGCCATGCGGCGCGCTAAAGCTAGGCCTCGGTGTGGCCCAAAACCCGCTTTAGCGTCGTAATAGTCACCGTTGTTAAATGCGGGGTCGGTGCGAATTGCTTCGACCTGCACCGAGTTGAGCGCAATTTGGTCGGCTGAAGTCACAGCGGTTGCGGCGAAAACGCCGATTCTCTCAAGCCTGTTGGGGTGTTCGATTGCCCATTCAAGAACGTTCATTCCACCCATTGAGCCACCAATGACGCTGTGCCATTTGGCTATGCCAATAGCGTCGGCTAAAGCCACCTGAGCGGCAACCTGATCACGAATCGTTACGTACGGAAACTTCGGACCATATTCGCGACCACTTTTATCTAGAGTTGAGGGTCCGGTGCTGCCTTGGCAACCACCCAGCATGTTTGGTGCAACGACAAAGAAACGGTCTGTGTCGATTGCAAGACCTGGGCCGATAATTTCGCTCCACCACCCCTCGGTCGGGTGTGCTTTGCTAGCTGGGCCAAAGGCGTGTGAATCGCCCGTTAATGCGTGCAACACAAGAATGCCGTTGGTTCGTTCTGGGTTTAGCTCGCCCCAGCTTTCAAATGCGATTCGGGCGCCAGCCAGTTCACGACCGCTCTCGAGCGCAAGCGCGCCAATGCTTGCGAACTGTCGCTCGCCAGCGGGGTCACCATCGCGCCAAGCACCGGTGGCAGGTGGCCTGCCGGCTAGTTGGCGAATCTGCGCTTCGGTGATGAACTCTGAAGGAACAGTGTCTTCAGGTGTCTGAAATTCCATGTTGGGCCTAAATGCTAAAAACAAGAATGGTGAGCCAAGTGACTCACCATTCTTGTTTTCAAATGGTTAGTTGACTTCTAGAGTCAACGTTACGCAGTTATTTTGCAGCTGCAAAGCCGGTCTCTAGGTCGGCAATTAGGTCGGCTAGAGTCTCAAGACCAACTGATAGGCGAACTAGGCCGGGGGTTACACCGGTGGTTAGCTGCTGCTCAGGTGAGAGCTGTGAGTGGGTGGTGCTGGCTGGGTGAATCACTAGCGAACGAACGTCACCAATGTTTGCTACGTGGCTGAATAGGTTGAGGTTGTCAACGAACTTCGAACCAGCTTCTACGCCGCCTTCGATCTCAAATGAAACGATTGCGCCGGCACCTTTTGGTGCATACTTTTGGCCAGCTGCGTACCATGGTGAAGTTGGCAGGCCGGCATAGTTAACGCTCTTGACCTGTGGGTGCTTCACTAGCCACTGCGCAATTGCCTGAGCGTTTGCAACGTGACGCTCAACGCGAAGACTGAGAGTTTCGATGCCTTGGATCAACTGGAACGCGCTGTTAGGTGAAATAGCAGCACCTAGGTCGCGAAGCAACTGAACACGAGCCTTGATGATGTAGGCGATGCCATCGCCCAAAGCTGCGGTGTAGTTCACACCGTGGTAGCTAGGGTCTGGTTGGGTTAGACCTGGGAACTTGTCGCTCTTGCTCCAAGCGAATTTTCCTCCGTCAACAATGGCGCCAGCAACAACTGTGCCGTGGCCGCCCAAGAACTTGGTTGCTGAGTGAACCACAATGTCGGCGCCGTGCTCAAGAGGCTTAATCAAGAACGGTGTAGCAACAGTGTTGTCGACAATTAGGGGAACACCGTTTGCGTGTGCAACACCAGCAACGCCTTCAATGTCAAGAATCGAAACCTTTGGGTTGCCGATAGTCTCAGCAAAGAAAAGCTTGGTGTTTGGTCGAACTGCGGCAGCCCAAGCAGCTAGGTCGTCTTGATCTTCAACAAATGTGGTCTCGATGCCAAGCTTTGGCAATGTGTACTTGAAGAGGTTGTAGGTGCCACCATAAAGAGTTGACGAAGCAACGATGTGGTCGCCGGCTTGTGCAATGTTCAAGATTGCAAAAGTTTCAGCTGCCTGGCCCGAAGCCAAAAGCAATGCTGCGGTGCCGCCCTCAAGCGCTGCGATGCGCTTTTCGGCGACATCTTGGGTTGGGTTCATGATGCGGGTGTAGATGTTGCCAAACTCAGCCAAACCGAAAAGGTTGCGGGCGTGCTCGCTTGAGTTGAATACATAAGCGGTGGTCTGATAGATCGGGGTAGCAACCGCGTTGGTCACTGGGTCAGGGGTGGCGCCTGCGTGAATCTGGGCGGTTTCAAAACCCCACTGGGTTGCGTCTGTGCTCATTGTGTTTCTCGTTTCTTGAGTTCGGTTTTTGGGTTCGTATTGGTCATGCACTTTTTGCTGACCAAAAAGGCTTATCTAAACGATAGAAATCAATGGTCGGCGCAGCAAGTTGGGTCGAAATAGTTCGTAACTTTGGCGAGCAGGTCTTATAGGCGAAAAAGCCGAACCTAGGCTCGAGCTGCTTCATTCAAAGTGTCAAAGGCCAGCGAAGCCAATAGTGCTGAAGCGTCTGGCATCACAGTGTCGTCGAAGCGCACTTTTTCAGAATGATTGTTTGGTGCGGTGGTCGGGTCAAGCTCAGGTGGGCAGGCGCCAATGAATACGAAGGCGCCGGGAATCTCTTTAAGAACTGATGCAAAATCTTCGCCTCCGGGGGTTCCTTCGGGCAAAGTGATGTAACGACCCGCGCCAAGAACTTGTGGAGCAACACGAGCAACCCTGTCAACGGCGTCGTCGTCGTTATAAAGCACCTTGGTAGCGTGGCCCATGCCGTTGTCGATCACGAGCTCAACCTCGACACCGAAAGCGTCGGCGATGCCGTTTAGCAGGCGGCTCAGCACCATGCGAACTTTATCAAAATGTTCATCGCTGAAAGTTCGAATGGTCGCGCCAAAACTGGCTTCAGCAGGCGTGACGTTGCTTGTTACGTCATTGCCGGCTTTGACCCAACAAACATTGACAATCGTGGGGTCAAGTTGCTTGAGTTCGCGATTTATTGCGGGTTGAATGCTCGCAATCATTTGAGCCATCACCGAAATTGGGTCGTTCGATAGCCAAGGCATAGAGCCGTGGCCACCGGCACCCTTGATGGTCACTTTGATTTCGCCGGCCGATGCCATTAGCGCGCCTTTTTTAGTGCCAAAAATTCCCGACTGATACATCGAGAAAACGTGAACCCCATAGGCTGCAATCGGCTTAACGCCTTCAACCAGGTGTGACCCCTCGGCGAGCATCACGTCGGCGCCACCGTTACCCTCTTCGCCAGGCTGAAACCAGAACAAAACGTTGCCGGCAAGTTTGTCGCGGTGAGTGTGAACGAGGTGGGCTGCGCCGATGCCAATCGACATGTGAAGGTCATGGCCGCAAGCGTGCATGGCCCCGTTGGTAGAAGCAAATGGCTCGCCGCTGTCTTCGATAACTGGCAAGGCGTCCATGTCGGCCCGAATCAAAACAGTCGGCCCAGGTTTTGCGCCGCGAATCAAAAGTGTGACTGAACTTAGGCCCTTGCCAAGCTTGATTTCGCCTAAACCTTCGATGCTTTCAAGCACAGCCGCCTGGGTTAATGGCAGATGCAGCCCAACCTCAGCAATCTGATGAAATTTTTGACGATTCGACTGCATAAAGGGCAGGTAGGTTTTTGCTTCGGCTGCTAACGCTGAGTAGTCCATGGCAAAAGTATGCCACGGGCAACCTACAATTTATTTATGTTCTTTGAGGCGATGCACCCACAGTGGCAAAGTCTGCTCGCCGACCAAAAAGACGCGCTTGAAAGCATCGAAAAGGCGCTCGCGGTCGAAACGGCAGGCGAACCATATTTGCCGTCGCCACCAAACGTTATGCGGGCTTTCAAATCTGACCCAAATCAGACGCGAGTTTTGATAGTCGGGCAAGACCCCTACCCAACACCGGGTCACGCGATTGGCTTAGCATTTGCTTGCCCCATCGAAATCACACCGCAACCGCGTAGCTTGCAAAACATTAGAACTGAAATCGCTTCAGACCTTGATGCATCGCTGGCACAAACTGCCAATATCGACCTAGCCTCGTGGGTTGACCAAGGCGTGATGCTGTTAAATCGCACACTTACTGTGGCCCCCGGCGCGACAAACTCGCACCTGAAAATCGGATGGCAAACTTTCACAGCCACAGCAATTGCAAGGTTGGCTGCTTTGCGCGGGCCGTCACTCGTGGCGATTCTTTGGGGCAAACCTGCGCAAACCTCCGCTAATTTGCTCGAGCCAAGCCTTGGCAATGCCAATGTTTTGGTTTCTGCACACCCAAGCCCGCTGTCGGCTAGCCGCGGCTTTTTTGGCAGCAAACCTTTCAGCCGCACCAACGAGTTGCTCGTGCAAAAATGCCAGCAACCGATAGATTGGTTGGGTTAGGAGAATCTCGTGGCCCTTGATTCAGAATCACGTTGGCGGTTAGTTCGCAAGGCTAAGCTCAAGCCAGCTTCACCAGAAGGCGAAACCGTTATTCGTGCGGCGCAGATCACCGACATTGGTGAGGTTCTCGAAATCTATAACTTTTATGTCAAAAACAGTGCGGTTACTTTTGACCTTGAACCAATGACGCTGACTGAGTGGCGTGAAAAATTTGATTGGCTTGCCAGTTTGAAGTTGCCTTTTTTAGTGGCGGTTAGTCCAAGTGGCCAAATTCTGGGTTTCGCTTATGTGGCACCGTGGCGTGCCAAGGCAGCCTATCGACGCACGGTTGAAGACAGCATTTATTTGCGACCAGCGGCTATCGGCAAGCGTGTTGGCACAAAACTGATGCAAGAGCTGCTCGTCGCAGCTAAAGCGGCTGGTGTTCGCGAAGTTGTTGCAGTCATTTCAGACCGTGGCGCCGATGCTTCGATTCAGTTGCACAAATCATTTGGCTTCAAAAACCAAGGCCACTTGGCCAAGGTTGGGTTCAAGTTCGAACGTTGGCTGGGCACCATTCTTTTGCAGAAGAGTTTGTGAGCACTCAGGCTCGCTATCAGCAGTTTTTCAGAGAAGCAACCTAGAGTTATACAGTGATTACCACCCTTTTCAGCCGCGCGGCCGCCATCATTTCAAGCCTGTCGACTCTTGTCGCAACAGTTGTGCTTGTTTTGCAACCAACGGTGGGGCTGAACTCAGCCAATGCTGCTGCTGGTGGCTATCTTGCTCAAATCTCAAACGTCGAGGTTGCCGGTCTAGTCATCAAGTATCGCGACGGCGTGAACCCAATTGCGAGCAACGGCCAAATCACCGGTGCCAATTTTGCAGGTGTGGCACTGCAACCTGGGCATGGCATTGGCTTGAACATGTATTCAGTTCGATTTGCTGACAAACTGTCTAAAGTTCAGATTGCTAATGCGATGGCAAACTTGGCTCGCAGCCCCAAAGTTAGTTTCGTTGCCCCTGACCAGGTGATTAAGTTCAAGGCTGCAGCCTATGTTCCAGCCAAAACATTGCCTGCCAAGGGTGGGCCAGTTGCCGCTTCTGCCGTTTTGAGTCTCAAAGCGGTTGACGCGTGGAACATCAAGAAGCCAAACCTGGCACAGATTTTGCTCACCTGGGCCAAACCCGCAAAACTTTATGGCGCAAAAATTCTTGGTTTTGAAATTGATCGCAGCACCGACGGCGGCAAAACTTTTTCTGCCCTGGTTTCACAGACCAAATCATCGACCTATCGATTCGTTGCTAACAAAGACCTTTATGCCGGTTTCAGCTACCGTTTTCGCGTGAGGGCCATAACTACTCTCAACGCAAAGTCGACTTTTGGCCGCTTCTCGCAGGTGGTTAAGGCGGCGCCAACAACTTTGCCTCAAAGCCCGGTCTTTGCTGCCGGTGATGCAATCACAGACTCACAAGCCCCGGTTTGGTTGTCGCAGAACCTGAATCAACGAGGCGGCTTGCCAGTTAGCTACGTTGTTACTGCCTCGGCCACGGGTGCGCCAGATGTAGCCTGTCATCCGGCCACTGCGAGCGCAAAAACTTGCACCTTTGTAGGCCTAGACCCCACCAAGACTTATCGCGCTAAAGTAACCGCCACAAACGCCCACGGTTCAGCCCAGAGTCGTTTGACTCAAACCTCAACTGACCCGATGTTTTATCACCAGTGGTACCTAACCGGCAAATATGGCATCAATGCTGAAAGTGGTTGGGCTTTCAACAAGGGTTCATACCAATCTGGCGCGAAAACTAATCGCGTGACCGTTGCTGTGCTTGACACGGGTTACACCGCTCACCCCGATCTAGACAACCAATACGTCAAAGAGAATGGCCAAGTTTATGGCTATGACTTTGTATCTAATCTTTCGAAAGGTTCGAACTGTCAGAGGCCTGGGGCTTGCACCGTTTCGCACGCCACGAATGATTCAAACGGATGGGATTCGAACCCGGCCGACCCAGGCGATTACATTGTGTCGTCAAATTATTCGAGCTCTTGGCACGGCACTCACGTAACAGGTTTGATTGCAGCCCAGGCTAATAACGGCATCGGCACTACAGGTGTGGCTCCTGACGCTCAGATTCTTCCGGTTCGTGTGCTTGGCCCTGAGGGCGGTCTTTCGAGCGACCTTGCGGCTGCTATCACTTGGGCGGTGGGTTTGCCAGTGCCTCAGTTTGCTGCCGACAACTCTTTCACGACCGTGCCGCCAATAAACCTGCACCCTGCCCAAGTCATTAACATTTCGATGGGAACTTCTGGCCCTAACTATTGTGACAGCGCCACACAGGCAGCGGTCGATGCTGCCAAGGCGGCGAAAGTCACAATCGTCACTGCCGCTGGTAACAGTCTTATGGAGGCAACCAACAGCTACCCTGGCAACTGCATCGGCACGATTAACGTCGGTGCAACTTCGAGTGTCGGTGACCGCGCGGTCTATAGCAACAGCGGCCCGGGCGTTGACGTTTCGGCCCCTGGTGGCGACGCAACACAAACCGCCAACACCGACTCTGATGCAGCTGGAATGATCTTGTCGACCATTAACACCGGAACGCGAGGCCCACTAGCTGCCGACTATGGCTACGAAGAGGGCACCAGCATGGCTGCTCCGTTGGTTGCGGGCGTGGTTGCGCTGATGTACGCAGCGCACCCTGGCCTTACTTTTGAGCAGGCGGCAACGATTATTATCAACACCGCGACACCGTTCAACAATGATCCGGCGCTCACGTTTAACTCGGGTTCACAAGCTGAAGATACCCAGTTGAATGTCTTGGGTCACTGTTACAACCCGCACGTGGCTTTGACACCAGCTGATTATCAAAACGATGGTCGCTGCGGCTCAGGCATTGTCAATGCCGGCGCTGCCGTGGCTGCTGCTGCTGCGCTGCCATAACAACAACTAGGTAGTCATTCTGCTGAGTTATCGGCCGTGGTTAGTTGATCGGCACTTTGCTGCATTCACACATCAGCACGCGATGCATGCAAGAGCGGTCAAACACAACCCATTCATCTTCAGGTGCCAGGTTCGCTAAAACTGTGTGCGGGCCGCACATGTTCTCACTGGCACGACAGACTGGGCAAACCAAAAAGTGAGTCGCTTTGGTCTGACATTCGGGGTAGTCACAAATCAAATTGAGGTCAAGATTTAGTGCCTCAAAAAGTTTTGTTGCGGTTTGCGTGCTCACGTTTCTATTTTGGCTCAGTTGCGATCAAACACAAAAGCTGTTAAAAGAAAAAGACCCGACTAATCGGGTCTTTTTTGCTTGGTGCGCGAGGTGGGACTTGAACCCACA
>CAISOV010000041.1 GCA_903887175.1 uncultured Micrococcales bacterium
AGCGGAGTCGTCGAAGAACTTCGCACCAAGTTTGGCCCTGAGGTTTCGGGCGCTGCAGCTAACTGGTTGAACGGTCTTGCTGGGGCAGCAGTGCCAGCCGAGTTGACCAGCCTGTTCGAGCTCGTTGGCTCGGTGCACCCGAGCAAGTTGCGCTATGACGCAACTTTGGTGCGCGGCATGGGTTATTACACCGGAACCATCTTTGAAATCGAACACCCAGGCTCGGGTTCGTCAATCGGCGGCGGTGGTCGCTATGACGGAATGGTCGGCCGCTGGCTCGGCACCGACGTGCCCGCCGTGGGCATCTCGATCGGCTTTGAACGCGCTGTCGACCTCGTGCCCGATGTGGCCGGCGACCACCAAGCTCTCGTGCTTGTTTTAGACACGGATGAAGCCCCTTGCGTAGCAAACGCCCTCGCTCTGCAACGTGAAGCGATTGCCGCTGGCCTAACAGTTCGCCTCGAGATTCGCCCAAAGAAGCTCGGCAACCTGCTTGAGTCTTTGGCATCTCAAGGCTTCACCGCCTGGGCTGCCGTTGGCCTCGAGCCGCTGTCGTTCGCATCGCTCGAGTCGCGCCCCCTGGACTGAGTTTCTCGCTGGCCGCTCGCGTTCTTGGGTAGCCAAGCCGGGCGTTCCGCCAGCACGGTCTGAAGGTTTGTAGTTGACTCAACCCATGCGACCGCCTCGTCAGAGATAGCCTCGAGCACCTCAAAGATTTTGCGATTCAAATCTTCGTGATTCAAGTGCCAGATTGCTTCATGATGGCCGATTCTATTTCGCAGCTTTTGTATTTCTGAGGTGCAAAGGTGTAGCGCTTTTCTGCTGGAGCCATTACGGAACGCCTTGTGAAGCGTGGGATTCCACACCTTGTTCGCGTTTTGAGCACTTAAGAGGTACGTCCAAAAGCCAAATGTCATTTTTGAATACGGTTGCATTGGTTTATCAAGAACATAAGAACCGGTTGTAATTTCATTGAGGCTCACTTGGGTAATAACGCCGTCGTTGAACAATGACCCTGATATGCGGCGACGCAAAAGAATCTCGAAAGATTCAATGAGACCCCAATACGAGCTCGCAAGACGAGAATTCCATAGATAAAGTTCAAGCGCGGGCGAGAGTTCACCTTGTGAGGCCGAAAGATAGAAATAGAGTCGATCGTTACCCAAGAGGTTCCGAATGGTTTCTTGTTTCAACATCCACGCAGTTTAGAAGCGAGTGCTGGGTCGAATAGATAGTTATGCACAGGCCAAGTTGGTGCTTGAAAAATACTGCTCAAAGTTATAAATTTGTCTCGTGAGCCCCGGGAGGTCCCTGCGAAAGCATACGCCCGGGGACATTCTTTTAACTTTTTGAAGATCCCTCAGTTATGCACATTGTCCATTTCGCATTCTTACGCACAGGGTGTCAGTTGAGCCAATTGTGCGCCATGGATAATCTAGATTTTTGAGCCCCGGGCGGTCCCTGCGAAAGCATACGTACCCGGGGACACGTCTTTAGTTGCTGAGCATTGGGGTGGCCGAATGATGCCTTTCAAGAGGCCAAAATCAGGCTCAATAAATGCGCCGGTAGACATAACTCAAAACCTCGAGCGATACAAACCTGGGTATCTTGGTCTGACCAAAGAGGACATCGACCAGGTCAACGGTGAGCTCGATGCCTATTTTGCGAAGCAAAAGCTCGGCATAGATCGCGCGCGAGAATCTCGGCCTCACGCAGCAACAACTCACCTTGCTATCTGGGGTGCCTCAAAGCGAGATCAGTCGCATCGAGAAGGGTCGAGCTAACCCAACCTACTTGACGCTGTGCCGCCTGGCGAAGGCACTTGAAATGCCGGCGCCACTGTCACAGGGGCTCGTTGCCGAGGATTAACCCCAAGCTCGTCAAACATTCGCAACCTCGCGTTAACCCAAGAGTCAAGCTTCACCAAGTAAACTTGTGAGCAGACTACAACGAAGTTTTTAGCCATTTCTTGGCGTGTGCCGTAAGGCACCTTTGCAAATAAATAAACCACGCAAGTGACCTGCAATCGCAGGCGAATAGAGGAGACCCCCTTGTCAATCATTGA
>CAISOV010000042.1 GCA_903887175.1 uncultured Micrococcales bacterium
CCGCCGTTTCCTAGGTCAACGAACCCGGAGACCGGAAAATTGTCGAAAATCAGGTTGGGAAGACAGAAATCGCCGTGCAAAATAACATCGGCTTTGGCACCACGTGCCAAGGCCGGGTAACGAGTCGAGACAAGGCTCAAGCTCTCAGGCAGGTGGTCGGGGTCCGACGTTCTCTCGTTCAGGTTTTTCAGGGCGTAGTTATTCGTCGTTCAGGCGAAGGCGTTCGTGAAACCTTCACCGTTCGCAAAGTTTCTTTTCAGGTTGGTGTCGAGCGCACGTTCCCTGTTCACTCACCAGTTCTAGACAAGATTGAGCTTGTAACCCGCGGTGCTGTTCGCCGTGCCAAGCTTTACTACTTGCGCGACCTACGTGGCAAAAAGGCAAAGATTCGCGAAAAGCGCGACAACGCCTAAATTCAGCATCGCTGTCTAAGCTAAAAGCATGACTGAATTAGGGTTCGACAACCAACCAGATGTTGCCGAAACCGAACCTAGGCGTCGACGTTCTAAAAAAACTCGAAAGCCAAGCAAAAACACCTGGTTTTCAAAGCTCAAGAAAAACGTATTCGTAGCTTTCTTCGTTGACCTTCTTGTGATTGTCGGCGCCGCTCTGATTCTTTCTTTGCTGGTCAAAACTTTTCTGATTCGATCATTCTTTGTGCCTTCAGGTTCAATGCTGTCGACACTTCAGTTGCAAGACCGCATCATCGTCAACGAACTGGTTCCTAACGTGGTTCCGATTCAGCACGGTGATGTTTTGGTCTTTAGAGACCCTGGCGGTTGGTTGCCGGCAGACCCTCAATTCACAACTAGTGAGCAATCCCCGTTGCAACAAGCCAGTGAATGGTTTCTTTCAGCGTTTGGTTTTGCCGCTCCTGATAGCTCGCAACACTTAGTTAAGCGCGCAATCGGCCTGCCCGGTGACCACGTGGTTTGCTGCAATACGAAGAATCAGATCACTATCAACGGTGTGGGCATCAACGAGGTCTACCTAGACAAAGGCATCGAGGCGTCCATTCCAAAATTCGATGTCACTGTTCCTGCGCACAAACTTTGGATGATGGGCGACAACCGCCCTTCGAGCGCCGACTCACGTTTTCACACCGACCTGCCAAGCAAAGGCTTCGTTGATGAAAGCTATGTCGTGGGTCGTGCATTTGTGATCAGTTGGCCGATTAACCATTGGCGTTGGCTAGATAACTTCAGCGATGTCTTCAAAGACGTTCCCCAGCCTAAAAATTGAGACTCAGCTTCTAGCTGATGCTGCCCGCTATGTCATTGGCATAGACGAGGTGGGGCGCGGTGCCTTGGCTGGCCCAGTTGCAGTTGGTGTGGCTGTAATCGACAAACTTTCACCGAATTTCAAGAATGCCGATTGGCCTGTGGCTCTAGCTGATAGCAAGCTCATGACAGCTAAATCTCGTGCAGCGACGGCTCCACTGGTTGGCGAGTGGGTCGCGGCATGGCAGGTTGGCTATGCATCGGCTGCCGAAATCGATGAAAAAGGAATCGTTTCGGCATTGGTTCTGGCTGCCACGCGTGCAATCGAGCTTTTGCTCAAAAACTTTCACGACGCTACCGGCCTGATCACAGATGGCACGATCATTCTGCTTGATGGTTCTCATAATTGGTTGGCCGGTCATACCGGCGCCTTTGAGGTGCATCATCAACCTAAAGCCGACCGAGATTGCGTTTCTGTTTCAGCAGCAGCGCTAATGGCTAAGGTTTCTCGCGACGCATTTATGGTCGAGCTCGCATCGCATCATGCACGCTATGGCTTTGAAGGCCATAAGGGTTATGGCGCTGCCTCTCATTTGGCGGCAATTCGAGAGTTTGGGCCATCTTCTGAACATCGGGTTACCTGGCTTTCTCGAATTTTGCCTGGCGAGCGCGAGATAGACTTTTAAAACGATGGATGAAAACGAATTCGACGACTACGACCGCGATGCCGAACTGGCTTTGTTTCGGGAGTATCGCGATGTGGTGGGCACTTTCAAATATGTGATTGAGACTGATCGTCGCTTTTATTTAGCCAATGAAGTTGAGCTAAAGCGTGTTGACGCGGGTAACGATTTTTATTTTGAGATCAACATGCAAGACGTTTGGGTTTGGGACATCTATCGCACTGACCGGTTCGTGAAAAGCGTTCATGTTTTGACGTTTAAAGATGTGAACCTTGAAGAGCTCTCTGGCAAAGCCTACGAGTTGCCCAAAGAACTAGCAGTTGGCGAATAGCCGCTAACAAACACGGTTAGCCGCTTTTTTGCACTGTCTTGCTATCTTTCTGAATCAGAGGTAAATCCTCTTGGCAACCTTGCTAAATGCAAGTGCCAAACCAAACGCCACACACTAATCGTTCAAATCTTCGCCTACAAAGTGCATCCGTTGCTTCTGTGGCAGAGTCGAAACGCTCACAGCCAAAAACTTCGCGCCAGCTGCTCGGCCGCTACGGCGAAGACCGCGCTTGCGACTATCTGCAAAGCCTCGGATACAGCATTGTGGAACGCAACTGGCGATGTCGCATCGGCGAAATCGACATTATTGCTCGCGATCGTGACCGTTTTGTCTTCGTTGAGGTGAAAACTCGTTCGGCAAATGGTTTTGGTCACCCATTTGAATCGATAACCGAAAGCAAAGCGGCGAGGCTGAGGCGTTTGGTTGCAGCTTGGTGTGAATCTCGGCAGGTTTCAGGCATCAAAGTTAGGCTCGACGCCGTGTCAGTTTTGGTGCGCTCCGGCCGTGTGAATATCGAGCACCTAAAGCAGGTGCTGTAATGACGCTTGCAAAGTCCTTGGCCGTTTCTTTGTTAGGGCTATCAGCGACTTTGATTGAGGTCGAAGCTGACATCGGGGGCCAGCTGCCAAACTTCTTTCTGGTGGGGTTGCCCGACGCTTCGCTCAGCGAAGCCACATCAAGGGTCAGATCAGCTATCAC
>CAISOV010000043.1 GCA_903887175.1 uncultured Micrococcales bacterium
GTTTTAAGGTCTGCCACATTTGTTGTCTGAATGGCATTTAGCACGCGATCGTTGCCTGATTTTGAATCTAGATTTTGCCCAGCAAAGGCCACTTTTGCCAGTGCGTGAGCTGCAACCGCAATGGTCAGTGCGGTTTTGTAATCAGCGACTGGCCGAGCAAACTCGATTGTCAAACTGAGGTTTTTGTCGCCGATTGCTGGCAAACCGTTAGCTAACGAAAGCCCGCTGCCCAAACGTGACGAGTTGAACTTTGCTTTGCCAAAGTTCGTTGCGGCGGCCCATGAAAGCAGCAGGTCGGTTGCAGTAATCTGCTCGCCATCGCTCCATTTAGCGCCACCGGTTAGCAGGTATTTCACGGTGAAAGGGTTCGATTTGATGATTGAAACTGAGCCCAAGGCAGGGTTTGCAATCAGCTCGCCGGTTTGGTCAACCGAATAAAAACTCGCTGTGGTGAGGTGAGCGATTTCTGCGTTCACGGCCTCGCTGGCAGCTGATGATGCTACGTCAGTGTTCAAAGACGACGCTGAGTGCAACTCGGCAACTGTAATGCTTGAGCCTGCTACCAAACCACTGCTGCTTGAACACGAGGTAATGCCCACCAACATCAGTGCAGCAACGGCCAAACTCAACACACGTTTCAAAGCTTTGCTCCTAAAAACTAATGGTTCAAGGTTACCCGTCTTTGGTTTGCTTTGCCGAGACCCAGGTTCTGAGCCTCAAAGACCAAACCACGCACAGCTGCCCAATTTCTGTCAAAATAACCAGATGGCCTCTAAAAAGTTTCGCTCAACGTCAAACAAAGTCACAGCTCTTTTGGTTTGGTTCTTTGCGTTTGGCACCATTGCGGTGAATCTTGCGGCGACCCGGGTCAGCATCTCAGTGATGATTGCACTGATTTTCATAGCCGCTGTGGCTTGGCTATTGTTTTGGAGACCCAGCGTGCTAGTTGACGAAGTAGGCATTGACGTGCAAAACCCTCTGCGCAAAACTCGCCTTGACTATGCAGACGTTCAAGCCGTTGACGGTCGATTCGGGCTCGTGTTGATGCACAACGACCGCCGTTTCACAGTGTGGGCTGTGACTGGTCGCGACAGCGCCATCGCCCGAGAGATCTTTCACCACTGGCAGCGTTCGCGCTCTTAGCAACCAAAAGAAAGAGACGAGCGCTTTAAGTCCCAGGTGCTAAAGTGACAAACCATGAGCAAAAACAACCTTTCTGAGCCGAACGAAAAAAAGTTTTTTGGCACTGAAATCATCATCGTTCTCGCCCTGAGCCTCGGCGCATCAGCAATTTATTCGATTATTTATTGGCTAAATGCCGTGACTTCAAAAAGTGGCATCGCCGCCGTAAAACGTTCGCTTAACTCAAGCAATTTCGCGACCGAATGGCTCGACTTTTTGTCTCAACTGGTGGGCAACTTATTAGAGGTCGCGCCGGCGTTACTGGTGGTTTATTTGCTAGCTGGGCATTTGGGTCGAGGCTCATTAGCTAGCGTTGGTTGGCAAAAACCCACACGAACTCGAGACATCGCAGCCAGTTTAGGCATCGCGGTTGCCATTGGGGTTCCGGGCATCGCGCTCTATTTTGCAGCCAGGGCCATTGGTGCCGCCGCGCAGATTGTTCCATCGACCATGGCTGCCCACTGGTGGGTAGTTCCTATGCTTCTGCTTTCGGCGCTGCGGTCGGGAATCCTTGAAGAATTCATCATGATTGGCTACTTGTTTAAACGGCTAGAGGCCATTGGCTGGTCTAACGGTCGACAAATTTGGTTCAGTGCAATCATTCGCGGGCTCTATCACCTGTATCAGGGCTATGCGGGTTTCTTTGGCAACATTGCAATGGGCTTGGTCTTTGGCTGGCTCTATAAAAAATATGGTCGCCTTCAGCGCCTGGTTATTGCGCATTTCATCTTGGATGCTGCCACTTATGTTGGCTACAGCGTGATAGTGTGGTCGAACATTCACTAGTGAATGTAGCTTTTGCCTTTTGGTTGGGAAAACCCAGTGAGATTCTGGTGCTGACCCGCAACCGTAAATCGGGCTCAAGACTTTGAAGTTCGCTTCGAAATCTTTGCTTGAAAGTCGGAATGCCAACTAAGGGGCGATTGACTCCAAAAATACCGTCGAGGTCTACGGGTGGAGTCGAATGAACCTATTCGACTAACCCTTGCCATAGCTGCAAGGGTTTTCGTTTATATTTATTCGCCTTCGCACTCAGATCGCATAACGCGAAAGGTTTTCGAATGTTCGAAACTAGATCTGGGTTGCGCATCATCGCAACAAAAACAAGCGCAATAGCGCTTGCAGCCATCGTTTTGACTGGTGCAAGCATTTCATCAGCCGCTTCAACCGCAAACGCTGCTAGCCAGGCTGCAAAGCTGCCCGCGACTGTTGCATTTTTGAAAACAGCTTTCAGCGATGCAGATATTCAAAACCGAATGACAACCGGCTTTGCAATCGAAGCTTTCATTCAGCTTGCAGGTGCCGGGGTTACCGCAGCTGATCTGAGCCCGGCAATTCGGGCAGAGTTCACAAAATCTATTCGCATATTTGGCGATCACAATAAATCTGGCTATTTAGTCGATTCATCAACTCACATAATCAAACCTGGTTTGGCGGGCAAATTTCTATATGCAAGCCAGGTGCTTCAAGCTAAAAACAGCAGCTTTCAAACCGACGTCGTAAATGCGTTAGTCGCCCAGATTGCCGCCGATGGCATGGTAACGGCCTCTAAAGGCAACGCTCAAGACATAGCCTGGGTGATTCTGGGTCTTGAAGCTGAGCGTCAAACCGTGCAGGCAAGGCGCGTAGCAATAGCGATGATGAAGTTGCAACACAAAGATGGCGGCTTCAACTATGACCAAGCGCTGACTATCGGCGGCACAGACGTTACTTCAATCGCGATTCAAGCTCTGATGGCAGTGCCATTTGCAACGAAAGCTAGCGTTGCTAAGCGAGACAAAGTTGTAGCCAAAGCAGTTGCGTTTTTAAAAGCTAACACGGCGCAACAAAACCACTTTGTGGCCTGGGGTGACGTTGACCCAAATGGCACTGCTTATGCAATCATGGGCCTTCAAGCTGCCGGGGCTCCTACCACCCGCTATGTGCTTTGGCTCAAGTCGCACTTGCGAAGTGACGGCGGCATCGAGGCACCGTGGTCACAAGGTGCAGGTGACCGTTACGTTACGGCCCAAGGCTATTTGCCGCTCATTGGCAAAACTTATGTGTCGCTTTTAGCTGGCAAGTAATGAAACAGATTCCGTTGCGGCCTGTGCTGATTGGGCTGGTTATTCTGGTAGCCGCTGTTGGTCTCACGCGCATCGTGCCGTCAGAAACGCCTGCCCAAAAAAGCAGTGCAACTTCAGGAACATTCGACGGTCAGTGCACCAAAGATCACCCTGGAGTGAGTTTGGTGGTGGATTTTGGTGCAGATTCGGGCCTGAGTGCACTAGTTAAGTGTGTCAGAGGGTTCAACGTGCCAGACAACTCAGTTAGCAACCAACTATCTGGTTGGCAGCTATTTGCACAGGCTGGAGTCAAGGTTGTTGGCACAGCGGAGTTTTCAGTCGGGTTCGTTTGTCGACTTGCCGGGTATCCCACAGCAGCTAACCAACCTTGCACCAGCACGCCAACCTATTCAGAAGGCCACTGGGCATATTTTTATGCACAGGCAGACTCAGGCCTGCCCGGGCAATGGTCGTTTAGCGGGGCGGGTTCGGCAACGCACAAACCCGTTTGCGGCGGGGCTGAAGGCTGGTTGTTTGTGAAAGGCGATCAAGTCAACGGCACCACTGCCAATCAGCACCCAAACCCGCAACCAGAGGTGTTTAGTTGCGCGCCATAACAGCCGCAAAAGCGCACACGCTAAACCCGGCAACCTGGTGGTGGCTAGCGATAGCACTCGTGATTTTGTGCACCGCAAGTTCAAACTCCGTGATTTTATTGCTGGCGGCAGTTGGCGCGATTGCGGCAACCAGCTTCGAAACCCTCAGGCTTTCAGGCGAAGCCAAGCATGAAAATCTGCGTTCGCTGCGTTTCTATTTGCAGATTGCGGCTGTAGTTTTTTTGATTCGAGTTGCGTTTCGAATTGTTTTTAACCTTGGATTCAACCCAGCCGACACAGTGCTTCTTAACCTGCCGCGACTGGCGATCGACCTGGGTGTCGGCCGGCTAGAAATTCTTGGTCCGGCAACGGCCCAGAACCTAGCAGCAGGTGCGATCGACGGTTTGCGACTAGCTGCAATCATCTTGACCATAGCAATGGCCAACATAATGGCAAACCCGAGGCAACTTCTCAAAACTTTGCCCGGTGCACTTTTTGAAATAGCTAGCACCATCTCGGTGGCGTTAGGTTTGGCTCCGCAGTTGATCGACAGTTTGCAGCGAGTTCGGCGAGCGCGACGGCTGCGCGGTCGATCTGCTGGTCTCGCAGCCTTGCCTAGTTTGGTGATTCCGGTGCTAGAAGACACTCTTGAGCGCTCACTTGCGTTGGCCGCTAGCTTAGATTCGCGCGGATTCGGTCGAACAACTGCAAACAACCACCCTCGCATAGCCCGCGCCTCGAGCCTGCTGGCTGTTGCCTTGCTTGGAATTGGCAGCTACACCATGTTGACCTCGGCATCAAACACTTGGGCAGCTTGGATTCTTTTGGCTGCCGGCGTTGCAAGTCTTGGCGCTGCTCTCAAATTGAATCAAGCTCGAGGGCAACGCAGCGTCTTTAACAAAACCCCCTTCGTGCTAGCAGATTTTGCTCTGTTAGCCCTGGCCGCTGGTGTAGTTGCCGTTGCGTGGTGGGGTCACGTTGCTTGGCTCAGCACAAACCCATGGGGTGCGCCATGATTCGGTTGCAAAACTTGAGTTTTAGGTTTAATCACGAGACTGAACCGGTTTTAACACGTATCAACCTGCAGTATTCAAATGGCGAGTTTGCTCTGATCTGCGGGCCGACAGGCAGCGGCAAATCAACCCTTCTAAAAACCATTAACGGCCTCGCACCGCATTTCACCGGAGGCACGCTCGGGGGCAAAGTTTGGGTAAACGAAACTGATGTTACGGGCTGGGCTCCACACCGACTTGCAGAACAAATCGGCTATGTAAACCAACAGCCCGAAGGCGCTTTTGTTGCCGAAACAGTTGACCAAGAAATCGCCTACAGCCTCGAACAACTGGGCAAGCCGCAAGACTTTATGTTCTCGAGGGTCACTGAGTTGGCAGCATTGCTTGGTCTAAAAGGGGTATTGACACGTCGGCTCACCACACTAAGCGGAGGCCAACAGCAACGAGTTGCTATAGCTGCGGCATTGGCAGCTGGGGCAAGCACCCTTTTGCTCGACGAGCCTACTTCGGCCCTAGATATCAGCGCCACCCTCGACATTGTCGAAACCTTGCACAGCCTAACTAAAAGCCAAAACCTCACAGTTCTGCTTGCAGAGCACCGAATCGAAAAATTGCTTGAAGTTGTTGACACTCTGACAGTCGTTCATGGTGATGGCACTGCAACTCAGGGGCCTTTGCAAGGCGAAAACCTCGACCTCTTGTTTAAAAACCACAAGATGGTGCCAACTGTTGTTGAAATCAGCGGGCACTGCGGCTGGCACCCGACTGCAATCACGGTGGCTGATGCTGCCCAGCGCTGGCTAACCGAGCCGCTGGGCAGCAAAACAGCTAAGGCCATAAATAATCACCCAACTGCAACCACCAACTCAACCGAAACCTTGAACTTTGCAAACTTCAGCGTTGATTACGAAATACCAGCTCTCAAAGCCTGCAGCCTGAGTTTTGTCTCAGGTCAAATAACGGCAATCATGGGGCCCAACGGTTCGGGCAAAACCACACTTTTATGGGGCGCGATTGGCGAACTAGAGGCTGGCGCTAAAGTAACGGGGGCTGTGCATCCGAACTTTAAAAAACTGAAACCAGAGACCAGGTTAGGTCAAATAGCATTGGTTCCGCAGCGCGCAGCCGATCTGCTCTTTTTGAACTCTCTAAGCGATGAAATGGCCGAATCTGACCGACTATCGAAGCTGACCCCAGGCTCGACAGCTGAGATTTTTCGTCAAATCGCTGGGCGCCTAGACCCCAACCGACACCCGCGAGACTTATCGGCCGGTCAGCAGCTGGCCTTGGTAATCGCGCTGCAAATGGCCAAAGATGCCCCAATTTTGCTGTTGGATGAACCAACTCGTGGCCTCGACTATGTAGCAAAACGGGCATTGGCAGCCCAGCTGACGCAACTGAGAAGCAACGGCAAGACCGTAGTCATTGCCTCTCATGA
>CAISOV010000044.1 GCA_903887175.1 uncultured Micrococcales bacterium
AGAAACAATAAACGCCGTCAAAAATGTCGGCGTGATTAGTAGACAGCGGTTTGGCATTGTTGTTGAAAATGGCGCAGTTGATAAACGTGCTTGGATTGCACCCCGACCAACTCCATTTCAAATCCCCTGCTCAAATCAAGAACTGCTTAGTGCAAGGCTAGCCCGCGACACGATAAATGGCTCGACAAAACGCTTAACAAAAAGTTACGAAATGGTTTAGTTTTTGCCAAAAATCTCGGCCACAGGGTTTATTTGCTTGAAGTTTTTAGGCGCAAATAAAACACGTTCGGTGTGAAAATTGGCGCCAGCTTAACAGTGTCACCGGGGTGTGGCGCGTGATAGAAGGCTCCGTTGCCCGCATAAATGCCGTCGTGACTGTAGTCATCGAGAATCACAATGTCGCCAGGCACTGCATCTTGTTGGCGAACCACGATTCCCATCAGCGCCTGGGCGCGAACCGAGTGCGGCAAGTCAAGGCCAAACTGCGAGAACACAAAACGCACGTAACCCGAACAGTCAAACCCAGATGGGTTTTCGCCACCGAAAACATATGGCGTGCCCACGTACTTAGCGGCAACCGCCAGCACAGAGGCACCGCTAATTTTGCTGAACGGCGGGTTCGCAACATAGTCAGCCGCTGTTGGGCCGTTATAGAGACGATAGTTGTTCAAAGCATATTGCTGAATCAGCAGCTGTGCCGCCTTAACCGAATAGTTTCCGCGTGTGATGTCAGCACTCGATACGCCAGAAATGCTCAGCAACTGCTGGGTCAAAATGGCAAGCTCACTGTTGTTATTGACTGCAAACTTTGACATTGAGGCGACTGCGGGATCCATCGCGTAGGCAGGCAAAGACGCTGTTGCCACTAAGCCGGCCGCAAAAGTAAAAATGGTTACGACCCTGAATGGTCGACGATCGATTAATCTAACTCGACGCAAAGGGTTACGAATCAAAAATTGAGCTGTGCGCACCGGCACACCAACTTCAACACTTAAGTCGAAGCGGGCCGCTTTTTTCAATGCTCGCTGGGCTTTTTTCTCAGCTTTTGCAGCAATGCGAGCCTCACGTGAGCTCTCGGCCTCGCGCACCTGACGTCGGCTGCGCAACTCGAAAGATTCGAGTGCACTCACTTCAACATCAGCGCGGTGACGACCACTGCTTTTTTGCTTCAAGCCAAAACCTCCAATTTCGCCGCAACTGCGGCCCCGCAACGAAACTATTCGTTCTAAAAACTCGGTTGCGGGTCGAAGAAATCACCGAGTTCGATTGCTTGCTGGGTTTGCAGCAGGCAACACTTGAGTTTATCAAATCGTTGCCTAAATTTCTCGCGGTTAGCCGGGCTTCAGACAAACCGAAGCAAACACTGGGTTCTAGGCAGGCTTAGCCTCAAGCTAGTGTCTATTTTTCGACAAAAAGGTGGTGCGCCAAATCGGCGTCAAGCTCGATTCCTTCAGGGTTTGAGACCTCAGAAACAAAAACGAGTTGGCCCCTGAACTCAACTGTGATGCGAGCGCCGGGCAGTAATCCCAAAGATTTTAATTCGGCCAACACTTCGGGGTCAACCTGCAAAGGCTCACCGATGCGCCGCAAAACATATTCTTGGCCAGCCGAAGCAACCCCGGGCAAGTTAGCAATCGAGATCACACCCTCGTTAAAAGCCGGATTAACTTTTAGCCCAAATTCTTCAAGACCAGGAATCGGGTTGCCATAGGGCGAGACATCAGGTGTCGAAAGTAGACCGATGATTTTTCGCTCAACCTGTTCACTAACAACGTGTTCCCAGCGGCAAGCTTCGTCGTGCACAAACTCCCACTCCAGGCCGATGATATCTGAAAGCAGACGTTCGACCAGACGATGCTTGCGCATCACTTGCACGGCAAGCTCGCGACCCGCAGGGGTGAGCTCGAGGTGGCGGTCATCGCTGACCACGACAAGCCCATCACGCTCCATGCGACCAACTGTTTGCGAAACCGTTGGGCCAGACTGTTCAAGGCGCTCAGAGATGCGAGCGCGAAGCGGCACTTGGCCTTCTTCTTCAAGTTCAAGAATCGTGCGAAGGTACATTTCGGTCGTGTCGATTAGATCAGACAAACTTTCACCTCAAACTCTCTTTAGCCTTTTGCCTAATTATGGCTGACTCAAGCAACTAGTCAGGTCACGCTGGCTAAACTTTAGTCATGCCTGAAATCCAGATTCCTGCCGAACTCTTGCCAATCGATGGTCGCTTTGGTTGTGGCCCGTCGCGTCTGCGCGAAGCTCAAATCACCGCTTTTGCCGCTGAAGGCGCACGACTTATGGGCACTTCGCACCGTCAAGCACCGGTCAAAAACCTTGTCAAGCGCGTTCAAGAAGGTCTAATCGAGCTTTTTCACAACCCTGAAGGCTATGAAATTGTGCTCGGTAACGGTGGTTCGACAGCTTTCTGGGATCTCGCCACTCACTCACTAGCCGAAGGCAAGTCTCAAGCACTTGTGCACGGCGAGTTTGGTTCAAAGTTTGCCAGTGCTCTTAAAGCGCCCTGGCTCAGTGCGCCAACTGTGATCAATGGAACCCCAGGTTCTCGTCTCGAACTTGTCGCAGAAGCAGGCGTCTCAAGCTATGCCTACCCTCAAAACGAAACTTCGACAGGCGTTGTTACCCCGGTCAAGCGAGTTGTTGGTGCCGACTCGGGCGCCCTAATGTTTACAGACGCTACTTCAGCTGCCGGCGGCATCGACTTTGACCCGCTTGAAACAGACGTTTACTACTTTGCGCCGCAAAAAAACTTTGCTTCAGACGGCGGCCTTTGGTTTTCACTTATGTCGCCAGCTGCGACTGAACGCGCTGAACGAATCGCTGCCAGCGATAGGTACATTCCAGAGTTTTTGAGCCTCAAATTGGCAATCGACAATTCAAGACTCAATCAAACTTTGAACACACCGGCAGTTGCGACGCTGTTTCTGCTCGCAGAACAAGTTGACTGGATCAACACAAACGGCGGCCTGTCTTGGGCTCACTCGCGCACTTTGGCTGCTTCTAACCACCTCTACAGCTGGGCTGAAGCAAGCGAATTTGCGACGCCGTTTGTTGCCGAGTCAAGCCACCGTTCACAAGTTGTTGTGACCATCGACTTCGATGAAAAAGTTGATGCGGCTGCAGTGGCTAAGGTTTTGCGAGCCAATGGCGTGGTCGATGTTGAGCCTTATCGCAAGCTTGGTCGCAATCAACTGCGCGTGGCCACCTTCACCGCAACCGATTTGAGCGAAGTGCAACAGCTAACCGCCGCGATCGACTTTGTAGTTGGCGAACTAAGCTAAGGCACATGATGCGCTTTTATGTCAAAGACTCGCAGCGCAAACCTGACCCGGCGCCAGTGAAAACCAATGCCAGACGCGCTATCGCCGTCGGCACAGTGCTTTGGGCACTGGCCCTGCTATTTCTTCTTTTTGCCCCGCAACAACTTCAAAAGGTTGAAACCTGGAAGCTTGCGACCTGCGTCGTTGGCATCGTCCTTGGCGTCTATGGTTTCATTCACGTCAGCCGCAAGCGCTGAATCGTCTTCGTCGAAGTCAACAAAGTTCTCGTCTTCGGTTTCTTCTGACTCAGAT
>CAISOV010000045.1 GCA_903887175.1 uncultured Micrococcales bacterium
CCGGTTCAGTGCCTGCAACCGGTGTTGACGACAGCGAAGAATACGGTGTGATTTTGCAGTTGCTGCGCCACTCGTTGGCTGCTGACCCAACCCGTTTCACTCGCATCGCTGCTGAAATCAAAGGGGTCACCGAAGAGACAACCACCGGCGTTCACCGCCTTTATGAGTTTCACAAACGTGGCGAACTCTTGTTCCCTGCAATCAACGTGAACGACTCGGTTACGAAGTCGAAGTTTGATAACAAATATGGCATTCGCCACTCGCTGCCAGATGGCCTTAACCGCGCCACCGACGTTTTGATTGGTGGCAAAACTGCTTTTGTTGCCGGCTATGGCGACGTTGGCAAGGGTGCTGCCGAGGCGCTTCGCGGCCAAGGTGCGCGAGTTTTGATCAGTGAAGTTGATCCGATTTGTGCCTTGCAGGCAGCAATGGATGGCTTTCAAGTGGTTCAGCTCGAGTCAGTAATTGGCGATGTAGACATTTTTGTTACAGCCACTGGCAACACCGGAATCATTCGTCCAGAGCACCTGCTTAACATGAAGCACCTCGCAATCATTGCCAACATCGGGCACTTCGATGACGAAGTCGACATGGCGGGCATCAGCCGCATTTCGGGCGCCACCAAGATTGAAATCAAACCTCAAGTTCACGAATGGCGACTGCCAACCGGTCGTTCGGTGTTGATTCTTTCAGAAGGTCGACTAATGAACTTGGGTAACGCTACCGGGCATCCGTCATTTGTGATGAGCAACTCGTTTAGCAATCAGGTGCTTGCGCAGATCGAAATCTTCACAAAAAAGTACGAAACTGGCGTTTATGTTTTGCCAAAATCACTCGATGAAAAAGTTGCGAGGTTGCATCTTGACGCATTAGGTGTTGAATTAACCGTGTTGACTAACGAACAGGCTCGTTACATTGGTGTAGCGGTTGATGGCCCGTTCAAAGTTGACCACTACCGCTACTAAAAGTAAGGGTTGCTCTTGCCACAGAAAATTTTGTTCGTCGAAGACGACGCAGACTTCAATGAACTGATTACCGAGAAGCTCGAGAATCAGGGCTACATCGTTCGAAGCATTGTCGATGGTGCCGAAGCCGTTGCCGCTTTTCGCGAATTTGAACCTGACCTAGTTCTGCTTGACTGGCAGCTGCCAAATAAGAGCGGCATTGAAATCACCAAAGAAATCAAAACTTTTTCGATGGTGCCGATCATCATGGTCACTGCTAAAAACGAAGCAGCCGACTATGACGAAGCCCTCAACATTGCTGAGGCCGAAGACTACATCGACAAGCTCGAAGTCATGGAGCTTCTGTTGCCTCGCGTGAAAGTGAATCTTGCGCGAAAGCCAATGACCGAGGCAAACAAAGTTTTGCGTATCGGCCCGCTGCGCATCGATCTTGATGGCCACGAGGTTAAACGTGACGACGAGAAACTTCAGTTGACTCCGCTTGAGTTCAATCTGCTTTGCACATTGGCCGCTAAACCGAACTTGGTTTTCTCGCGCGAGATGTTGCTCGACCAAGTTTGGGGCTACCAGTACAAAGCTGACACCCGTTTGGTCAACGTTCACATTCAGCGCTTGCGCAGCAAAATTGAAGAAGACCCAGAGAACCCTAAATATGTTTTGACCGTGCGCGGCGCGGGTTACAAGGCCGGCCAGAGTTAAGTGAATCGCAAAGGCCCATTTTCTTGGGCATTAGCACTTGTGCGCCGTTCTTTGCAGGCGCGAGCTGTGCTCTTCACACTCATGCTCAGCTTTGTGGCGCTTATTGCTGTAGGTGGGTTTCTTTCTTATTCGATTGGCACCGGACTTTTCAACACCAGGGTTAGCCAAATCATGTCTGAAGCCAGTCGTGCTAGCGCCGACGTTC
>CAISOV010000046.1 GCA_903887175.1 uncultured Micrococcales bacterium
AAAATCTTTTGACCCGAAAAGTCAGGTGCCAAAAGACTGCCCGCGCTGCCGCTCTGATCAAAGAACTTAATGTTTGGGCTCGTTGAACTGCTCACCGACCAGAGCCAGCCCTGACGATCAAAGACTGGTGACAGCAAATTGGTGCGCGGGTCTACCAACTTTGGTTCAGCACCAAAACCAACCAGCGACGCCTGATACAAACCTTGAGACGTCGAAACCGCGACCCAGTTGCCTTCGCTGGTGAGCGCAAAATCATGGGGCTTCAAATTTTGAATCAAAGTGTGGGTGCCATCAATGGCCGTAATCGATGTTCCAGAAAGCCGGGCGAGCGAAGTTTTAGTCATCACAACTGGGGTCAACGAAACACTTGGGAGGTCCCACGGCGAATATTGCGGAAAAACTTGAATGTTGCGATCAACTGAAATCTGCACCGACCGAACACCGGCAACCTGGCCAAGAGTAGCCTGCAGCTGAGCCTGAATTTCGCCCTTGACGGCGCTAGAAGTTGCCAAAACCTTGCTGTTCAAGTCAACCGAAGCGATGCCGTCGCTGATAGTTACCGCGTCGATAGCCAACTTGGTTCCTTTTGGCATCGGATTCTTCACAGCGCTCTGCAACCACGAATCTGGGCCGGCTATTAGGCCATTAACCAAGCGGGTTGCCGTTGAAGCTCGTGACGGAAACCAGCGAACATCGGGCACTAAATAGCGATTCTGGGAGTCAAAGAAAAATAGTGCAAAGTTTTTGAAGACAACATCAAAAACTGGCCGGCTGACAATCGTCAGATTAGGTGCTTTAGCGATGCGCCATTGGCCAGCCTCACGAACAAAACCAAAGTTGTACGCATTGCTCGATTCAGAGCTGGCTACACTGAGCCGACCACCCTCGTCGACAAAAGCTGATGGGTGCACTAGAACGCTTGCGCGATTATTTGCTGCGTCAACAGTCACATCAGGCAATGCATCAACAACCACAACCTGGTTGTTGGGCAACCAAGTCGTTTTCAGATCGTTGGCAAGATACTTGCGCGCAACAACGTAGTCATTTTGAGGCCCGGTGCCTGCACTCAGGAATCCTTGCAAGATGTCAGAAATGCTGCCGCCAACCGGTGGGTCATAAGGCGAAAAATACAAGAAATCATTAACCGAAGCATTGCTTATGTCGGGCCCGAGTTGAACCGAGCCGGTCATGGGAATCGTTGCGCAGCCGCTTAGCAGAGCGACCAAAGCTGCCCCGACAATCGTGGCCAAAGACTTCGAACTAACCGATTTCATCTGAGCAATCATGATTTTGCCTTAGCGCGACGAACCTTTTTTTGCGGCGGCAAGGCCAGCGGAGAATCAGAAAAATGATCGCCCTCAAGCCTCGGCAACGTCAGCCTAAAACTGGTGCCCTTGCCTGGTTCAGACCACAGCTCAAGTTTGCCGTTATGCAAGGCGGCATCTTCGAGGGCAATTGCCATTCCTAACCCAGTGCCGTCTTTGCTGCGTGACGGGTCAGCACGATAAAAGCGGTCAAAAACGTGCGAAGCCTGCTCGGCATCCATTCCAATGCCATAGTCGGTGACAGACACCGCAACAGCGCGGCTGTCAGATGCAACCGCCACAAAGATTTCTTTTGCACCCGAGTGAATAATCGCGTTCGTCAAAAGGTTGCGCACGATGCGTTCGATGCGACGACTGTCGATGTCGGCCTCGCAATTGGCCTCAGTGAGTTCAATGCGAAGTTTGCAGGCCTGATCATCGGCAAGTGGCTGCACACCCACCAAAGCCTCACCTGCAACCTCACGCAGGTCTTTAGCAACAAGGTCTAAGCGCGCCACACCCGCGTCAAAACGTGACATTTCTAGCAAACCCGACAAAAGGGTTTCAAACTTTTGCACTTGACGCTCGAGCCGGTCAACAACGTTGGCTGAAGAAGCATCGAGCGACTGCTTTTTTTCGCTCAAGCTGCCAAGTGAAAGCTTGATCACAGCCAGCGGGGTTTTCATCTCATGTGAAACATCTGAAACGAACCTTTGCTGCATGGTTGAAAGTTGTTTTAGGCGTTTAATCTGAGTTTCGAGGTCTTCTGCCATTCGGTTGAACGAGTGCGCCAACACCGCAATCACGTCGTGACCGCGCTCAGGAATGCGACGACCAAGGTCACCGGCGGCAATTTTTTCTGAAACCGCCGACACGACCAAAACCGGACGCACCAACCAGTTGGTTACAAAAAGCGAAACCAGGCCGATTAGCAGCATTGTGCTAAAACCGCCAAAGACAAGCGTTCGCTGCACAAAATCTAGAGTGTCTTGTTCGCTCTGCAGGTCATAAACCAAATACAACTCGTAAGCACCGGCAAGCGGAATGTTAATCGGAGCACCAACAATCAAACCTGCGTGCTGCCCGCCACCGAGCTGCGGCAAAGCTACAGATTTGTAATTCAGCTTTCCTTCGGCTTTTTTAACTTCGGCACGCAGGTCGTCAGGAATCAGGCTGAGATCAAGGTCAGCAGAAATTGGGCTTTGCAACGAAGTGGTGGTGGCTTGCCCTGGAGTTCGAATCAGTGCCACACGACGGCTTTGACTGGTTGCGCTGGTTTCTAGGTTGGGAACAACCTGATTCATTAGCGTTTGCAAAGCAGTTTGATTTGAGACCGAGGCTGATGCAAATGTGTTTTGAACGTCGGCGCTAGCACGACTGGCTTCAGACATGATTTGGCTAACCCTGGTGTTGAAAAGTCCGGTGCCAATCGAATAAGAAAGAAACCCACCGACAGCAATAAGCGCCACAAAGCTGAGCATGAGAGTGAAAAGCACAGCTCGCGCCTGCAAAGAACGGC
>CAISOV010000047.1 GCA_903887175.1 uncultured Micrococcales bacterium
GCAAAGCTAGTGGCGGCAAAACTTGACATATCAGACCGATCTTGGGTTATTTATTACCGTGGGGACTTTGCAAAAACTGCAATGAAATCGCGTTCGCTTGCGTTGTAAAAATCTCGAGAAGGGTTTGGGTTGTCAGGGTTGATGTGTCTGCCTTTAGGCAGGTATGGCCCAAAAAGATTGCCGTTGGCAAAGCCAGAGTTCATGTCAAGTGCCATCGCTTCGACAGCACCCGCCCGAACCAAAAGGTTAGCTAAAGTCTCGGCACTCAATGCTGCGCTTTGAACATAAACAATGCTGCCGTCGGCCATCTTGCCGATGCCGCTGCGCCAAACATAGTTGCCGCCCGAACCAGTGCCATGCCAAGCCGAACCCCACTCGGCAGCAGAGTTGCTCAAAACTTTGCTTTTCGAGTGATCAACCATCAGATCTAAGTTTTGGCGCGCAACTAAAAAGCCTCGCTTATAAGGGTCTCTGCCCCATTTGACAATGTCTATCGAGCCATCGGCATAAGTTAGCAGGGTTGCCTTGCCACGCACCAAACGTGAAATCACCACGCCATCTTTGACATAGCCGCCTTGGCTTTGGTTCATCTTGTAACCGCTGGCTAGACCCGCTACATAAAACTTGCGCAGATTGCCTGCAACCCTGCCATTGCCGTGATCAAAATTGCCCTCAGGCATTTTGGTGCCAGGAACCTGCGAAAAGCCAAGCAGGTGAGGATCAAACCACGCCACCGTTGCATAAATCGAAGTGTGGCTGGTGTCTGGCCTGATGCGAGCTACATAAATGGCCGCTGAACCGTTCACAACAATTTTGGTCGCGATCCAGCGCCCCTCACCAGGCAACCTTTTTACCGGCGAAGTTAGGGTTTTAGGCACCTGCATG
Source organism: uncultured Micrococcales bacterium (assembly GCA_903887175.1). Classification (GTDB taxonomy): domain Bacteria; phylum Actinomycetota; class Actinomycetes; order Actinomycetales; family Microbacteriaceae; genus Rhodoluna. The sequence continues at coordinate 886 of CAISOV010000047.1, forward strand.
GGCTCAGTGGCAGGGCCAAAGGCGGCAATGTTAGTCTTTGGGGTTCGAACCGGTTTGGCCACCGAGGTAGGGTTACCGGTCGGGTCAACACTGCCGTCAAAAGCTGCCGGCTGAGCAGGTGTGCCGCCAACTTTGGGTGGGTTCAGGTATCCGTAATAAATATTTTCAGCCATAGCGACCAGAGGGTTCAGCCCCCAATCGCGTGCCACCTCGCTGGCCGCCATCATGGTGTCTTCGTGTTGCGAAGACGCGCGCTGAAAAGTAGCAAAGCTAAACGAGCCAACACAACTGGCAACAATCACAAGCAGCGCTGCGCTTGCGAAACGAATGTTTTTCACAAGTTCTGACCGGGGCGGCTTTTCAGCCTTTGCTGCAGATTCAGCTTGGGCATCGACGACAGGTTCAGCGACCTTTTTGTTTTTACTACTTGAAACTGGCATCGCCCTCTGCTGTCAAAATGATAAAACGTCTTGTAGCTAATCGTATTTTTGTTCTTTGAAAATTTCGGCTGATTTCAGGCTATTTCAGCAAGTCATTAGCTGGTCAAAACTTGAGGTTAGAGATTCACCCGATTGAATACAAAACTCGGCAACAGCTTGACGATCAGCATTATTCCAAGCCAAATAGTTGGTGTGTAAAGCACGCCGCGCCTGCCAGAGTTAATCGCTTTGACAATTTGCCCAGCAACGAGCTCTGGTGCTGCAAGTTTTGCTGGTGGGTTAGGCAGGCTGAGTGTCATTCGGCTTGCGGTTGGCCCCGGCTTTATGAGCAGAACTGAAATGTCGGTGGCAGCGAATCGGTGAACCA
>CAISOV010000048.1 GCA_903887175.1 uncultured Micrococcales bacterium
ACCCTCCATGCGCTCAACGCGCAACATGCCGTCTTCGATTTCGACTTCGTCGCCAACTTTAGGAATGCGCCCTAGCTCACTCATCAGAAAGCCACCAACGGTTTCATAGGCGCCATGCTCAGGCACTTTGATTGCCATTTCAAGCAGCTCATCTGGGCGCATCATGCCTTCAAACAAAACGGTGTCGTTGCCACCTCGGCGCACGCCAACTCGAGCGCGATCGTGCTCGTCGACTAATTCGCCAACTAACTCTTCGACCAGGTCTTCAAGCGTTACCAGGCCGGCCGTGCCACCATATTCATCGGCCACAATTGCAAACTGCAAACCCTTGGCTCGCAGCTCGCCCATCAAGTTTTCGAGGCTCATTGTCTCGGGCACGCGCAGAGGCTCGGCCATGAGTGCGGTAACAGCTACTTCGGCACGTCGTTCGCGAGGCACGGCCGCCGCCTGCTTGACGTGCACAACACCAACGACATCATCGCTCGAGCCATCAACCACCGGAAACCTCGAATGTCCCGTGGCAATGCACTGCGCGATTACTGATGCTGCAGTATCGTCGCGATTAACCACGAACATGCGCGGGCGCGGTGTCATGACTTCAGAGGCTGCGAGCTGGGTGAGCTGCAAAGTTTTAGTGATCAGCGTCGCGGTTTGCTGATCGAGTGCACCCAGCGAGGCACTTCGCCTAACCAAAGACGCAAGTTCTTCGGCTGTGCGGCTGCTGCTGAGTTCTTCGCGCGGTTCAATGCCCAACCAGCGAACTACCGAGTTGCCCACTTTATTCAAGAGCCAAATCATCCAAGAGAAAAGCCAAGTGAAAACCAGTTGAAATGGTGTGACAAATCGGTTCACAGCTAATGGTTCACTGAGAGCGAGTTTTTTGGGCACAAGTTCGCCGAGCAGTGTAGAAAACAATGTTGCAATCGTCATGGTGACAATCAGCGAGGTTGGAATCACGGCACCTGCACCTACGCCCCAACCAGCCAATAACGGTCTGAGCAGGTTAGAAAGCGCCGGTTCGGCCAAAAAGCCGGTAAGCATGGTGGTTAGGGTGATGCCCAGTTGCGCGCCAGAAAGGTGTGTGCTGGTGCGCTTGAGAGCTCGAATCGAGTTGCTTAAACCTCGTTCGCCGCGTTCGCGGCGAGACTCCAGCTCGTTTCGATCAAGGTTGATCAGCGAGAATTCGCTCGCCACAAAAAACCCAGTGGCCGCCGTGAGCAAGACCCCCAACGCGAGCATTAACCAATCATTCATAGTTGTTATCAGCTTATCGGCAAGGGGTTTCTTAAAGGTTCCAGAAGATTGTCGAAAGCCTTAAATCACAGCCACATAACGGGTAGGCTTAAGAAGCACGTTTAAAGGGCAAATGGTTATAAAGAGGTGGTCTTTTGTCAAACGAAAATTCGCACAACGAGAACGAATTCGGCGCCAATGAGTGGCTCGTGGCTGAAATGTTCTCGCAGTATCAAGTGAATCCAGATTCGGTTGACAAGTCATGGTGGCCCATTCTTGAGCGTTACCAGATTGCTCAAGCCACTGCCCCTTCGGCAACAACCCCCTCGAGCGCAACCCCTGCGCCAGCCGCGAATGCGACCCCTGAAGTTGCGCCAGCTGTTGCCCCACTCAACGTCGCCCCGCTCAACGTGCCACCAGTAACTCAGCCCGGTGATGTCGCCCCTCTTGTGGCTAGAACAACTCGCGTTGAACCAAAACCTCAACCTATTCCGGCGCAAGCACCTGTCACCAGCTCAATCGCAGTAGTTGCCGACAGCCAAGCAGAAACTAAAGATGAGTTCACTGTGCTCAAAGGCATGGCCAAAGCCATTGCCACGAACATGGATTCTTCGCTCACGATTCCAACTGCAACCAGTGTGCGCGCGATTCCCGCCAAACTTCTTATCGACAACCGCATTGTGATCAACAGTCACCTGGGCCGCACTCGCGGCGGCAAAGTGTCTTTCACTCACATCATTGGCTACGCCATTATTCAAGCCATTAAAGAGTTTCCGAGCCAAAACGTTTATTACGACATCATCGATGACAAGCCAACTTTGGTTCAGCCAGCGAACGTCAATTTTGGTTTAGCAATCGACCTGCCTCGCCCAGATGGCACGCGCGCGCTTGTGGTGCCTAGCATCAAGCGTGCTGAGCGTTTGAACTTTGCCGAATTTTTAGTTGCATATGAAGACGTGGTCAAGCGCGGCCGAGACAACAAACTAACTGCCGACGACTATGCCGGCACAACAATTTCGCTAACTAACCCTGGTGGCATCGGCACAGTGCACTCAGTGCCTCGACTGAGCAAGGGTCAAGGCTCAATCATTGGCGCTGGTGCGCTCGAGTACCCTGCCGAGTTTCAAGGCATGGCCGAACAGCAACTGGCAAAAATGGGTGTCGGCAAAATTGTCACACTGACCTCAACTTATGACCATCGCGTGATTCAAGGTGCTGGTTCAGGCGAGTTCTTGAAGAAAGTTCACGAGCTTTTGCTCGGCGAGCGCGGTTTTTATGACCAAATCTTTAGAGACCTTCGTGTGCCTTATGAGCCAATTCGTTGGGTTAGCGACATCGAAAGCGACGACCTTGACGAGCGCAACAAAGTCGCGCGCATTCAAGAGCTGATCAACGCTTATCGCGTGCGTGGCCACCTCATGGCCGACATTGATCCGCTTGAATACAAGATGCGCTCGCACCCAGACCTAGACGTGCTAACTCATGGTCTGAGCCTTTGGGATCTCGACCGCACCTTTAAGACTGGCGGATTCGGTGGCAAGCCGAAAGCTTTGCTTCGCGACACGCTAAAGATTTTGCGCGACACCTATTGCCGCACCGTTGGCATTGAATACATGCATATTCAAGACCCTGAACAACGCAAATGGTTCCAAGACCAGCTCGAACACCCATATAGCAAGCCGACTCGCGAAGAGCAGTTGCGCATCTTGGGCAAGCTCAACGAAGCCGAAGCTTTTGAAACCTTCTTGCAAACCAAATTTGTTGGTCAAAAACGCTTCAGCCTTGAAGGTGGCGAGTCAGCAATTGCTGCACTTGACCAGTTGCTGCAGGCTTCAGCTAATGCCGAACTGAACGAAGTTGCAATCGGCATGGCTCACCGCGGTCGCCTAAACGTTCTCACCAACGTTGCCGGAAAAACCTATGGTCAAGTCTTTCGCGAGTTCGAAGGCAACACCGACACTAAAACTGTTCAGGGTTCGGGTGACGTGAAATATCACCTTGGCACCGAAGGTGTTTTCACAAGCGCCGAAGGCAAACAGGTCAAGGTTTCGCTAGCTGCTAACCCTTCACACCTCGAAGCTGTGAACCCTGTTCTTGAAGGCATTGTGCGCGCCAAGCTTGACTTGCTCGACACCATGCCAGACAGTTACCCGGTGCTGCCGGTCTTGATTCACGGCGATGCAGCTTTTGCTGGCCAAGGCGTGGTTCCTGAGACTCTAAACATGTGGGCTCTGCGCGGCTATCGCACGGGTGGCACGATCCACCTGATCATTAACAACCAGGTTGGTTTCACAACCCCGCCGGGTGAGTCACGATCAACAACCTACTCAACTGACGTCGCAAAAGGCATTCAGGCGCCAATTTTTCACGTGAACGGCGACGACCCAGAAGCCGTGGTTCGCGTTGCACAGCTGGCTTTTGACTTTAGACAGCAGTTCAAAAAAGACGTAGTAATCGACCTAGTTTGTTACCGCCGTCGCGGTCACAACGAAGGCGACGACCCGTCGATGACCCAGCCACTGATGTACAACCTGATCGAAGCCAAGCGCTCGGTTCGCACCCTATATCTTGAAGCCCTGGTTGGTCGAAAAGACATCACCCGCGATGAGTTTGAAGCTTTCAACACAGACTTTCAAGCCAAACTCGAAAAAGCTTTTGTTGAAGTTCACGAAGCCATGGCAGCCAGCGTTGAACTTGTGCCACGCCCAATCGGCATTGGCACAACCGCAAGCGACCACCCAACGATTTCACACAAAACTGCCATTGACCGCAGCGTTGTTGAGCTAATTGGTGACGCTCACGCCAACACCCCACCTGGGTTCAACGTGCACCCCAAGCTTCAGCAGCTTTTGGCCAAACGCGTCGAGATGAGCCGCACCGGCGGTATCGACTGGGGCTTTGGTGAACTTCTTGCACTTGGTTCGCTTGTGGTCGAAGGCGTGCCTGTGCGCATGGCTGGTCAAGACAGTCGGCGAGGCACTTTTGTGCAACGTCACGCAGTCTTTCACGACCGCGAAAACGGTCAAGAGTGGATGCCCCTTCGCAACCTCAAAGCCGGTCAAGCAAAATTCTGGATCTATGACTCATTGCTAAGCGAATATGCCGCGATGGGCTTTGAATACGGCTACTCTGTTGAATCAAAAGATGCTCTTGTGCTTTGGGAGGCCCAGTTTGGCGATTTTGCCAACGGAGCTCAAACAATTATCGACGAGTTCATCTCATCAGCTGAGCAAAAGTGGAACCAGCACTCGGGTGTAGTGCTTTTGTTGCCGCACGGCTACGAAGGTCAAGGCCCCGACCACTCTTCGGCACGCATCGAGCGTTACCTGCAGCTTTGCGCCGAAAACAACATGACTGTGGCCCAGCCATCAACACCGGCTTCGCACTTTCACCTGCTTCGTCGTCAAGCTTTCACAACCCCGCGCCGACCGCTCATTGTCTTTGCACCAAAATCAATGTTGCGTCTCAAAGCAGCTTCGAGTTCGGTCGAAGATTTCACCAACGGCACGTTCCGCCCGGTGATCGACGACGAACAAGGTCTCGATAAAAACGCAGTAACCCGAGTGCTTTTGTGCTCGGGCAAGGTTTATTGGGATCTCTTGGCAGAAGCGCAAAAACGCGGTGACCGCACCACGGCAATCGTGCGCGTCGAACAGTTGTACCCAACGCCAGTTGACGAAATCAAAGCTGCCTATGCGAGTTACCCGAACGCCAAGTTGGTTTGGGTTCAAGACGAGCCAGCAAACCAAGGCCCATGGACCTACATTGGCTTGTTCTTGCCTAAATACATGAACGGCCAGATCGCTCAACTTGTTTCACGCCCAGCGTCAGCTTCACCCGCAACGGGTTCGGCTAAGCGCCACGCAGCTGAACAATCTGACCTTATCGCACGAGCGTTCGACGCCTAAACGAACATGAGTCAACCACAGCTGAGCCCAAGAATCGTCGTTATCGGCGACTCTTTGGTAACGGCTGCGGGCGACCCAAAAGGCATGGGGTGGGTTGGGCGCGTCACAGCCAAAACTTTTGCAGCAGACCCTAAGGCCGAAGTTTTTGCCTTAGCTGCACCGAACGAAACCTCTGCAACCATCAGCGCACGTTGGGCTGCCGAAGTTCAGCGTCGATTTAGCCCAGAAACCGAAAATCGCCTAGTGATTGCGCTGCCTAACACCGATGCACTGGCAGGCATTTCGACCTCACGCAGCCGACTGAACCTTGCAACAATTCTTGATGAATGTCGCTCAGCGTCGATTCCAACTTTTGTAGTTGGCCCGCTGCCAAGTCGAAACCCGGCACTCAATCGCGACATCGAGCACCTAGCTTCAGGTTTCGAAGACGTTTGCGCAAGACGCGGAGTGTATTTCGTTGACTGTTTCAGACCGCTGGTAGATCACGAAGGCTTCAAAAACGAACTTTTAGAGTCACCTTCGGGCCACCCAGGTCAGCTGGGCTATGGCTTGATGGCATGGCTGGTTTTGAACCGCGGATGGTTCGAGTGGCTCGGAATCGAAGAAGTCGAATAACTCAAAAATAGTTTTGAGACAACACTCTAGGCGTGGTCGATACCAGCCTGCATCGAACGAATGTTAGCCAAAACCTTCTCAGCTAATTCTTGAGGCGGCACCTCAGAGCAAGCATCTTGAATTGAGTTATTCACAAAATGCTCAAGGTCGTAGTCAGTTTCGCAACTATCACAGTTGGCTAGGTGAGCTGTGACCTCTTTGATCTCAGCTTCACTCAGCTCGTTGTGCAAAAACTCGTGCACGTGACGTTTGGTCTCTTGACAATCAAAGGTCATGATTTGACCCCTTTCACATAGCCCTCTTGAATGGCATAATCTAAAAGTTTTTCGCGAAGCTTCTTTTTGCCTCGGTGCAGACGGCTCATCACTGTGCCTACCGGAATACCCAGTTCTTCAGCGATTGTCGCATAAGGCAATTCGGCGATAACCGCTAACTCAACAACCTGTTGAAACTCGCCTAATTCAGACAGCGACTGTTTAATGATGTCGGCTGGCAATCGGTCAAGCGCTTCAAGTTCGGCTGATCGCGAAGACAAGCTGGTTAGCGATTCAACGTCGCCGAGCTGCCATTCTTCGAACTGGTCGATGCTCACCTTGGCTTGGTCTTTAGCTTTTTTGTTGTAGCTGTTGATTTGAGTGTTGGTAAGAATGCGAAAGATCCAGGCTTTGAGGTTTGTGCCCTGTTCGAACTGGTCCCAAGCGTTAAAAGCTTTTGCAAAAGTGTCTTGAACTAGGTCTTCAGCGTCGCTCGGGTTTTTGGTCCAGCGCAGGGCCATTCCATAAACCTGAGGCATTAGCGGAATAGCGAGTTGTTCGAACTGCAACGCTTTTTCAGCCGCACTTTTGGTGCTTTTAGCCTTGGCTTTAACTTCAGTTGGTGCGCTATTTTGGGCGCTGTCTAGTTCACTCATTGGTTTTGAGTTTAGCGTTGTCGTTTTGAAGCCGACCATTGAACTGGCATAACTAGTCAAAGTAACCTCCATCTGCGGTAAATTTGAACCAATGTCTTCTCAAAGCTATTCCCCAACCTGGTCTGCCCCTTTGGCTTCGCGCCCTTTGCGCGCGACGGTCACACTGCCTGGCTCAAAGTCTCTAACTAATCGCGAACTCGTTTTGTCGGCTTTGGCGCAGTCGCCAACCCTTTTGAAATCACCGTTGCACTCGCGCGACTCGGCCCTGATGATCGAAGCCTTGCGTTCGCTAGGCATCGATATTGAGGTTCAAGCTGACGGCGATGTTTTGGTTACGCCAGGTGTTTTGCGTGGCCCGGCAACGATTGACTGCGGTTTAGCAGGCACCGTGATGCGTTTCGTGCCGCCGCTGGCGACATTGGCTGTGGGCGCGATTGCTTTTGACGGCGACCTAGGCGCCCGCCGCAGACCAATGCACGTGACAATCGACTCGCTTCGGGCACTCGGTGTTGAAATTATTGACGGCACTGACGGCGGCGCCGCGGGCAGCCTGCCTTTCACGATCAAGTCAACAGGTGCGGTGCGCGGTGGTGAGTTGACGATCGATGCTTCGGCTTCGAGCCAATTTGTTTCAGGGCTTCTGCTTTCAGCGCCTCGCTTTGAACAGGGTCTAACTTTGCGCCACGAAGGTGAGCATCTGCCAAGCCTGCCCCACATTGAAATGACCTTAGACACGCTTGCTAAGCGAGGTGTGCGGGTGAGCAACCCGTCGCCAACAATCTGGCGAGTTGAGCCGGGCGCAATCAACGGTGGAACAGTTGCTATTGAGCCAGACCTTTCAAACGCGGGGCCATTCTTGGCCGCCGCAATGGTCGCAGGGGGTTCAGTGACGGTGCCCGGTTGGCCAGATTCGACAACTCAGGTTGGCGACGAGTTCAACGGAATTTTGCAGCAGATGGGCGCTCGAGTTGAGCGAACTGGTGCCGGCCTAACGGTGCACAGCCCTGCTGATGGCCAGATTCGCGGGCTTGACATCGACCTTGGCATCGGCGGCGAACTTACGCCTGTTGTGGCTGCTCTGGCGGCCTTGGCCAGCACACCAAGTCGAATCAGTGGCGTCGCACACCTTCGCGGGCATGAAACTGACCGACTAGCAGCTCTTGCCACTGAGATTAACCGCATTGGTGGCATTGCCCGCGAAACTGCCGACGGTCTCGAGATCGACCCGGTGACCAACGGTCGCGATGGCATCGGCTTGCACGGTGCGCTGTGGCAAAGCTACGAAGACCACCGAATGGCTACCGCGGGCGCAATTATTGGGTTGCGTGTGCCGGGAATCCAGGTCGAAAATATTGCCACAACTGCCAAAACCATGCCCAACTTCACTGAACTTTGGGCGGGCATGCTTGCGGGCGAAACAGCCGAAGGCGGCGCGAAGGCTTGAGTTGGCTTTATGAGCCCGAACCTGGCGCGCACGATCTAGACGAGACCGATGTGCGCGTGCGCCCAAACCCCAAAGGCAATAAACCTCGCACCAAGATTCGCCCTGACCACAAAGCTGCCCCGATTGGCATGGTTTTAGGCGTTGACCTAGGGCGCTACAACATTTTGCTCGACAACGAAGCTCGAACCATCACCGCGACGCTTGCCAAAGAGTTGCGCAAGACGGGTGTGGCCGTTGGCGACCGTGTGGCACTAGCTGGCGACATCAGCGAGACGGTTGGTGCGTTGGCGCGCATTGTGCGCATTGAGCCACGCAGCAGCCTGCTGCGCCGCAGCGCCGACGACAGCGACCAAGTCGAGCGAGTAATCGTAGCCAACGCAGACCAAATGCTGATTGTGGTCGCCATCGCCAACCCTGAGCCTCGAACTCGATTGATTGACCGCTACCTAGCGGCAGCCTTCGACGCGGGTTTGCACCCCATTTTGTGCATCACCAAAGTTGACCTGGCTGACCCGACAGAGTTCTTGAAGAACTTCGACAGCATGAACGTCGATGTGGTTTTGCACCGCAGCGACGAACCAAACCTAGAATCCCTGCAGGCGATCCTAAAAGGCCACACCAGCGTTGCAGTAGGCCACTCGGGCGTGGGCAAATCGACTCTAGTGAATGCGCTCGCGCCAACTGCAATGCGTGCCACCGGCCACGTTAATGCTGTCACCGGTCGCGGTCGCCAAACCTCAACTTCGGTTCGAGCAATTGCTTTAGAAGACGGATGGATCATCGACACCCCCGGGGTGCGCAGCTTTGGCCTGGGTCACATCAAACCTGAAAACCTACTGCGCTCGTTCGAAGACCTTTATGCCATCATTGAAACTTGCCCACGAGACTGCAATCACACGGCAGATGCACCTGACTGTGCGCTTGACGATGCCATTGCCGAAGGCAAACTTGGTGATTCTGGTGTTTCGCGCGTCGACTCGCTGCGTCGCATTATGAAGAGCCTTGATGGTGCGGGCGAAAACGAAGCCCGCCCACCGCGCGGCACCGCCTAAACCGCAGGCCCTGTTTGAACGGTCTAAATTAGAACCATGTCAAACTTCACCGCCGACCTCGCCCTTGCGCAGACCATGGCCGACGCAGCCGACCAAATCGCGTTGGCTCGTTTTATGGCGCTTGACTTGAACGTTGAAACCAAACCCGACCGCAGCCCTGTAACTGATGCTGACCGAGCAGTTGAACTTGCGCTCAAAGCTCTATTGGCTCAGCACCGACCTGCCGACTCAATCATTGGTGAAGAGTTCGGCACGAGTGCAGGTGCTGGCGCAGCCCCAAGCACAGCGACGGGCAAACGCGAATGGATTATCGACCCAATCGATGGCACCGCCAACTTTATGCGCGGCGTGCCTGTTTGGGCGAGCCTGATAGCTCTAGCTATTGATGGCAAACCAATCTTGAGCGTTGTTAGCGCCCCAGCTCTTGGGCGCCGCTGGTGGGCTGCCCCCGATGTTGGCGCTTTTACCCGAGACGTTTCGGGTCAGGTGCGAAGCTTGAGCGTTTCAAAAATCGGCAACCTTGAAGACGCCTCATTTAGCTACAACAACTTGCAGCTTTGGGACTCTGAGGGCTACCTTGACGAACTCATGAAAATCAGTCGCCTGGTGTGGCGCACTCGAGCATACGGTGACTTTTTGAGCTACATGTTTCTAGCAGAAGGCTCGCTCGAAATTGTCGCTGAACACGACCTCAAGGTTTATGACGTCGCAGCCCTAGTGCCGATTGTCGAAGAGGCCGGTGGCCGTTTTAGCGCTTTTGATGCGCCGCTGACGCAGGCAAGCAGTTCGGTGCTTGCCACAAACGGCGCACTTCACGCTGCTGTTCAATCTCTGCTCGCTCGCTAGAAACTTTTGACTGCGACTAATTAGTCGCTGAAGAAGTGCCACCCGAGCCACCACCAAACGGTAATTATTGCTATGCGAGTGGTGCGCTTGATCATAATGAGCTCAATCACTTCGCTGACTCTGGTGAAAACGTTTGGTTTGATTCGACCGATCCACCAAATTATGACCATTGCGAAGATGGGCAAGACATAGAGGGCATCCCAGATGATTGCACTGAGTTTCATGACTGAACCTCGTCTTTGAAGCTCTTCTTAGATTCAAAACTTACCTGGGCATCGCGAGCGGCTCGCGTGACATCGGCATCGTGTTCGATCGCTTTGATTACCTTGCCACCGCGCATAATCTGCATCAAGCCAACGCCCATTGATAGCCAGATGACTAAAAATACGAACCGCACCCAACCAAACTCGAGGGTCGGGCTAATTAGGAACGAAATCGTCGGAAAATCTTCGCTGTTATGAATGCGATCACTGATTACATAAGCGGCAAGTTCAACCACTGCGACAAAAATGCCAAGTGCCTCAAAAATGCTCGTGGTGCGACCCATGATTCTTGCATCGTGTGGGCGCTCGACTTCATCACGGTAATAAACCGCGAGCACTGCAATCGGAATAACTGAGAGCAAAACCCACATATCTTGAACACTGTGGCGAGGTGCAAAGTAAAGAACAGTGGCGCAGAGTGCGATAGCAAGAATGATCCAACGCAGCCGAAACACTGGTCGCGGGCCAAAATGGATCGGCAGCAGCGCTTTCCAGTCGAGAATCATCAACAGTGCGGCAACACTAAAAATGATGCCATCAACTGGCGAACGTCTTTGAAACTGAAAAAGAATGTTGACAGCAAAAACTGGCAGCCATGGGCTCATGCCCTTCACCAATTTTTTGAACCACATGACTAACTCGCTTTAATCTTTCTGGCGAAAAAAGTCGCCATGATCACCGAAAGCAACATAGCCAAAGTGAACGCCGCCCCTTCACCCGAGCTTATGGCATGGCTGGTCAAGCCGATGCTAACTACCGCTGTGGGAATTCCCAGCGAGGCAGCGCTCAGGCCCGCTTCGCCGAATTTTTGGCCAAAAGCCATGCCGCTGAGGTGGCTAACTAGCCCAAAACCGAGCAGCAAAATCGAAAGCAAAATCAACCGGCTGTCGACAAAGACAGTTCGAAAATCAATCGATGCGCCGAGCAACACATAAAAGACTGGTGCAAACAGCCCTTCGGTGACAGCAAACAGCTGCTTGGCTAAACGGTGCGGAACTCCGTTGGCAGCGATTGCCAAACCAAGTGAAAAACCCGCAATCATCACGCTAACGCCAAAACTTTGAGCCAGCGACGCAAGCCCAAGCAGCACCAAAAGACTGATTCGAAGCTCCAAGCCAAAGCGCCTCTCACGGCTGAATTCGCGAAGCTTGAGCCAAGTGCCATTTCGCTCGGCGATGCGCAGCAAAAAATAGACCAGAGCTGCGCAAGCTGTCACAGAAAGCGCACCGATCAAAATAGTTGGAGTGTTCGCGGGCTCCATCACGGTTGGCAGCGCAATGATTCCTAGAAGGTCGGCCACCGCCACCTGAGTGACGAGCAGGTTCACCGAGGCAGTTTGGTTTGAGGCAACCAGGGGCAAAACCACAGCGGCCGAACTTGAGGCCATAATCAAAACATAAATTGCTAGGTGGTCAATGCCTGTGAGCCGAACGATAGCCAAAGCAAGCACAAGTGCCATGACTACTGAAATTGCTATGTTGCGAACGGCAACAAAGAAATTCTTAGAGCCAAGAGTTTGACGCACTTGAATGTGACTGCCAACCAGCATCATCACCAATGCAAAACCTACTTGTGAAATCAGCTGCGTGGCTGGTTCATGAATGTTTATTAGGTCAAAACCCGAAATGCCAAATGCTACGCCAACCAAAATTTCGCCGACTGCAACCGGCAATCCAACTTTTTTAGAAAAAGCCAAAATTGGGCCAAGCAAACCAACTGCTAGCAATAAAAATAGGCTCGACATATAAAACTCACTGAGCCGCTATGTTGCAGCCTCTAGCGCCAGAGCGCAATAATTATCGACATCACCGTGAGGCTAACAACATCTGAGCCGACCTCGATTGCCCAAACTTTGAAACTTTGCCCCGCAAAAAGTCGGTGCGAAAGCGAAGCAGCGGCAGCAAAACCGACGCCCACCAAAAGGCCAATGAAAAGTCCATCGAATGCGCCTAGCTGGCCGTTGCCGCGGTCGGCCTGCATGGCCACGACAATCGCAACAGCCATGGCCTGCACGAACTGACCGATAAATGTTCCTGCAAAAACCACAGTCATGTTCTCGCCACCGGGCTTTTCGTCTTTAGGCCGCCCCATGGCAGCCCACCAAACCGGAAAAAACGTTCTTGGGCCAAACCAGATTGAACCAATGGCAATCGCTGAAATGGTTGCAACGATGACTGCAGCAAAATTGATGTGAGCTAAAAGTGACACCTGAGACTCCTTAGAAACAAGCATTGAGAAAAGCTATCAGCCCTAAGTTTATAACTCCGCCGGGTTACGGCCCTCTAAGAGAGTCTTGCGATTAGCGGGTGGCTTTCGCCAAGGGCCTCGATGGCGCGAGTCAAAATTAGTTTTTGAATGATGTGCGCCGGCAGTGGCTTATCGATTGCAAACTTGAAAACGCCGCTGCTACTGCCCAAAGAATATGGCGCAATCTCGACGAGCAGCTTTGGAACCACCTGGCCACTATATGGAATCCAACTTAAATGGTTTTTGAACGCAGCAAAACCGGCTAAGGCTCTGCCCTCAACCATGAACGCCGGCATCGCATAGTAAATTTCTTGGCTGGCCTCGGGCAAGATTTCTAAAATGGCAGCCCGCACAGCTTCAAGCGTTTGGCGTTTAATCGGTGCAAGTGCACTTAGGTAGGCATCGATAGAATCTGCGCTCATGACAAAAGTCTAAAACTGGCAGTGATCGCAGGGGCAAATTCTGCGTTGCCTGTTGAATCGTTCAAGAGACAGTTACAAGCATTTTCAGTTTGAAACTAGGCCGTCGGTAGCCCTTCAGATTGCCGCTTCAGCTCAAATAAGTGCAACAAATCGGCAATAAAACGCAAGTCTTTGGTGTTGAATAAAGACATGAGCCTAAACGAAATTGCGCTAACGATGATTGATGGCCAACCCGCTGTGTTCGGCGATTTTGCTGGCAAAGTGGTGTTGGTTGTGAACGTCGCATCTAAATGCGGCTTGACCCCTCAATATGAGGCTCTCGAGGCTCTGCAAAAGAAGTACGGTGCACGAGGTTTCACTGTTCTGGGTGTTCCCAGTGACCAATTTAGGCAAGAACTCAAGGGTAACGACGAAGTTGCTACCTATTGCAGCACCACTTGGGGCGTAACTTTTGGAATGACCGAAAAAGCCTTTGTGAACGGCAAACAACAGCACCCGCTTTTTAAAGAGCTAAAGAAGACCAAAGACAATCATGGCCTCGGCGGCCCAGTGCTTTGGAACTTTGAAAAGTTTCTTGTGTTGCCAAATGGCAAAATCCACCGTTTCAGACCAACCACGAAACCTGACGACGAGATGATTGTTGACTTGATCGAAGCGAACCTGCCCGGCTAATGCTTTTAGAAATTCAGCAGTTTTTTAGCAAACTTTGGGTCAGAATCGCGCTGATCGTTGCCTCTTTCGGCTGGCAGCTTTACATCGTCACCTATGGCTTAACTAGCGGTAACCATTTTTCAGATGAGCCAATCTATGTTTCTGCGGGTTGGTCTTATGTCACCGGCGACTTCACTGCAAACCTCGAACACCCACCGACTGCAAAATATTTAATCGGATTCGCTCAGCAGCTTTGGGGGCAAGGCTTCACCAGTGGGCGCATCATGGCGGCGATTTTTGTGTTGCTGGCAGCCGCAGTTTTGGGCTGGATGGTCAGCACTGAGGGCGGCCTGTGGGCTGGTTTGATTGCGGCCAATCTATTTGTATTCATGCCGCAACGATTCCAAAATTTTGCAGCAACCAACATGCTTGAACCTTTTATGGTTTGCTTCTTAGTTTTTGCTTTTGCCGCAGCCTGGCTGTGGCAACGCACTGGTCATTGGTGGCTAATGCTGTTGGCAGGGGCCTTCTTTGGGTTTGCAGTCACGTCTAAAATCACTGCAATGGTTGCGGTGGTTGCCTTTATTGCGGTTTTCATAAACCGTCACCACTGGGCTAAGAAAATCGCTGCAGTCGCCCTCTTTGCCGCTGGCACCTGGGCTAGCGTCTGGTTTGCATATTTGCAGATCGGTTACGACAGAGGCGTCACATACATGACGAACTTTCAAAATCACCACAATGAGGTCGGGCACTATGTATTCATTGCTGGCGAGC
>CAISOV010000049.1 GCA_903887175.1 uncultured Micrococcales bacterium
TAGATACCTGCTAGCAGTGATTGCAGGTCGGTCACACTAATCGAGTCAGTTGGAATCTGCACCAACGAACTGCGATCGCCGGCCGGCAACAGGTCTAGTTCGAGATCAAGACCAGATTGGTTTGTCACAATACTCAACTTAGAAAGCTTGTGGCTCCACTGGTCAGCCCAAATTGAAATCTTGGTTGTGGCCATAGCAGTTTTTACTTGCTCTTCTGTCACAGAGTTGATGCCTTGCAAGGCCATGTCTATAGGGAACGCGGCTGCCGACGAGCCCGAGCATTCTTCATAATCAGCAAAAGCTTTGGTGTCTCGAAAACCAATCAAAAAAGCCTTGAGTTGCGGCACGTCAAACGCCATGTCATAGCCAACGCTGCCGTTTGAGGTTCCAAGATCTTTGTCTACGACCATAAAGACATGGCTCTTAGCAAGGTTTATCATTTCGGTCTTAACAGCCTCAGCATGAACTGCGTCTTTATATTTGTCTTGAATGCAGCTTGCAGCTGTTCCAGTTGAGCCGGTCACCGATTCAATGTCTGATTTGCTCAGTTTGATCCATTTGCCAGAAATTGCGTTCAAAACTGAGCTGTAAGACGATGCATTTAGGCCGGCGCCGTTCAATAGGGCCAATAAAGACTCATACTTGCTGATCTGCAAGTAAGCATCGCCAGATTTCGCGGTAATTGCCTCAACGTTAGCGCTTGCTTTTTGCCCAGCGTAATTCAAGTTCAGCAGTGCGTTTAGGTCTGCGCCCTCGTCGCCAGTTGAGACACCTAAAGTGATGTCACCTTTGATGCCACTTGAGCTAACCGCTAGTTTCAAGTCATATGCCGGGTTTTGTTGACCAAACAGCGAACCAATAGCCATTCCAATAACAGTTGTGGGGGCTTGATAAACGTTGTAGGCCCAAGCGCCACCGCCGCCAACGAGCAAAAGCGCTGCACCAAGGGCAATGGTCTTATTGCGGCCTAAACGCCAGCGTTTTGCTTTATTAGCAGCGGTTTCAAGCTGCACCGCGCTGTCATCACCTGCGTCAGCAAGCACCTCGGTGTTAGGTTCTGCGTTAGCTGCGTCTGAGGCTTCAGTGCTTTGGGCTGGTGAGGCTTCGTATTTTTCTGTCATCAGGTTCCCCTCTTTTTAAACAATTTAGAGCAAATAAGCAACAATCGGTGTCTATTAGCTGTCACCTTTTATGGTCACACGGCGAACTTTGCCACTTAACAACCTCAGAATAAGCAAAGACCTCATTCGTTTTTAGAATGAGGTCTTAGCTGAGATTAGTTTCACAGAAGCAAAGTTTGTTTAGCCTTTGACTTTTTTAACCAAAAGATAGGCGCCAGGCAACACAAAAGCTGCTGCGATGAGCTTTAGCAAGTCGCCAACCACAAAAGGCGTGAAACCCCATGCAATGGTTTGATCCCAAGTTGCTGAAAGCGAGTATTGCAACCAAGGCAGACCCAGCGCATAAATCACAGCGTTACCCAAAACAAAAGCGCTAATGACTCCGAGAGAAGACTTCGCCCAGCCGCGTTCGGCCAAGAAGCCAACTAGAGCCGAAGCAAGCACGAAGCCAACCAGATAGCCGAGAGTTGCAGTTAGGTGACCGGCCTGGTCGAAAAGGCCAGACTTGCCCTGAGTGAAAACCGGAATGCCGGCAGCGCCAACCAAAAGGTAGAGAAACATCGAGGCGGCGGCACGGTTTAGACCAAGAGTTGCGCCGACGAGCAAAACTGCAAAAGTCTGGCCAGTGAACGGAACCGGGCTGGTCGGAATTACCAGCTGAGCGGCTGCTGCGGTCAGAGCGGTGCCACCGATTACTAGGGCGATGTCTGCAACCAAGCTGCGTGGAACGAAGCTGTCGACGATTGTTGGGCGAGTGGCTAGGGTCAAAGACACGTTAGCTCTCTTTCTGCTTGAAGAAATAGTTAATAACTCGATTGTAGACTAGGCATTTTGCAGGCCGTCTTGGTTTACAAGATTTTTACACAGTATTGCGGAGCCCCTTTGATTAACGTTCGTGACCTCGAGATTCGCATTGGCGCTCGAGTGCTGATGCAAGGCGTGAACTTTCGCGTTGACAAAGGCGACAAAGTTGGCTTGGTAGGGCGAAATGGTGCGGGCAAAACTACTCTCACCAAAATTTTGGCAGGCGATGGCGCGCCTTCAGCCGGAACAGTTGAAAAAAGCGGCGAGATTGGTTACCTGCCTCAAGACCCTCGTTCGGGCGACCCTGAAGAATTGGCGCGCACCCGAATTTTGAACGCCCGTGGCTTGGGTGACCTTTTGCTCAAAATGGAGCAGGCAACGGCTGATATGGGCAGCGTTGACGAAGCAATCTATGAGCGCGGCATGCAGGGTTATGCGACTGCCGAAGAAAACTTTCAATCAGCCGGTGGCTATGCGGCCGAAGCCGAGGCGGCTGCAATCGCAAGTAACTTGGGGCTCAAAGAAAACATTTTGAACCAGCCACTCAAAACTCTTTCGGGTGGCCAGCGTCGACGCATCGAACTCGCCCGCATTCTGTTTTCAAATGCCGAAACCATGATTCTCGACGAACCTACCAACCACCTAGATGCCGACTCGGTTATTTGGTTGCGCGATTTTTTGAAGGGGTACCAGGGCGGGCTAATAGTAATCAGCCACGATGTTGACCTGGTTGAAGAAACCGTGAACCGCGTGTTTTATCTAGATGCCATGCGTTCTCTGATTGATGTCTACAACATGGGTTGGCGAGCCTATCTTAAGCAGCGCGAAGTTGACGAAGAACGCCGAAAGCGTGATCGTTCTATTGCCGAAAAGAAAGCTTCTGTGCTAACCACCCAAGCTGCCAAGTTCGGGGCAAAAGCATCGAAGGCTGTCGCCGCGAAGCAAATGGTTCGTCGCGCCGAGGCCTTGCTCAGCAACCTTGATGACGTTCGCGAAGTTGATCGTGTTGCCAAGATTAAGTTTCCTGATCCTGCGCCCTGCGGGCGCACCCCTCTGATGGCAACCAACCTTTCGAAAAGCTATGGATCACTCGAGATTTTTACCGCCGTTGACTTAGCAATCGACAAAGGTTCAAAAGTAGTCATCATCGGGCTCAACGGCGCAGGAAAAACTACGTTGCTGCGTATGCTTGCCGGCATCGACAAACCCGATACA
>CAISOV010000050.1 GCA_903887175.1 uncultured Micrococcales bacterium
CTGATGTTGACGCAACGGCTGCCGAACTTGAGGCTGCCGGCGTGAAGTTGCTCAGTGGCCCGCTTGACCGCCCTTGGGGCGTGCGCACCGCCAGCTTTCAAGACCCGAGCGGTCACACCTGGGAAATCGCCGACCACTAGCCGACTCGCACGATTTAGAAACTAAACGTTGAACCTAAAGTCAACGATGTCGCCATCACGCATAACGTATTCTTTGCCCTCCATGCGCACCTTGCCGGCGGCTTTGGCATCGTTCATCGAGCCAGAAGCCATGAGGTCGTCAAATGAGACGATTTCGGCTTTGATGAAACCGCGCTGAAAGTCGCTGTGAATCACGCCGGCGGCTTGTGGGGCTGTCCAGCCTTTGTGAATGGTCCAGGCGCGAGCTTCTTTCGGGCCAACAGTTAGGTAGGTCTGCAAACCTAGGGTGTCGAAACCGATGCGGGCAAGCTGGTCGAGGCCAGACTCGTCCTGGCCGAGTGATGCCAAGAGTTCAGCTGCCTCAGCTGCATCGAGGTCGATTAGCTCGCTCTCAACCTTGGCGTCTAAGAAGACGGCTTCGGCTGGGGCAACGAGGTCGGCGAGCGCCTTCTTCTTTTCGGCGTCGGTGAGAATGCTTTCATCCACGTTGAAAACATAGATGATCGGCTTTGCGGTTAGCAGGCCCATCTCTTTGATTGGGGTCAAGTCAATCTTTGAAGACGATAGCGGCTTGCCACCGTCGAGAATCGTCATGGCTTCGTCAATCACTTCGAGAGCGATTGGCTCCATCTTTTTGCCCTTAACTTCTTTTTCGATGCGAGGGCGGGCTTTTTCGAGGGTCTGCATGTCGGCCAGAATCAGCTCGGTGTTGATGGTTTCGATGTCGCTCGAGGCGTCAACCTTGCCGTCAACGTGCACGACGTCGCCGTCGACAAATGCGCGCACAACCTGAGCGATTGCGTCGGCCTCACGAATGTTGGCCAAGAACTTGTTGCCCAAGCCTTCGCCCACAGAAGCACCGCGCACGATGCCCGCAATGTCAACGAATGACACCGGCGCAGGCAAGAGGCGCTCTGAGCCATACATGTCGGCGAGCTTTTGCAAACGAGGGTCTGGCAGGTTCACCACACCAACGTTTGGCTCGATGGTTGCGAACGGGTAGTTCGCTGCCAACACATTGTTTTTGGTGAGTGCATTGAAAAGGGTCGACTTGCCTACGTTAGGCAGTCCCACGATTGCGATAGTTAGGGCCACAACATAAGAGTTTAATTGACCTATGCCCATTGACTTCACCGCAATTGACTTTGAGACCGCAAACGGATCACCCGCTAGCCCCTGCGCCGTGGGTCTGGTGCGCGTGCGCGACGGAGTTTTAGTCGAAGGCTTGGCCCTGCTTTTCAAGCCACCCTACCCGCACAACTGGTTTCATGCGGGCAACATTCGCGTGCACGGCATTCATCCCAGCGATGTTGAAGACGCGCTCGAATATGACGTCGCCCTCAAAGCAATGCTCGAATTTATTGGCACGGATGTCTTGATTGCACACAATGCGCCCTTCGACATGGGGGTGTTGCGCGCTTCGGCCGCAGCTATCGATGCGTCGTTGCCCGCGCTAAGTTACTTGTGCTCGCTTGCCATGGCGCGCAAGAGTTACAACCTTGAGAGTTATCGCCTCAATTCGGTGGCTTATGCGGTGGGTCACGAAGAGTTCAATCATCATGATGCTTTGGCCGATGCCGATGCGTGCGCGCGCATAGTGGTGCACATGGCCAAGAAAAAGCATGACGTTGACAACTTGGATGAGTTGGCGGCCGCGACTAGGCAGGTTCTAAAGCCGCTAATCGTGCCGGTCAAACTTGAGAAGCCCGACTTGAGCTAAAAATGTCGCAGGCTCATGGCACACTAGCGGCATGGATACTTTTCTTTTTCTAATCGTTGGTCTAGTCGCCGGTGTCGTTATCGGCTGGCTAGTTGGGGGCCGCAAGAAAACTGCAGCCGACGGGTCAAATGACCTTGCACCGCAGCTAAACCAAGCGCAAGTTGACCTCGCGGGGGCGCAGGCAACAGTCGCAGCTTATTCATCACAGATAGCGCAGTTGCAAGCGCAGATTCGCGAAGGCCAAGAAAACCAGGCAAAAGAAAACAAGCTCGTAAACGAACTTGCTCCGGTCAAAGAAAACCTGCGTCAGATGCAAGAAGCTGTCGGCCTCATGCAAAAAGAGCGCACCGAGCAGGTTACCCAGCTAAACGAAGCCATTCGCCAGTCACTCGAGAGTGACCAGCAACTTCGCAAACAAACCGAGTCGCTCGCAAATGCTCTCGGCTCGAACCAGATCCGCGGCGTTTGGGGCGAGGCTCAGCTGCGAAAGCTAGTTGAACTTGCTGGTTTGCTAAAGCATGCCGACTTCGACGAGCAGGCAACTATCACAACCGGTCGCGCCGACATGATCATCAACCTGCCAGGTGGCAAGACACTTGCGATTGATAGCAAGGTTCCGTTCAACTCTTATCAAGAGGCGTCAAAGATCAGTCAGCTTGCCGAGGGCGCCGACAAAGCGCGTCGCGAACAACTAGTCAAAGAGCACGCCAAGGCGGTGCGCGGTCACATCGACACACTCGCCGGCAAGGCCTACTGGACTTCACTAAATGCCAGCCCTGACTTTGTTATCGCGTTCATTCCCAGCGAAGCGTTGCTTTCAGCTGCCCTTGACGCCGACCCCGCAATCTTGGAATACGCCTTCGGCAAGAATGTGGCGCTAGCATCACCGGTGAGCCTGTTCTCGGTGTTGAAGACCATCAACTTCATCTGGCGCCAAAACGTTGACGAGAACCAAGTGCGCAAAATGCTCGAGATTGGTCGCGAGCTGTATGAGCGTGTGAACGTTGTGGCAGGTTTGGCCGATGCTCTCGGCCGTTCAATCAAGAGCACAGTGGGCAACTACAACAAGTTCGTAGCCAGTTTCGAGAGCCGCATGCTGGTCTCAGCTCGCAAACTCAACGACCTCGACGACAGTGCGCTATCAGTCGCCGAAATCGAAAGCCCAGCTGTGGTCGACGACGCACCAAAGCAAATTACAGCAGCCGAGCTGCCCCAGTTCGAATCTAGCGACCTCGCAACACTCCTTGAAGACGAAGAATTGCCCAATAAGTAGCTTCGGCAACTGATTCCGAAGCAAAACGACCCGCAAACCGCGCAAACCGCAGTTTGCGGGTCGTTACATTTCGATAAGTTTGTGAGGGTTTACTATACTTTTGTTCAAACGCGCTCACAAAGATGTTTGCAGCCCAGCAGCTAAAACGCCCCCAGGGCAAGTCAAACAAACAAGGAGTCAGGCATGCTTAGCACCTCCAACGCGTCGCCAATCGTAACGCTCACACCGGCGCCGACCCTTGACCGCACCTATTACATCAGCAACTTCGCCGAAGGTGGCGTCAACCGCGCCGACCACGTCACTGAAGAGCTTGCCGGCAAAGGCATCAACGTCACCCAAGGGCTCTTCGTGGGCGGCATCAACGCCCCAGGAGTTGTGCCAGTCGGCAACGCAGACCCAGGCGTGCTAGCACGCACCG
The DNA here is from genome assembly GCA_903887175.1 of uncultured Micrococcales bacterium. Classification (GTDB taxonomy): domain Bacteria; phylum Actinomycetota; class Actinomycetes; order Actinomycetales; family Microbacteriaceae; genus Rhodoluna. The sequence continues at coordinate 3,552 of CAISOV010000050.1, forward strand.
GTTACAGCGAAAAACTTATTCCGCTTTGGGTCGAAGGCACCCTGCGAGTATCAACAACTATCGTCATCGAAAACGGCACCACGACTCGCGTAACCGAAGGCCCGCGCGCACTCAGCGACGACGACTGGAACGCCGTAATCGACCTCACCGAAGCAACCGTGCGCGACCGCGGAGCAAAATGGCTCGCCATTGGCGGCGCACTGCCAATCAATAAGAGCACCGGCAAATTCGTTGACCTAACCCCGATCTTTGACCGCATGGATGCCCTCGGCGTCAAAGTTGCAATCGACACCAGCGGCGCCCCACTGAGCTACCTTGCTCGCAGCGGCCGCCCAACCATCATCAAGCCAAACGCCGAAGAACTAGCCTCAGCCGTGGGCCGCACCCTGCACACCGTGGGCGATGTCATCGACGCCGCTCGCGAGCTTTGCGACCACGGTATTGGCGCAGTTCTTGCCTCAATGGGCGTTGACGGCATTTTGGCAGTCACTAAAAAGTCAATCGTTGGCGCCAAGACCGAGCGCGTAAAAGTTGTTAACACTGTTGGTGCTGGCGACGCAACCCTCGCGGGTTTCTTGTCAGCCGTTGCGACGATTCCTGTTGGCAATGGCCCAGAAGTTTATGGCACCGACTTTGACGTCGAAACCGGCATCAAAACTGCGGTGCGCTGGGGTGCCGTGAAAGTTACTCAGCCAAGTTCAGGCCTAAGCAGCGTCGAGAATCTGCCAGAAAGTTTCTTTACCGAAACCCCTGACCGCGACAAGCCGCTCGAAGAACCAGCAATCGCTCACTAAAGCTCGACGACTTCGGTCAACACCTGCGGTTCACCAAGTGCGCTGTCGAGCACCAAAACCTCAACATGCAGCTCATCTGTGCGTTCGGCTTTTGCCGACTTATGCAATGTAAAACCGCGTGTCAGCGGCCCATCAGTCACGCCTGCCATAACGAAAATGTGGCGAGAACCACCCACCAACTCGTGCAACTCAAACTTGCGGTCAAGGTCTAACCCGGCGCGCAGGCCAGCCTCACGCTCAGCGTCGGTTTGCGGTGCCAAACGCCCCTGCATGAACCCACCCAAAACCTGCACCGCAACAGCTGAGGCGACGCCCTCAGGGTTGCCGCCGACACCGAGCAAGATGTCAACATCGGTGCCCGCAGTGGCCGCAACAACCGCTTGGGCCACGTCACCCTCGGCAAACCTTGCCCACTGCGCGCCAGTGGCCTGAATTTCGGCAATGAGCTCGGCGTTGCGCGGTTTATCAATCACCGCAACGCGAACCTCACTGATTGACTTGCCCAGAGCCTCAGAAACAGCACGGATGTTCGCCGTCGCTCTAAAGTCAAGATCAACCACTCGACCAGCTGCTGCCGACGTGACGAGTTTTTGCATGTAATAAACCTCAGGTGCGATTGCCATCGTGCCGTGCTCGCTCACTGCGATCACCGAAACTGCACCAGGCACGCCAGCCGCGGCGAGCGCGGTGCCATCGATTGGGTCAACTGCGATGTTCCATTTGGGGTCGGGCAGCGACTCACCGCTCGATGCCGAACCCTGCCCACCGCCAAAGCGCTCCCCCACGAAAAGCATCGGAGCCTCGTCTTTTTCACCCTCGCCAATAACGACGATTCCGTCGAAACCAGACCCAATCAGCGAGTTGCGCATGGCGTCGACGGCGGCGGCATCCACCCCATTTTTATCGCCCTTGCCAACCAAATGTCTTGAACCAACCACAGCGGCAACTACCGAGTCAACCAGAGCCCTGGTTTCGGCAGACATGACAAGTTTGTTAACTGTGGGCTTTGTCATGTGGGGCTCCTGTTTTGGCACTTGGGCTTTGGTAACATCTTAGAGAGCCCTCAAACCATTGAAACCGAAAGGCCCCGCATGCCTGTTGCATCACCAGACCAATACCTTGAAATGCTAGACCGTGCAAAGACTCAAGGCTTTGCCTACCCAGCAATCAACGTCAGCAGCTCACAGACTCTAAACGCAGCTCTTGCTGGTTTGCAGGCAGCCGGTTCAGACGGCATCATTCAGGTCACCACTGGTGGCGCTGACTATTGGTCAGGCCCAACCATTAAGAACATGGCTTCGGGCGCAGCAGCAATGGCAGCATTCGCTCGCGAGGTTGCAAAGAACTATGGCATCACAATTGCCCTTCACACCGACCACTGCGCAAAAGACCAGCTCGACAAGCTCGTGCGCCCACTCATCGCGATTTCACAAGACCGTGTCAAGCACGGCCAAGACCCACTATTCAACTCACACATGTGGGATGGCTCAGCTGTAAGCATGGAAGAAAACATGCAGATCGCCAAAGAGATGCTCGCGCTAACCCGTGGCATCGGAGCAGTTCTTGAGATCGAAGTTGGCGTTGTTGGCGGCGAAGAAGACGGCGTTGAGGGCGGCCACGGCGAGCACCTTTACGCAACCCCAGCTGACGGTCTAATGACAGCCGAGGCTCTTGGCCTTGGCGAGAACGGCCGCTACATGGTTGCTCTAACCTTTGGCAACGTTCACGGTGTTTACAAGCCAGGTGGCGTTCAGCTTAAGCCAGAACTTCTTGGTGAGATTCAGGCAGCGGTTGGCGCTAAGTATGGCAAAGAAAAGCCATTCGACCTCGTCTTTCACGGTGGCTCAGGCTCAACCGCAGAAGAAATCGCAACCGCGGTTAGCCACGGTGTCATCAAGATGAACATCGACACCGACCTGCAGTATGCCTTCACCCGCCCAATCGCAGCGCACATGTTCACCAACTATGACGGCGTGCTAAAGGTTGACGGCGAAGTTGGCAACAAGAAGGCCTACGACCCACGCGCCTGGGGCAAGCTCGGCGAAGCCGGCATGTCAACCCGCGTCGTTGAGGCTGCCAACGAGCTTGGCTCAGCCGGCAAGTCGATGTCTCTCTAAAGACTTGTCGCTCTAAGACACAGACACACCCCACCCAGACCAAAGCGAAACGCCCCCTTCGATTCAACTCGAGTGGGGCGTTTTTCGCGCCTGGCAGAAATATTCGAAAACGGTTGTTTCGGTTTTTCGCAAAATACTGATAGCCCAGTCGCAAAATATTGCGAAAACGCTACCTAACGCAAAATGAATAATTCAGGCTGGAGAGCCTATCTAGCTGCGCTTAACCTTGTTTGATGTGTCGGCGCCGGCAGCCTTGAGGTCTTTGCGAAGCTCTTTTGGCAGTGAGAACTGCACGTCTTCTTCGGCGGTGGTCACGTTGCGAACGTCGCCAAAGCCCTTCTCAGCGAGCAACTCGATTACTCCGTCAACGAGCTCTTCTGGCACTGATGCGCCTGAGCTAACGCCAACGGTTTCTACGCCGTCGAACCAGGCATCCTCGATTTCGTGGGCATAGTCAACGCGATAAGCGGCTTTGGCGCCCGCCTCAAGCGCAACCTCAACGAGACGCACCGTGTTCGATGAGTTAGCTGAACCAACCACAATCACGAGGTCGCTGTCGGCGCCAACCTTTTTGATGGCAACCTGGCGGTTTTGTGTTGCATAGCAAATGTCATCGCTTGGTGGGTTCTGAAGCGAAGGGTATTTCTCGCGCAGCTTGACCACAGTTTGCATGGTTTCATCAACCGAGAGTGTGGTTTGCGAAAGCCAGATGACTTTGTTTGGGTCGCGCACGGTTTGTTCGCCAGCGTGGTGTGGGCCGTCAACAATCTGAACGCTATCGGGAGCCTCGCCTGCTGTGCCCTCAACCTCTTCGTGGCCCTCGTGGCCGATGAGCAAAATGTCGTAGTCTTCGGCGGCAAAGCGCTGAACCTCGCGGTGAACTTTGGTCACTAGCGGGCAGGTTGCGTCAATCGTGTTGAGGTTGCGAGCCTCAGCAGCAGCCACCACTGCGGGTGAAACACCGTGAGCTGAGAAAACCAAAATGCTGCCCTCGGGCACCTCGTCGACTTCGTCAACAAAAATTGCACCGCGCACCTCTAACGAGGCAACGACGTGCTTGTTGTGAACGATTTGCTTGCGCACATAGATTGGCGCGCCATAGTGGTCGAGAGCTTTCTCAACGGCGATCACGGCGCGGTCAACGCCTGCGCAATAACCACGAGGCGAGGCGAGCAAAACGCGCTTGTGGCCCTCTGGTTTTTCAGGAATGATGGCGATTGGCGAAGTATCCTTAGTAACGATCACTCTTCAATGATAAACGCGGTTGGCCGCAAAGGTTTAGGGGTTTTATGTCGAGCATGAGCAGCTGGGGCGGTGGCGCCCCAATTGGCGCCGATGCCGTCTCTAGCGCGAGCGCGGCCGATGATGGCCCGAACCCTTCGCGCACGAGCAGTCGAGCCGAGCCGTGGCCGATCTCAAAACTCAACTCAGCAATCAAAGGCCACATCGACAAGCTCGGCTATCTGTGGGTTGAAGGCGAATTAGCCAAGGTTAGCGGTGGCAACGGCCGCCTGTTTGCCGAGCTGCGAGATTTGCAAATCGAAAATGTTGTGCAGGTGCACTCGTGGAACCCGGCCGGCCTTGAAGCCGGATTGCAACAGGGTGATCGCGTGGTTGCCCTGATTAAACCCGAGTTTTGGCCTAAAAACGGCAAACTTTCGATGGGCATTCAAGAGATGCGCAAGGTGGGTCTGGGCGACCTGCTCGAACGCATTCACCGACTGCGAATGCAGATGGCCGCCGAGGGCTTGACCCAGGTTAAGCAGCCGTTACCGTTTTTGCCGAACTGCATTGGTCTGATCACGGGCAAAGACAGCGATGCCGAGAAAGACGTTTTGCAAAACGCACGCCTGCGCTGGCCCGAGGTGAACTTCAAGGTCATCAACACTCTGGTTCAAGGTGAAAAAGCCGCCCCGCAGATCATCGCAGCTATAAAGCAACTCGATGCCGACCCCGAGGTTGACGTCATCATCGTTACCCGAGGCGGCGGCGCTTTTGGCGACCTGCTCGTGTTTAGCGACGAAGGCGTTGTGCGCGCAGCTGCTGCAACCACCAAGCCAATCGTTAGCGCAATCGGGCACGAAAACGACAACCCGGTGCTCGACGATGTGGCCGACCTGCGTGCTTCAACACCGACCGATGCCGCAAAGCGTGTTGTGCCAGACGTGATTGACGAGCGCCGAAAACTTGGCGATGCTCTTGCGCGCATCGAGCGAAACATTCAAGCATTTGTGACTGGCCAAGAAAGTTTTATTGAGCAGTTGCGAAGCCGACCAGTGTTGGCGAACCCTTATGCCTTTATCGACAATTTGAGCGCGGATGACCTTCGGGCTCGCACCACTTTGCGCGAGCGCTTTGCGATGTTGCTCGACCAGGGCGTGCTAACCCTCGAGCATCTCAAAACTCAGGTTCGGTCACTCAGCCCGCAGCAAACCCTAGACCGTGGTTATTCGGTGGTTCGCACGCCTGACGGAAGAATTTAGGCAGACGCCGCCAATGTTAAATCTGGGCAAAAACTTGCGATTCGCCTAGCTAAAGGCGAAATTGCCGCAACGGCTGATTAGGCTTAATAGTGATGACTGCTAAAGACAAAAACTCAGATATTGCCGCGTTGAGCTACGAAGCTGCTCGCGAAGAACTCGTGCGCGTCGTTGCATCGCTTGAGGCTGGTTCAGTGACGCTTGAAGAGTCGATGGCATTGTGGGAACGCGGCGAAGCACTTGCTGCCCGGTGCGAGGAATGGCTTGGTGCGGCTCGTTCAAAGTTGAACGCCGCTATTGAATCTAAGGGCGCCGCAGAAGCCAAAACTACCGCCAAAAACGACTAGCGAAGGCACGCGATGAGCAAAGAGTTTCGCACTGTAACAGTGCCGATTGAAGCTGTGCCAGACCCAGAATCTGCCAAGAAGCACCGCGCCCGTCAAACTTTGAACAACCTGTTGCTGGCGCTGGCCGCGTCGGTTGGCATCGTTTTGGTGATTGTGTTGGCAACCCCGCGCAACGACACCAACCAAATCGCCTCGGTTGACTACCGCGCCATTGCTGCCCAAGTGCAGCAAAGCACCCCAAACCGTTTAGTTTTGCCAGTTTTGCAAGACTCCTGGAAATGCACTGCAGCGCGCTGGAACGGCGCACCGCTTGACGGTGTTCAGACTTGGTACGCCGGTTTTGTTGGCCCAAGCGGCGACTTTGTTTCGCTAACCCAAGCTTTTGGTGTCAACCCAACCTGGTTGGCTTTGCAAACCGCTGGCGACCTTCAGACCGCCGAGTTTCAAATTGGTGGCGAAACCTGGCAAGAGTTCAAATCACCCGTGGTCAACAACCCACCTAAAACCAAAGACCACATTTTTATTTACAAACACGGCAACGATGCAGTCTTGCTTGAAGGCACCGCTTTGACTGAAAATTTCACAGACTTTGAAACCCAAGTTGTCAACCCAATGAAGGCGGCGAAATGACCACCGACCAACACCGCCCAGAAACTCCCGCCGAAGCTTTCAAGGCAATCATGCGCGGCAACGTGCGTTTTGCCTCGGGCACCCAAGATCACCCAAGACAAGACATTGACCGCGTTTCGTCACTTGTTGAGGCGCAACGACCTTTCGCAACCCTTTTTGGCTGCGCCGACTCACGCCTTTCAGCCGAAATCATCTTTGATGTTGGGCTCGGAGACCTGTTTGTGGTGCGCAACGCTGGGCAGGTAATCGCCGAAACCATTTTGGGGTCACTCGAGTTCAGCGTTGAGGTTTTGAAAGTGCCACTGATTCTGGTGCTGGGCCACGACAACTGCGGTGCCATTAGAGCAACCATCGATTCAGCTGAAGGCCACTCGCCAGCGCAAGGCGAGTTCATCGCAAGTCTGGTGAAAAAGATCATTCCAACCGTTGAAGCAGCCCACGCAGAGGGTGTAACCGAAATCGATGACATCACCGAACTGCATGTGATTGCTACCGTTGACGAAATCTTGAGTCGCAGCACACTCATTGCCGAGGCCGTGGCCGACGGGCGCTTGGCTGTGGTCGGCGCCAACTATCGCCTTGACGTGGGCGAGGTTCACCCGTTCGTCATTCACGGCAACGTTTGAGCTGCCGAGCATCCGAATAAAATTTCAAAGAAATAATGAAAGAGGCATCACAAATGGAATTCCGCATTGAACACGACACCATGGGTGAAGTTCGCGTGCCAAAAAACGCACTTTATGCTGCTCAAACTCAGCGTGCGGTTGAGAATTTTCCGATTTCAGGCACCACACTTGAGCGCGCTCACATTGCTGCTCTAGCGCAGATCAAAAAAGCTGCAGCGCTTGCGAACGCATCGCTCGGCGTGCTTGCCGTTGAAATCGCCAAGTCAATCGCCGACAGCGCCGACGCTGTAGTTGCTGGTGAGCACGACGGCGAGTTTCCGGTCGATATCTTTCAGACCGGCTCAGGCACCTCGTCGAACATGAACATGAACGAGGTGCTTGCCACATTGGCCAGTGCGCGCCTCGGCTCAGCTGTGCACCCAAACGACCACGTCAACGCTTCGCAGTCATCAAACGACGTGTTCCCAACTTCGGTTCACGTTGCTGTGACCTCAGCGTTGATTCACGACCTGGTGCCTGCGCTCGATTATTTGGCCGTGAAGCTCGAGGCTAAAGCCGAGCTTTGGGCAACCGTGGTCAAGGCTGGCCGCACTCACCTGATGGATGCAACCCCGGTCACCCTGGGCCAAGAATTTGGCGGATACGCCGCACAGATTCGCTATGCCATCGAGCGCGTGCAGAGCACTATCGGTCGCGTTGCTGAGGTGCCTCTGGGTGGCACCGCAGTTGGCACGGGCATCAACACCCCAAAGGGGTTCCCGCAGCAAGTTATTGCACTTTTAGCTGCCGAAACTGGCCTGCCGATCACTGAGGCTCGCAACCACTTTGAAGCTCAGGGCGCACGTGACGCTCTGGTAGAAGCTTCGGGCGCTCTGCGCGTGTTGGCCGTGAGCCTAACCAAGATCAACAACGACCTGCGATGGATGGGCTCGGGCCCGAACGCGGGCATTGCAGAACTACATATTCCTGACCTGCAGCCTGGCTCATCAATCATGCCTGGCAAAGTCAACCCGGTGATTCCAGAAGCCGTAATGATGGTTTGCGCACGAGTCATCGGCAACGATGCCACCGTGGCATGGGCTGGCGCCTCTGGCAACTTTGAGCTAAATGTGGCCATTCCTGTGATGGGCAACGCTTTGCTCGAGTCGATTCGTTTGCTCAGCAACTCGATGCGCCTGCTAGCTGACAAAACCGTCGAAGGCCTCGAGGCCAACGTCGAACGCGCCCGCGCTTTGGCCGAATCAAGCCCGAGCATCGTGACCCCGCTAAACAAATACATCGGATACGAAGCCGCCGCCAAGATTGCTAAACACTCGGTCGCTAAGGGCTTGACCGTGCGCGAGGCAACCATTGAGCTCGGCTATGTTGACGACGTTAAACTGACGCTTGCCCAACTAGACAAAGCTCTCGACGTGCTGTCAATGACCTCACCCGGGCTATAAATAAGCACTACACACGAAACCGCAAACCCGGCTAACAGATAGGGTCCTAGCGGCAAAGTTGAGTCAAGCTTGGTGCGGCCGGCTATAAAACCAACGGCAACGGCAACGACAGCTGCCGCTAAAGCAACGAATACGGCCAGCAGAGGCGACCAAGGGCTAAACCAGGCAAGGCTGAGAGTGATCGCAGTTAGCAGCTTGACATCGCCCATGCCCAAGTTGAACCACACATGAGCTGCCAAACTCAGTGCAAACACTAAGCCCGCCGCCAGCAGCGCGCCAAGTTGATTTGAAAAGCCCACCAAAAAGCTCGCTGTACTTTGCGCCACCACGGCTAAAGCGAGCCCCGGCAGAGTCAGTTTGTTAGGCAGCCGGTGTTCGCGCAGGTCAGTGCGCGCTAGAGGCCACGACACAAGCCACAGGTAGGCGATCGGCAACAGAGCAAAGCCAAGAGCAAAATCTTCTAAAGGTTTCATGCCTGCAGGTTAACCCTGAACGCATGTTAGGCGACAAAACTTGTGCACAAGGCACAGCTGTTGAACTTGAGTTTTAGTTGTCGAGCAGGTTTGTCACCAGAGCAGCAATCGCAGAGCGCTCGCTGCGAGTCAAAGTAATGTGGCCAAACAGCGAGTTGCCCTTCAAAGCCTCAATTACCGAGGCGATGCCGTCATGACGGCCAACGCGCAAGTTGTCGCGCTGAGCTACGTCGTGAGTCAAGACCACGCGCGAGTTCTGGCCGATGCGAGAAAGCACGGTCAAAAGCACATTGCGCTCAAGTGACTGGGCTTCGTCGACAATCACGAATGCATCGTGAAGCGACCGGCCACGAATGTGCGTCAGCGGCAGAACCTCGAGCAAACCACGATCAGTGATGTGCTCAATGACCTCTTTAGAAACCACCGAGCTCAGGGTGTCAAAAATTGCCTGACCCCAAGGGTTCATTTTTTCAGATTCTGAACCAGGAAGGTAGCCGAGTTCTTGACCACCAACAGCAAAGATTGGGCGAAACACCATGATCTTTTTGTGCTGACGACGCTCAAGAACGGCCTCAAGACCAGCGCAAAGAGCTAAAGCCGACTTGCCGGTGCCCGCTTTGCCACCAAGTGAAACAATGCCAACGTCGCTGTCTAGCAGCAGGTCAATCGCTAGACGCTGCTCGGCTGAACGACCGTGAAGACCAAAGACATCTCGGTCGCCTCGCACCAACTGAATGTGCTTGTTGCTCGTGACACGACCCAAAGCAGAACCACGTTCGCTGGTAATAACCATTGAAGTGTTTATAGGGTGCTGAGATGCGGCCACGTGCTCAATAGTTTCATTGTCATAAAGGTCGCTCATCTCAGTGGCGTTAAGTGGCAACTCAGCAACCCCGGTCCATCCAGAATCGAGTGCAAGTTCGTTTAGATATTCCTCAGCCAGCATTCCTAAGGCGGCAGCCTTGACTCGCATCGGCAAGTCTTTTGAAACCACGGTTACATCAAAACCCTCGCCCGCCAAGTTGAAAGCACAAGCCAAGATGCGTGAGTCATTGTCGCCCAGCTGAAAACCTACCGGCAAAACCGACTGGTTGATGTGGTTGAGCTCAACACGAAGAGTGCCGCCCTCGCCAACAGATACCGGAAAATCGAGACGTTCGTGCTCTTCGCGCAAGTCATCAAGCAAGCGCAAGGCCTGGCGAGCAAAGAACCCGATTTCAGGGTCATGACGCTTCTTTTCAAGCTCATTGATGACAATGATTGGCAAAACAACTTCGTGCTCAGCAAACTTAAAAATCGCTCTAGGGTCGCTCAACAGCACCGAAGTATCAATCACAAAAGTGCGAACACCGGTGTGACGCGGCGATTTAACCTCCGCCTCAGAAGTTTTAGCTGGGGTTGAGTTTTTTGCATTCGCCACGGCGACTCCTTTGTTGAACTTGAGGGCAGATTACGCCTCATGAGCAACAAATTTGATGACAGACACGCCCGAATTCGTGTTCGTAATGTTTGTTTAACTTTTGTTTAGCTTCGACTCACTTCAAGCCCGATTCATAAAGACCTGTTAGGCACCAAAACGGCGGTGGCGCGACTCGAACGCGCGAATCGCACGCAAGAAGTCAACCTTGCGAAAATCAGGCCAAAGCGCCTCTTCGAAATAGAGCTCGCTGCTGGCTGACTGCCAAAGCAAAAACCCGCTCAGGCGCTGTTCGCCAGAGGTGCGAATAATGAGGTCAGGGTCGGGTTGCCCGCCGGTATACAGGTGTTCGCCAATCAACTCAGGTGTCAGCAGGTCGGCTATTTCGTCAATGCTGGTGCCCTGAGTTGAGTGCGACTTTAAAATCGAGCGCATCGCGTCAGCGATCTCATTGCGGCCACCGTAACCAACCGCAAGGTTCACGTGAACGCCGTGGTCGACGTCGACTGCGACCCCGCTGGTAGCCACAACTGCTGCCTCTAGGTCACTTTTGAGCCCGCCGGGCAATGAGTCGCGCTCGCCCATAAACTGCAACCGATAACGCCCGTCGTTGCTAAGGTCGGTGGCTAGATCGCCAATGATGCCTACCAAATCGGTGAGTTCTTCGCCGGGTCGGCGCGTAAGGTTATCGATCGACAGCAAATAGAGTGTCACGGTGCGAATGCCGATTTCGTCGCACCAATGCAAAAACTCGTGGATTTTTTGCGCACCAGCAGCGTGACCGTGGCGTGGCTTGGCACCCTCGCCCACGCGCAACTCAGCCCAACGACGGTTACCGTCAAGCATCACAGCAACGTGGTTAGGTAGGTCTTCAGGCGCCAGACCACGCTCGAGCTGCTGCTCATAAAGCTTATAAATCAGGTTGCGCACATCTTTCAGATTACTACCTGGTTCAGGTTGCGCGAATCGGGTTAGAGTTAGCAATATGAGCGAGTCAAAACCAAACGAACCATCGACCGACACTGGTGTTTTGCCTCTGCATATTCCGGTGTCAGACTTTTCGGCTGCCGCGGCGGCTGAGGCAGATGCTCGCCCGACATGGCGAGGCTGGATTCACACCGGTGTGCTGCCAATCACCATCGCGGCGGGAATTGTCTTGGTTGTTTTAGCAAACGGGGTTGGCGCAAAAGTATCAACCTCAATTTTCTTTGCGTGCTCAGTTTTACTGTTTGGCAACTCAGCGCTCTATCACCGCTTCAACTGGCAGCCAAAGACTAAAAAGATTCTCAAACGCATTGACCACGCCAACATCTTTTTGCTGATCGCAGGCACCTACACCCCCATCACCTTGCTCGCACTGCCGCAATCGCAGGCGCTGCTGATGATTATTTTGATTTGGGGTTCGGCCCTGCTGGGCATTGGTTTTCGAGTTTTCTGGATCACCGCACCGCGCTGGCTTTATGTGCCACTTTATGTGGCTATGGGCTGGGCCGCGCTCGCGTTTGTAGCCGACTTTATGCGTGCCAACGAAGCCATGATGATTCTGGTGTTAGCGGGTGGCCTTTGCTACACGGTGGGAGCCTTGGTTTATGCCCTTAAAAAGCCAAACCCGTGGCCTGGCAAGTTTGGTTTTCACGAAATTTTTCACGCGCTCACCGTGGTTGCCTTTTTGGCCCACTGGGCTGGCGTGTTGCTAATTGCGTTGAACCCTGCCGTTGGCAGTTTCGGCTAGTCGCGCTTAGGTTTTGGTGGCGCCGCAGGGCGCTGAGGCTTGATGATCGGCATTGACTTGGTGGTTGTGGTTTCTTTCCAATCCACAGCCAAAGCGTTATCAATGTCGTCTTGGTCAACGTCTTCGCCGCGCAACAGTCGAGCCTGAATCTCGGCCTTGTAACGCACCTTGCGAAGGCGACGCACGAGGTCAAAAATAATGACCATGGTTAGAGCTGCAATGATGAAGATAAAAATGAAACCTAAGGTTTCTGGCCCACCCCAAGGGTCGTTAGGGTCGGTGCTAGTCGAGTCAGCCGCTTCGCTGAAAAAACGTGAAATGGTTAGTAGGTGCATAGAACAAGTATGCCCCCGTTGACCAAGTTTTTCGCCTAACCTTAAGCTATGACAGCAACCGACGATCTTTTAGCTGACCGTTACGGGCGGAGGCCGAAGGCATCCGTTGCTAAAAATCGCGTCTTGATGTTTGTTTTTGCCGGCTTGGTGCTTTTAGCATTTGTGGCGTGGGCGCTGATAACAGCAAGCAGTGCCGGCAATTCAGTTGCCGTGGTTTCAAGCGTTTCGAAACCTATCGGCAAAACAGCATTTGAAATTTCGGGCACAGTTTCAAGACCAGCCGGTGGTGTGGTGCGCTGTGCGATGC
>CAISOV010000051.1 GCA_903887175.1 uncultured Micrococcales bacterium
AGACCTCGCCAGAACCCAACCCATTGGCCGTCGAGTCTTCTGACTGCGATGCCAAAAATGCGATGCCCAATTGAGTAGCCAAGTGTTGACACTAGCAACCACTGTTCAACAAAAAAGAAAATCAGACTCACATTCGCGTCATAGTGAAAAAAGGCAACCGAAAACAGCGACGCAAGAGCCCAATCGACGCTGATTGCGCCAACTCTGCGACCCATTTTTGCTAAAGATTTGCTACCTGATGCTGGCAAACCTAGGCGCTGCCCTGGCCAGTCTTGATTTGTGCTCACCATGCAATCTTAAATCAACAAAATGTTTAACATTCACGAAACAAAAAGCGACAGTTCTCGTATCTTACGGCGGTAAACTTTTTTATAAGGCGTAAAGGCTCGCCTGCCCTCACCTCTAAATCGAAGGGATTTCCCTATGTTCAAGACTGCATCTGAGGTTGTTGCTTACATCAAAGAGAACGACGTAAAGTTCCTTGATGTTCGCTTCACCGACCTACCTGGTGTTCAGCAGCACTTCAACCTTCCGGCAAGCATGATTGACGAAGAGTTCTTCGTTGACGGCCAGCTATTCGACGGTTCATCGATTCGCGGCTTCGCCTCGATTCACGAATCAGACATGCAATTGATTCCCGATGTCACCACTGCCTACCTCGACGCGTTCCGTGCCGAGAAGACACTGATCATGATTTTTGACATCTACAACCCACGCAATGGCGAAATCTATGCGAAAGACCCACGTCAGGTTGCCCGCAAAGCTCAGGCTTATTTGGCGAGCACCGGAATCGCTGACACTGCGTTCTTTGCCCCAGAAGCTGAATTCTTCATCTTCGACGACGTTCGCTATCACTACGGCCAGAACAGCTCGGGTCACTTCATTGACTCAGACGAGGCAGCCTGGAACTCAGGTCGCGACGAAAAGGTGAACGGTCAAGGCGGAAACCTTGCAAACAAGACCCCTTATAAGGGTGGCTATTTTCCTGTTTCACCAGTTGACAAGCACGTCGACATGCGCGACAACATCGTAATTGAGCTAGCAGCAGCCGGTCTTTCAGTTGAACGCAGCCACCACGAAGTTGGCACCGCAGGTCAGGGTGAAATCAACTACCGTTTCGACACTCTTCTTCACTCAGCAGATGACATCTTGAAGTTCAAGTACATCGTCAAGAACGTTGCTGACCAGTGGGGCAAGACTGCAACCTTTATGCCAAAGCCGCTTTTCGGCGACAACGGTTCAGGCATGCACGTTCACCAGTCACTTTGGAAAGACGGCAAGCCATTGTTCTATGACGAGGCTGGCTATGGTGGCCTTAGCGACCTAGCTCGCTGGTACATCGGTGGTTTGTTGAATCACGCTCCTTCACTGCTAGCGTTCACCAACCCAACTGTGAACAGCTACCACCGTCTAGTACCGGGCTTCGAAGCTCCTGTTAACTTGGTTTACTCGGCTGGTAACCGCTCGGCTGCGATTCGCATTCCGATGACCGGAACCAACCCGAAGGCTAAGCGCATCGAGTTCCGCGCACCGGATGCATCAAGCAACCCTTACCTAGCTTTCGCAGCTATGTTGATGGCTGGTCTTGACGGCATCAAGAACCGCACAGAGCCACACGCTCCGGTCGACAAAGACCTTTATGAGCTACCACCTGAAGAAGCAAAATTGATTCCTCAGGTTCCTGGCAACCTAGAGGACGTGCTCAAGGCTCTTGAAGCTGACCACGACTATCTTCTAGCTGGCGATGTATTCACCAAGGACCTCATTGAGACTTGGATCGACTACAAGCGCGAGAAAGAAATCAAGCCGCTAGCTCTTCGCCCGCACCCTTACGAGTTCGAGCTTTACTACGGCGTTTAGTCAAATCTGAGAGATGGAGGTCCCTGCAAGGGGGCCTCCATTTTTTTTATTCGCCGTCGGGCGACCATTCAAAAAAGATTCGTTCAAAAACGCCGCGTGCGCGACGAGTGATTGCCAAATAGTCCTGTTCGAGTTGAGTCGCACTAAAGGGCGGGTACTCCAAGATTCGAGCCATGCCGTCGAGCTGCCTGCGATCGACCGGTAACACGTCTGAGCGTTTGCCCCACCACAGCACAGCGGCAGCGCGCACACGCGAAGCCATGGTCCATGCCTCAGCTAGCACGCGAGCGTCATGAGCCTCTATTAGCCCCTCGGCAACACAAGCGTCAAGGGCCTCAAGAGTTCTAGGTGTGCGAATCGACGGATGCTCTGATCCGTGGCGAAGCTGCAAAAGTTGAACCAGCCACTCAACATCGCTTAGAGAACCGCGACCAAGCTTTAGGTGTCGCTTTGGGTCAGCACCCTGCGGTAGTCGCTCTGTCTCGACCCGCGCCTTGATGCGGCGAATGTCGACGACAACATTTTCAGAAAGCAGATTCGGGTATCGATACTTATCTATGATTTCGGTGAAGTCTGCAATAAGTGATTCGCTGCCGGCAATCATTCTGGCGCGCAACAAAGCCTGTGACTCCCAGTTAGATGCCCAGCGCTCGTAATAGCTTCGATAGCTTTCAATCGAGCGAACAACGACGCCCTTGGTGCCTTCTGGTCGAAGATCCATGTCTAGTTCAAACTCGAGCGAAACGTCTTGACTGTGCTTGCGAATCGCGGAGACGATTTTTTCGGCAGTCTTTTGCGCCTCTTCGGCAACATCTGGCGACTTAGGTGCATAGACAAACATCACGTCGGCATCTGAGCCAAAGCCTAGCTCGGCTCCCCCGAACCTACCCATGGCAATGATTCCGAAATCAAGAATGTTTCTTAGTGGCTCGTTAGAAATGAGCTTGCCATCAAAACTTTGAACCGCGTCGCTGATGGCGCATAGATAAGCCTCGGTTACGTCACTGAGACCGTGCATTACCTGGTCTAGCGATAGTTCGCCCAACACGGCTCCCATTGCGATTCGAAGCGTCTCGCGGCGGCGCATCTGTTTAATGGCGTTCACCGCGCCGTCGATGCCGTTATGGCGCGCCATAGTCGCAGCAATTTCGCGGTCTAGTTCGGCCTCAGTGATTGGCACCAAATCTTCATCTCGGTCGAACCAGGCAGCGGCCTCAGGAATTTTCTCGAACATTTCGGTCGCCAAGCGCGAGTTGCTGAGAACCTGAGTCATGCGCTTTGCTGCGCCACTGGAATCACGCAACATGCGCAAATACCAAGGAGACTCGCCCAAGTGCTCACTCAGGCGCCTGAAAGCTAGCAGGGCTGCGTCTGGGTCAGTGCCTTCGGCAAACCACTGAATCAAAATGGGCAAGAGTTGCTTCTGAATTGCTGCCCTGCGAGAGAGCCCCGAAGTCAAAGCGCGAATGTGATCTAGTGCACCGCTAGGGTTGCTGAACCCAATGGCCGCAAGTCGGTCGCTTGCCTGTTCGCTGGTAATCGCTAGGGCGTCATCGGAGCTTTTGGCAACAGCAGCCAACAGCGGTCTAAAGAATAGCTTTTGGTGCAGACTGCGAACATCGAGTTTGGTGTTACCCCAACGTTCGTCAAGAGTCTCAATAGTGTCTTTGGGGTTGACAGCTCTTGCAATAGCTCTGCGCGCTGATTCGCTCGTTGGCATCAAGTGGGTACGCCGCATTTGCGATAGCTGAATTCGATGCTCTAAAAGGCGCAAGTAACGATATTGACCAGCAAACTGACTCGCCTCAGTTCGACCAATGTAGCCGCCTTCAGCAAGCGCGTTGATGGCACCAATCGTGTCTCGGTGGCGCAGCGATTCATCGGTTCGGCCGTGCACCAACTGCAAAAGTTGCACAGTGAACTCAATATCGCGCAACCCACCTGGCCCGAGTTTGATCTGCTGATCGATTTCATTGCGCGGAATGTTATCGAGAACTCTTTGTCTCATCTTTTGAACATTCTCAACGAAGTTCTCACGTTTGGCGCTATTCCAAACCAGCGGTGCGAGTGCAACAACATAGGCCTCGCCAAGCTCCAAATCGCCGGCAAGTGGCCTGGCTTTTAGCAAAGCCTGAAACTCCCAGTTCTCAGCCCAGCGCTCGTAGTAGCTTATGTGAGACTCAAGCGTGCGCACCAGCGCACCAGATTTGCCTTCTGGCCGAAGGTTTGCATCGACCTGCCAAAGCATTGCCTCAGTTGCTGTGCCATCGATGGCGCGCATCATGCGAGTTGCAAGCCTCGTAGAAACCTCGATGGCGCGTTGCGAACTGACCTGTGGTGAACCACTCTCGGCCAAATAGATAACATCGACGTCGCTAATGTAGTTGAGTTCACGAGCGCCACACTTGCCCATTGCAATAACTGAGAAACGGGTCGCCTCGACCTCGTCGGCTGTGAATAACCCAAATTCGCGTGAATGCGTGAGCTCCCAGCGCCCGATCAAAATGCCTGCCTCAATGGCGGCGCCAGCAATGTCGGCTAGGGCAGCGGCAACCTGGGGCACAGCGGCTTCAACACTCGGTTGTATCAGGTCATAAATGGCTATCTTTAGAAGCTCAGAGCGATAGGCAACGCGAAGCGCATTCCAGGCCGCCATTACAGCAGCTGAAATAGCTTGCGGGTCGGCTAGATCGACATTTTTTAGCACGGATGCCGCGGCCGACGTGACCGCAGAATTCAACTCCGAAACTGTGGCGAGTTTGTTGTTGGGTCGATCAAAGGTTTCAAGTTGTTCAGGGTGAAGCCGCACAAAGTCGGTCAGCGCAGAACTAGCACCAAGCAAAAGACAAAGCCGAAGCGCCGAGTCTGGCTTAGAAAGCAACCTTTTGGTTCGAGCTTTGTCGCGTTCCGCAAAATCAAGCAGAGCGTTTAGCGCCTGGTCAGGGTCTGCGCTTAGTGAAAGGGGCGTGATTGCAGTTCGACCAGGGTCGCCAACTGCCTTCACCAGCTGGTCAAGCTTAGCGATGGTGGTGCTGAGCTGTGCGAAACCATACTTGGCTAGCTCTGAAAGTGAAGCCTGCCTTGCGTCGGCCATTGGGGTTCCTAGAG
>CAISOV010000052.1 GCA_903887175.1 uncultured Micrococcales bacterium
CAATTTGCTGTCACCAGTCTTTGATCGTCAGGGCTGGCTCTGGTCGGTGAGCAGTTCAACGAGCCCAAACATTAAGTTCTTTGATCAGAGCGGCAGCGCGGGCAGTCTTTTGGCACCTGACTTTTCGGGTCAAAAGATTTTGAGTTTTGCCGTCAGCCCCGAAGGTGCCAGGTTGGCTGTGGTTGTGAGCACCCCGCTGGGCCATGAAGTTTGGCTTTTGGGCATTGTTCGCAGTCGAACGGGTCGCCCGGTTGCGCTTTCAGGCAAAATTGTGGTTGCTTCACAGGCTTCAAACGCTTCGTCAATCTCGTGGCTCGATGCCACGACTTTGGGTATCTTGAGCCAGAACTCAGCGGGCTGGTCGCAGCCGAGCGAGTTTTTCATTGGTGGTTTTGAGTCGGCGGTTGCAGGCATGCAGGGGCTTGAAAATTTCATTGGCAATAAAGTTGCCGGCACTCGGTTCGCGCTAAACACGGCTGGTGACCTGATGCAGTTTCGGTCTTCAAACTGGAGCCGGGTTCAGAGTGGCGTAATCAAAGTCCACTTTGCTAACTAGCGAATTCAAGTAATTTTTTGCACTGAATCTCGGCGTGCGTGTGAGAATCCGCATGATTTATTTAATTTGGATGAATGCCTCTGCTCTCAAGTCTTGTCGATGCGTTATTTGGCACTCGCTGTGTTTTGTGCAACGACCTTGGTGCAACCTGTTGCAACCAGTGTTGGAGCGATCTGCCACTCAAGACTCGACGAGTCGTGCGTTACGGGCCCGATGGCTCAAGTTTGCAAGGTGTGGCGGCCATCGACTTCGAACCCAGAGTTGGCACTTTAGTTCACGCTTTCAAAGAGCTCGGGCGTTCAGTGCTGGCCGAAAGGTTTGCCGCGGCCATGGCCGTTTCGATGCTCGAGTTTGGCTCGCACATTGAAGCGCCACAGAGCGTGCGCTGTTTTTTAGTGCCGGTGCCCAGCCGAATCAGCTCGATTCAAGCCCGAGGTTTCAGCCCTGCGGCCAGCGTCGCAACCGCCTTGCTAAAGCGCCTCGAGCCACGCTGGGGGCGCCGCACCATCGAATTACCACTGCGGTTGGCCAGCACTCGGCGGTGGGTTTGGCGGGCTCACGAGAGCGCCGACCAAGCTGGTTTAGACCAAAGTGATCGCAAACAAAATTTGATTTGCACCATGGCAGCTTCAAAATCAGCAGCGCAAAAACGAGTCATTTTGGTTGACGACATAGTGACTACGGGCGCTTCGCTGTTCGAAACAGCTCGAGCTTTAGAGGCAGTTGGCGCCGAAATCGAGGGATTTGTGACTTTTGCTGAAACTATTCTAAGAAAAATTGAGAAAACGCCCACGCGCTGACAAAAATAGGTCTAGCTTTTAGCTACAGGCAAAGTAGCCTGCGATGGAGGTAAAAAATGCAAGTCAACATTTCATCACGCAATCTCACGGTCTCAGATCGTTTTAGAGAATATGTGGCAGAACGAACTCACAAAATCGAGCACATCGCGTCGCGAATAGAGTCGCTGAGCATCAAAGTGACCCGCCATGATCACCAACGTGCCGCTGGCATCGAAGACCAAGTTGAGTTGACTGTTACCGAACCGGGGCACGTAATTCGTGCTGAAGCCCAGGCGTCAGACAAGTTCGCAGCTTTTGACATCGCATTCGACAAACTCGCAGAACGTCTGCGTCGCCTCAGCGACAAAAACAAAATTCACCGCGGCCAGCACAAGCCGTTTTCGCTAACCGAGCTAAGTGCGCACGACTTTGCTGAACTAAGTGTTAGCCCGGTCGATGGTGACCTTCTTCTTGGCCGCACCGCAGCTGTTGCAACCGACGATACCGAAAGCGCAGTTGACCTTGGCGAGAGCCCAGTGGTGATTCGTCGCAAAGAGTTTGTCGGCAGCGAGCTGAGCGTCGACGAGGCCGTTGACCGCATGGAACTAGTGGGGCATGACTTTTATTTGTTCTTTGACGCCGAAACCAAAAAGCCGAGCGTGGTTTATCGCCGCAAAGGTTGGAATTACGGCGTAATCGCACTCGGCTAAGCGGCTCAGTCAACGCGGCAGCGTCAACTTTATGTTCGCTGATGGCACCCGTTTGCCCGCAGTTTGATTTAGCCTCGCCGTCTAAGATTAAAGGGCATAAGTTTATGCAAGATTTTGGTGCACAACCGTGCACTGCATAACTCGTCTGGAGTGAATAATGGCAAACATTATCGACAAAGTTTTGCGAGCTGGCGAAGGCCGTTTGCTCACCAAACTACGCAACCATGCCGCAGCCGTAAACGCGCTCGAAGAGAACTTCTCGCACCTCACAGACGATGATTTGCGCAATGAAACCACTGACCTGCGCGCCCGTTACGCGGCCGGTGAAAGCCTCGACGACCTATTGCCTGAAGCCTTTGCTGCCGTTCGCGAAGCAGCTAAACGCACCCTTGGAATGCGTCACTTTGACGTTCAACTTATGGGTGGCGCAGCCCTTCACTATGGCAACATCGCCGAAATGAAGACTGGTGAAGGCAAGACCCTCGTGGCAACTTTGCCGGCATATCTCAACGCAATTGCTGGTCGAGGCGTTCACGTTATTACTGTGAACGACTTTTTGGCTAGCTATCAGAGCGATTTGATGGGTCGCGTCTTTCGAGCCCTAGGCATGACCACCGGCTGCATCATCTCAGGTCAAGACCCGGCTGAGCGACGCGACCAGTATCTAGCCGACATCACTTATGGCACCAACAACGAGTTCGGTTTTGACTACCTGCGCGACAACATGGCTTGGCAAAAAGCTGACCTGGTGCAACGCGGCCAGTACTACGCAATCATTGACGAAGTTGACTCGATTTTGATCGACGAAGCGCGCACCCCTTTGATCATTTCAGGCCCATCTTCGGGTGAGGCTAATCGCTGGTTCGCCGAGTTTGCCAAAATTGCCGAGCGCCTACAGCCGGTCATTGACTATGAAATCGACGAAAAAAAGCGCACCATTGGCATTCTTGAGCCGGGTATCGAAAAGGTCGAAGACTATCTCGGCATCGACAACCTCTATGAATCTGCCAACACGCCACTGATTTCATTTTTGAACAACTCGATTCGCGCGAAGGCGCTTTTCAAGCGCGATAAAGACTACGTCGTTATGAACGGCGAAGTTCTGATTGTTGACGAGCACACCGGCCGCATTCTTGCCGGTCGCCGCTATAACGAGGGCATTCACCAGGCAATCGAAGCTAAAGAGGGCGTTGAGGTCAAGGCTGAAAACCAGACCCTAGCCACAGTCACGCTGCAGAACTATTTCAGACTTTACAACCGCATTTCGGGAATGACCGGAACCGCCGAAACTGAAGCTGGCGAGTTCATGAGCACCTACAAACTGGGGGTTGTGCCGATTCCAACCAACCGACCAATGATTCGCAAAGACCACTCTGACCTGATCTATAAAAATGAGCAGGTTAAGTTCGACATGGTTGTTGAAGATATTGTTGAGCGTCACAAGACCGGTCAACCGATTTTGGTTGGAACCACTTCGGTTGAGAAGAGCGAGTATCTCTCAAAGCTTTTAGCAAAGCAAGGTGTGCGTCACGAAGTTTTGAACGCCAAAAACCACGCACGCGAAGCAGCTATTGTTGCTCAGGCAGGTCGCTTTGGTGCAGTTACAGTTGCAACTAACATGGCCGGTCGAGGCACCGACATCATGCTAGGCGGTAACAGCGAGTTTTTGACTGTTGAAGCAGTTGCAAAAACCGGTCTTAATGCCGAAGAAAATCCTGCTGAATATGAAGCTTCTTGGGCGAAGACTTTTGCAGAGATTAAATCGAAAGTCGCCGAAGAAGCCGAGAAGGTATTGGCCGTTGGTGGCCTCTACATTTTGGGCACTGAGCGCCACGAATCACGCCGCATCGACAACCAGTTGCGCGGTCGCGCTGGTCGTCAGGGTGACCCTGGTGAATCGCGTTTCTATCTTTCGCTAACCGATGACCTTATGCGCCTGTTTAACTCTGGTGCGGCAAGTGCTTTGATGAACCGCCCTGGAATTCCTGACGATGTCGCGATCGAATCAAAATTGGTCAGCCGAGCCATCGCCAGCGCGCAGGGTCAGGTTGAAGCTCGTAACGCCGAGATTCGCAAAGATGTTCTCAAATATGACGACGTTCTCAATCGTCAACGTGAAGCGATTTATGGCGACCGTCGACACATTCTTGAGGGTGACGATATTGCCTCGCGCGTCGATGAGTTCTTGGCAGCCGCTATTGCCGCTATTGTTGACTCTCACATTATTGAAGCCTCGGGCAAAGACTGGGATCTCGACGCGCTGTGGGCCGAGCTTCGTCAGCTTTACCCGGTGAGCCTTGAAATTAGTGAAGTGCTTGCCGAGGCTGGCACACGCAACCGTTTGACTAAAGCTTGGTTGACTAACGAGATTGTTAGCGATGCCAGAATCGCCTACATCAGCCGCACCGACTCAATCGGTGAAGAAGCAATGCGCGAGCTAGAGCGTCGCGTGGTGCTTTCGGTTATTGACCGCAAGTGGCGCGACCACCTTTATGAAATGGACTACCTAAAAGAAGGCATCGGCCTTCGTGCTATGGCACAGCGTGACCCACTCGTTGAATATCAGCGCGAGGGTTATGCAATGTTCCAGCAAATGATGGGTGCAATTCGTGAAGAGGTGAGTGGCTTTATGTTCAACCTCGAGGTTCAGATCGAGGCGACTGCCGACCACACCGAGGTTGCCGCTAAGGGTCTTGAACGCCCAGAGTCAAACCAGGCTCAGTTGACCTACACCGCGCCAGATGAAGACGGTCACGCCGAAACCATGGCAGCTCAAAACCGCGCATCGGCAAACCCAGCGGCTAAACCAACTAATGCCCAGGCCAACAAATCAAATAATCGCAAAGGCAGTTCGTTCTTTAA
>CAISOV010000053.1 GCA_903887175.1 uncultured Micrococcales bacterium
CCAGGTGTTTGTGGTTTGCCCGCGCATTAGTGAAACCCAAGATGAGGCTGAGCCGCCGTTGGCTCTCGAAGATGACGAAGAGCTTTTGGCCGAGAACGAGGCCAAGCCGCGCAGGCCTTTGGCTGCGGTTGAAACTATGGTCGAGGCGCTTCGCGCTAACCCCGTGTTAGCTGGGTTGACGATTGAGCCGATGCACGGGGCGCTGGCATCCGAGTTAAAAAATGAAACTATGGCGCGCTTTGTTGCCGGTGAAATCAACGTTCTGGTTTCGACCACGGTGATTGAGGTTGGCGTTGACGTGCCGAATGCCACGCTTATGGTTGTGCTTGACGCTGACCGTTTTGGCGTGTCGCAACTGCACCAATTGCGCGGGCGAGTGGGCCGTGGCGGCAACGCTGGTTTGTGCCTGCTGATGACCTCTGCTGAGAGCGGCTCGTTGGCGCTTGAGCGTGTTCGCGCTGTTGCCGACACCCTCGATGGTTTCAAGTTGAGCGAGATCGACCTCGAGTTGCGCGGTGAAGGTGACGTTTTGGGTGCGAGTCAGTCGGGAGTGCGTTCTAGCTTGCGCCTGCTGCGCGTCTTGCGTGACGCTGATCTGATTGTGCGTGCGCGGCAAATCGCCGACAACTTGCTAACAGCAGACCCAACCCTTGAAAAACACCCAAATTTGGCTGAAACCTTGGCGAATTTAGATGCAGCCCGCCAAGAGAACCTGAGCAAGGGCTAACCTAGTTTTATGTCTTCTATCGCCGTTTACCCTGGCTCATTTGACCCGCTAACTTTTGGGCACCTAAACATTGCAGCCCGTGCCGCTCACCTATTTGATGAACTGCACATCGTTGTTGTTCACAACCCGGCTAAAAGCCCACGCTTTTCAAGCGCTGAACGCGTTGAATTGATTCGGGCGTCATTGAGTGAAGCTGGGCGTTTTGGCACGCCAATGCCTTCAAGTCACGTATCAAAAATTGTCATTGACACGCTCGACAGCGGTTTATTGGTTGACTATTGCCGCATGGTTGGGGCGAAGGCGTTGCTAAAGGGTGTTCGCAACAACGCTGACCTTGAATATGAATTGCCGATGGCGTTTGTAAACCGCGACCTAGCCGGAGTCGAAACTATTTTTATGCCTGCGAACCCACAAAACGGATTCGTCTCAAGCTCGCTCGTGAAACAGGTTGCCGACCTTGGCGGTTCTGTCGACAAATATGTTCCATCGGCTGTCGCTCGCGCACTCGCGGCCTCGGCCTCAAACCGCAAGTCTTAGGCCTAAAAATGACTGAAAACTCTTTTGTGGTAGCCGTTCACGACTTGATCAACAAGCCCGGCAACCTTCGTCGTTTTGACTTCGAAATCGAGCTTAATGAGCCTTTCGGTGCTGGTGCTGTGACGCTGCCAGCATCGTCAAAAGTGCAGCTAAGTGGGCGTCTAGAGTCAGTTCACGAAGGAATTTTGGTCACCGGGTTGGCCGAAAGTGAAGCAAAAACTGAATGTAGTCGCTGTCTCGACCCGCTGAGTCTGCCTGTTGAAGTAGATTTTCAAGAACTTTTCGCCTATTCTAGATACTCAGAAGATGACTTTGAGATTCAAGACGAGAAAATCGACCTTGAACCTGTTGTCAGAGATGCGGTCGTTTTAAGCCTTCCATTTCAACCTGTTTGTAACGAAGCCTGTCAAGGGCTTTGCGCAGAATGCGGTTTGAAGTTAGCAGACAGCCCAGATCACGTTCACGAGGCGCCGATTGATTCGCGCTGGAGTGAGCTAACAAAGCTTCAGATTACAGAAGAGGACTAACATGCCAGTACCAAAGCGCCGCCTTTCGCGTTCACGCACCCACGCTCGTCGTTCACAGTGGAAGGCTGAGCCTGTTGCTCTAGTCAAGACCATCGTCAACGGCAAGACCGTCTACAGCCTTCCTCACCGCGCAAACGTGGTTGAAGATTCAGCCGGCAACGCGCTATTCATGGAATACAAGGGCCGCAAAGTAGCCGACGCCTAGTCTTCAATGACAGGTTTTGACCAGCTCACAAAACAGCTTGGGGTTCATGTTGAACCTCAACTGCTGCAGCTGGCTCTAACTCACAGCTCATATGCTTATGAGCACGGCAACCTACCCAACAACGAACGTCTAGAGTTTCTAGGCGACTCGGTGTTGGGTTTTGTTGTTTCTGGGCATATTTTTCAAGAATTTCACGACCTGCCAGAAGGCGAGCTCACTAAGTTGCGTTCGGCTGTAGTCAGCGCCAAGGCCTTGACTTTGGTCGCCGAAAAAATGGGTTTGCAAGATCATTTGATGCTTGGCAGAGACAGTTTTTTGTTGGTTGGCCGAGCACGCGATGGCATTTTGGCTGACACAGTTGAAGCCGTTCTGGGAGCAATTTTTATAAGTTCTGGCCTTGATGCCGCTCGCGGTGTTATCGAACGTTTTGTTCTTCCGCTGCTTGAAAACCCCGACGCGTTGCGCGAAAACGCTGACCCAAAAACCACTTTGCAGGTGCACTGCCAGCGACATGAAATGTTGCAACCAACCTACGAAACCAGTTTTGATGGCCCGCCACATAACCGAACCTATTTCGCTCAGGTGTTTAGCGGTTTGACTTTGCTAGGTGAGGGCCGCGCTCATTCTCTTAAAGAAGCCAAAACAGAAGCTGCTGCAGATGCAGTCAGCAAACTCAACTTAGGCAAATAGCATGCCCGAACTGCCCGAGGTTGAAACTGTTCGTGCCGGTTTAGCGCCAGCTCTAACTAAAGCTCTGATTCAGTCGGTCGAAATCTTTGACGTGCGTTCGCTCAAACGGCATTTGCCAGGCCCAAATGATTTTGTGCAAACTCTTGTTGGGGCGCGCATTCTGGCAGTAGTGCGCCGGGGCAAGTTTCTGTGGATGCCCCTTCAGCTCGCGGGTGACAATAACCCAGCCGAAACTTCAGTGGCTCTTGTGGGTCACCTTGGCATGAGTGGCCAGATGTTGCTTCGGCTGCCGGGCGCCGAACCCGACAAGTGCAACAGGGTTACGATTCTGGTTCAGGCTGCTGGGCCAGCTCAGCTTTCAAACGGCGACACTTTTTCGGGCGGTGGCTTTGCAGCTAACGAACTTATTGAGTTTCGTTTCATTGATCAGCGCATTTTTGGGTCGCTTGCCATTGACCGACTTATAAACACGACCGATGCCGGCCTGGGCGGTTTTCAAGCCGAGTTTGCCCCGACCCCAAGTGCCTCGCTAAGCGACTCAGGCTCAATCGCGAGTGAAAGTCATTGGTGGTTGAACCGCCTACCTGAAAGCGCAGCACACATCTCGCGCGATGCTCTCGACCCAGCCTTTGACGTCAAAGCATTGGTGAGGCGACTAGCTGCAAAACAAACAGGCATCAAGCGCGCGCTGCTTGACCAGCAACTGATTAGCGGTGTGGGTAACATCTATGCCGACGAAGCGCTTTGGGCCACAAAACTTCACTACGACCAGACTGCGGCGACATTGACGAGCGCAAAAGTTAAAGAATTATTTGCGAATGTTGTAAGCATTTTGCAGGCTGCGGTTGCCCAAGGTGGCACCTCGTTCGACGATCAATATAAGAACGTCAACGGTGAATCGGGTTATTTTGCAGTGTCTTTGAACGCCTATGGGCAGACTGGCCAGCCTTGCAAACGCTGCGCAACTCTTATCAAACGCGAGCAATGGGCTAACCGAGGTTCGCATTTTTGCCCGCGTTGCCAAAAGCTTCGGCCCTAAAGCGATAAAATCAACTCTCAAAGCCCGTGCGCGCAGATTTTTGCTTGCATGGGACCATTCGTCAACATTGGGCCAGCGCCGACCGCGTGCCCCTAGCAAAAAGGAGTGCGGCTTTGTATCTAAAAAGCTTGACACTCAAGGGCTTCAAATCTTTTGCGACCCCAACCACTTTTGCTTTTGAACCCGGTGTGACCTGTGTGGTGGGCCCTAACGGCTCGGGCAAGTCAAACGTAGTTGACGCTCTGGCGTGGGTTATGGGCGAGCAGGGCGCTAAGACTCTTCGCGGCGGCAAGATGGAAGACGTCATTTTTGCGGGCACCACAACCAAAAGCCCTCTCGGTCGTGCCGAAGTTCAGCTGACCATCGACAACTCTGATGGTGCGTTGCCGATTGACTACAGCGAGGTGACCATCAGTCGAACCTTGTTTCGAAATGGTGGTTCAGAATATGCGATTAATGGCGAGGCTTGTCGCCTGCTGGATGTTCAGGAGCTGCTGAGCGACTCGGGGCTTGGTCGCGAAATGCACGTGATCGTTGGTCAGGGCCAGCTCGACAGTGTTTTGCGCGCCACACCAGAAGAGCGCCGGGGGTTTATCGAAGAGGCCGCCGGCATTTTGAAGCACCGCAGGCGCAAAGAGAAAACCGAACGCAAGCTCGACGCTATGCAGGCAAATCTAACGCGATTGAACGATCTTGCTGGCGAAGTGCGCCGCCAACTTAAACCACTTGGCCAACAGGCCGAGGTCGCTCGTGAAGCAGCTGGCATTGCTTCTAATCTGCGTGATGCAAAGTCACGAATTCTTGCAGACGACGTTGTTGCCCTGCAAGACGAACTTGCATCGACAGGCAAGACAGAGAACGACCTGCGCGGTGAACGCAATATTCTGCAAGAACTTTTGGCTGATAATCAAGTGCGATTAGGTGTTCTTGAAGAAACTCTGATCTCAACGCACGTTGACCAGGCTCGCAATCTGGCATATCGTTTTGATGCCATGCAACAAGAGCTGCGATCGCTGCTGAGCATGGCAAACCAGCGGGTAGCACTGCTTGGTTCACAGGGGCAGGTTGCCGGCGCCCAGGTTGACCCAGCGCAACTAGAAGTGCAGGCAAACGAAGCTGAGCTCGCTGTGCGTGAATTCGAAGCTGCTGTCTTGTCTTTGAAAGCTCAGCTAGCAGAGGCCGAAGCGATTCGGGCCGAAGCTCGTAACGCCTTAGAGGCACACGATGCCGAGTTGGCCGAGCAATCGGCACTAATCAGCCTTTTTGATAGCAAAGTCGTCGCTCTTCAGAGCGCTTGCGTTGCAGCTCAGTCACGAGCAATATCAATGCGTGAAGAACTCGAGCGCAGCCTAAACGCCGAGGCTGGCGCGGTGGAACGTTTTGAGTTGAGCCGCCAAGAGTTTGAAACTCTTGAAGTTGAGGTGCAGTCAAAATCGGGCCCTGTGAACCGCGCCGAGGGCCCTGAGGTTCGCTATGAAGCGGCGGGTGCTGCGCTGGGCGCAATCACCAGCAACATTGAGGTCATTCGTGACCAGTTGCATCAAAACGAACGTGAGCGCGACGCCCTGGCAGCTAAGCGCTCGGCACTAAACCTCATGCTTGACCAAAAAGATGGGGCAAGCCTGCTGGCAGAAGCGGGCCTCAAAGGTGTTCGAGGTTTGCTTGCAAACCATGTGAAGACAGCAAAGGGATACGAGACTGCAATCGCAGCCGCTCTCGGTGCACTCGCCGACGCAATCGTCGCTGACACTCGCGAAAGCGCCCTCGAAGCAATCGATTACCTAAAAACCAACAAGGGTGGCCGCGTTTCATTGGTGGTTGCTGATGTCGAGGCGAAGGCATCCGCGCCAAAAATCGTGGCGCTAAACACTGGCAGCTCAAAAGCCAAACGCGCTGCCGAGCTGGTCACAGCGCCGACGAGTGTGCTTGCGTTGCTTGAAAACATCGTGGTAGTTGCCGACTTGGCCGACGCCCGTTTGTTCTATGGCGCCGATGCGGGCAACACCAAGTTTCAGCTGATCACCTTAGATGGCGACCTGCTTGCCGAGACAGTTTTGCGCGGCGGCAGCAACGACCAGGCATCAAAACTTGAGCTTATCGCCGAGCGCGACGCAGCCGAGGTTTCACTCGCCGAGCTAAACGCCACCATTGAAACTCTGAACGCGCAGTTGATGCAGGCTCGTGCCGACGAAGCCAATGCCAAAGAAGCAGTCAAGACTGCGCTCGCCGAGCTTAAAGAGCACGATGCTGCGCTCGCCGCCAACGCCGAAAAGCTTGGCCGCGCTCGAGTTGCTCTTGAAGCAACTGCGGGGGAGCGCGACCGTTTGGCTCAGGTCGTGGCTAGGGCTCGCGACGCTTTGGCAGCCGCAGACGCAACGTTAGCCGAAGCCAACGCCGCGTTCGAAGACTTCAATGAAGCCGAGCGCCCGGCAGTAACTTTGGGTGATCGCAGTGTTTTGGCTGAAGCTCTTGAAACGGCGCGTCAGGCTGAACTTGACCTGCGCATTGAAATGGGTGCTGCAAATGAGCGCCTGCGAGTGCAACAGGGCACTGCCGCTGATTTGCGCAAGCAGGTTGCCGATGCTCGCGATGCGATTGAACGTGCCAGAGTCGCAGCAGCAGCTCAGCAACAGCAGCTCAATTCGGCCCAACGGGTGCTAGCTGTTTTGCCAAGTGTGATGAACGCTCTGGCCGAAAGCGCCAGCGAAGCCAAGATTGCGCTTCACGACCTCGAAACTCAGCGAGCCAACCAGAACGCTGAGCTCGTCAAACTTCGTGGTGAAACCGCCGAGATTCAGATCAAGTTGGGCACTCTTACCCAGTCGGTTCACGAAGTTGAACTTTCGAACCACGAGAAGCGCCTCAACCTCACCGGCCTTCTCACCCGCGCTCACGAAGAGCTCGGCCTGAGCCCAGCGATTCTTGTTGCTGAATATGGCCCTGAAGTTCTGATTGCAGCGGCCCCAACCGCCGACGACAGTGCCGAACAACCAGAGCCAAAGCCATTCGTTCGTGCCGAGCAGCAAAAGCGCCTTGCAGACGCAGAGCGGCTTCTTGAGCGTTTAGGCAAAGTCAACCCCTTGGCTCTTGAAGAGTTTGCTGCCCTCGAGCAGCGTCACAAGTTCTTGACCGAGCAGCTTGCTGACCTCACACAGACTCGCAAAGACCTCATGCAAATCATCGAAGACCTCGATCTCAAGATGCAGCAGATTTTTGCCGATGCGTTCGAAGACACTCGTGCGGCGTTTGAAAAAGTGTTCCCTGTGCTGTTCCCTGGCGGAACGGGTTCGATTTTCTTGACCAACCCTGACGACCTGCTCACTACAGGCCTCGAAGTTAACGTGCGACCAGCCGGCAAAAAGATTGAGCGCCTCTCGTTGCTTTCGGGCGGTGAGCGTTCTCTTGCGGCTGTGGCACTGCTCATCGCAATCTTCAAAGCGCGCCCTTCGCCGTTCTATGTGATGGATGAAGTCGAAGCCGCTCTCGACGACTCAAACCTTGGCCGCCTGCTGCAGATTTTTCAAGACCTGCGCACCAACTCGCAGCTCATCATCATCACGCACCAAAAGCGCACGATGGAGATCGCCGACGCGCTCTATGGCGTCTCAATGCGTCAAGACGGTATCTCGGCCGTTGTCGGTCAGCGCATCGAGGAGCTAGCTCGCTAATGGCAGGTTTCAGCTGGTTTAAAAAGAAAACGACGGATGCCCCTTCGGCAGCACCTGCTTCTGACGCGACACCTGCCGGCGTGGCACAAGCTGGCGCGACTCAAGCTGGCGCGGCTCAGGCCGGAGCAACAGCGACCGCCGGCTTCACCATCGTCGAGCCGACCAAGCCAGGGTCTGAAACCGGCGCGTCGACCACCAACGGTGGCAGCCGCAGTTTTGCCTCGCGCATTCGCTCGATGTTTACCGGAGCCAAGTTTGACGCTGAAGACCTAAGCACCCTCGAAGACATTCTGATTCTCGCCGACTTTGGTGTGCTCGCAGCCGCCGAGGTGGTTCGTCAGGTCAAGGTCATCGCTAAGGCCGAGGGTGCTTCAAGTGAGGCCGAGCTGAAGGCAATCTTGGTTCGTGTCTTGAGCGATGCCCTTGACGCTCCGAACCGCGCACTCAACCTTGACGGCCCCAACCTGCCCTATGTGTTTCTCGTGGTTGGCGTCAACGGAGTTGGCAAGACCACAACGATCGGCAAGCTAGCCAAATGGCTTGCCGAGGGTGACTGGCAGGTTGTGATTGGCGCTGCCGACACTTTTAGAGCGGCGGCGGTTGAACAGGTGGCAACTTGGGCGCAGCGCGCCGGGGCCAAGCTCGTCGCAGGCGAGACCGATGGCCAAGACCCGGCCTCAGTTGCTTTCAAAGCTGTCGAAACAGCTATCGAAGACAAAGCCGACATCGTCATTATCGACACTGCGGGTCGCTTGCAAAACAAGCAGGGTTTGATGGACGAACTGGGCAAGATTCGCCGGGTTATCGAAAAGAACGCTCGCGTTAGCGAAACCCTTCTCGTGCTCGACGCCACCACAGGGCAAAATGGCCTGGTTCAGGCCAAGGCCTTCGCCGAGGCAGCCGGAATAACCGGTGTTGTGCTAACCAAGGTTGATGGCACAGCCAAGGGTGGCATTGTTTACACGATTCAAAAAGAACTCGGCGTGCCAGTCAAACTCATCGGTTTCGGCGAAGGTGTCAACGACTTCGCGGTCTTCGTAGCTGACCAGTTCGCTCTGGGCCTCGTCGGGCAATAGCCCTAATTTAGTAGCAGCTACTTGTGCGAAATCTTATTGGTGAGTGAAGTTCAACCCATGTGTTACGCTTAGGCAACGAGCTTTCGAGGGGAAAGCGACTTTGGGGGATTTATGAAAGCCATACGAAAATTCATTTCTATTGCTGCAGCCAGCGCACTCATTTCAGTGGGCGCGGCCACCTCAGCTCTTGCTGACGATTTACCTCCGGTTTCGACTGAAGCCAATGTAACTATAACCATCAGTGCTCTCGTCGCTGATTTTCCTGATGGCGGTCAGCTATACACGTACGATCTTCCTGACGGCAGTGTACTGTCGGTTCCTTATCCGCCAGAGGATTTTGACCCAATTACGGCGACCGCTCAGCAGCTAGCGCAGTACGACATTGAACCAAGACCAATAGAAGCTGCGGCTTTAGAGGCTTGGAATGCAACGTATAGCGATTACGATCGCCCAAGCGAACCTAGTTTGCGTTTAAGGCTGCCTGCATCGGGGACACTTGCCAGCACACAGTACGATTCAAGTTGGGGCGGATGGGAGGTGGGCACCATAAATCAAACTGCGAGCACGTATGTTGCTATAAAGGCGAATTTTGTAGTGCCTCAAATCTCTACTAGTTGCAACTTCTATTCAACTTCGTCAATTTGGATTGGATTGGGCGGCGATACGTATAACGCTAATGACCTGCTGCAACAGGGTTTAACGCGGTGTAATTTTTACGACAGTTCGGGCATCTTTCCCGGATGGCTCCCGTTTACCGAGTTTGCTGCAAAGCAATATCCATTACCTCTTTGCGGTTCAACAGCACCAGTCCCAGTCGGACATACGGTTTATCAGAACATGAGTTACCAGCGCAGCACGAATACGGCATATTTTTACTTCGATGATCAGTCAGTGGCAGGAGGTGCGCTGGCGTGCCACTTAACGGGGCCAGCAGGGTGGTCGTTCAATGGAGCAACTGCCGAGTGGATTGTGGAGAAATCAAGCTCTTACTTCGATGACTACGGGGAAGTGATTTGGTCAAATGTTACGGCCGAAACGGCTGCCGACTCGATTTTCCACATTATTTCCAGCCAACCACATACTAAATATCAAACTGGTACGGCTGGGGCGCTCTGCCAAACCACTAGCAATGTGACTGGTAATACAAATTTCACCACCACTTGGGTGGCGCCGACATGCCAGTAGGAAAAACAGCCCAATTGGTAAGTTCACTGTGCGTGACTTTGTTGCTCGCGTCCACATTTTCGTATGGTGAGTCTGCGACTGCTGACGGTAAAGTATGCCAGTCAACATCAAATGCGACTTTTTCAACTTTGTCGGCAGCTACTCGACAGATTAGAAGAATTTTTCTAGAAGTGCGTATTCAAGCATCCGAAATTGCATGCCTTTCAAGTCTAAAATTCTTTGGAACTCGAGATGGGGTTAGATCAGGTACGTTCTTGGGTTCGCTCGATTTTTTGAAACCAACCGGCGTTGCCGACTCAAAAATAGTTGTCGCATCGATGGCGATTCAAATCTTGAGGCATCCTTTCGGCCAATCGGAAAGGGCAAAGGTTTGCACAAGTACGAAATATAAATCCTTTTATGTGACTTACTCCTACGGTGGAGAAGACCGAGGTTTGCAAATAGCGGAACCCACCCTTCAAAATGTTTTTCTCTGTAAAGGATCTTTCGTAAGTAAAGGCCTATCGAAGTTCCCTTTCAGGCACTAAACATTTGTCTTATTTCTGCATCGAAAGCATTGAACATTCTTGAAAAAGGCAATCGCGTAAGCAAAACGCTTTTTGG
This sequence comes from uncultured Micrococcales bacterium, assembly GCA_903887175.1. Taxonomy (GTDB): domain Bacteria; phylum Actinomycetota; class Actinomycetes; order Actinomycetales; family Microbacteriaceae; genus Rhodoluna. The sequence continues at coordinate 10,258 of CAISOV010000053.1, forward strand.
TCCTAGGTGCGACCTCCGGTCAGAACATGAACGCGCAGGCCAGAACCTTCACCAAAGCCGATGAGTTTGCGTTCTTTCAGGCCGAGAAGTGCGCACAGGGCCCGTCTGGCTCTAAGTGCTAATAGTCGAGCAGCTTGAGCGCCGGCAGGCGCAAGCGACCAGCGGCGTGCAAGACCTGCAGTCTTGAGCGGTGGGTGGCCGAGAGGGCATCCTTGTAATTAAACGGCTCGAACCAAAGCAGTGTCTGACCCGACTCGAGGTCGCGGCTCGGGCGAGGCACCCAACCCCAGCTCAGTGCAACGTCGAGCATCTGGTCATAACTCATGGTGGTGCTGCAAACCGATGCGCGAAAACCGCTGACCAGAATGCCGCCCTCGCGGTCATGGTTTTGCGCCAGCCAATCATTGAAAGCGCGAGCTGAATCAAAAGCGATTCGCGGAGTTTCGTGCACTGAGCCCATGCCAATAGTTTGACACTTGGTAATCTTGAAACCAACCCCCAAGGAGTTCGATGTTTAACAATCTGTCTGACCGTTTAGTCGAAACGTTCAAGAGCCTTCGCAGCAAAGGTCGCCTTAGCGCCGCCGACATCGACACCACGCTGCGCGAAATTCGCCGCGCTTTGCTTGAGGCTGACGTTGCCCTTGAGGTTGTTAAAGACTTCGTGGCTGCGGTGCGTGAGCGCGCAATGGGCGATGAGGTATCGAAGTCGCTAAACCCTGCACAGCAGGTTGTGCAGATTGTCAACGACGAACTCGTGAAGATTCTTGGTGGCGAGCAGCGTCGTTTGCAGTTTGCCAAAAAACCGCCAACCGTGATCATGCTTGCCGGTTTGCAGGGTTCGGGCAAGACCACTTTGGCCGGCAAGCTCGCCAAGTGGCTCAAAGACCAGGGTCAAACTCCGTTGCTGGTGGCAGCTGACCTTCAGCGCCCAAACGCTGTGAACCAGTTGCAGGTTGTTGGTGAGCGCGCCGGTGTTAGCGTTTTTGCGCCGCAACCAGGCAATGGCGTTGGCGACCCAGTCAAAGTGGCCAAAGAGGCCATCAAGCACGCCACTCAAAAGCAGTTCAGCGTTGTCATTGTAGACACCGCCGGCCGCCTCGGCATCGACGAAGAGTTGATGAAGCAGGCACGCGACATTCGCAAGGCCACTGACCCTGACGAAGTACTTTTTGTCATCGACTCGATGATCGGTCAAGATGCGGTTAACGTTGCCAAGGCGTTTGCAGATGGTGTTGGCATCACCGGCGTTGTGCTCACCAAGCTCGACGGTGACGCCCGCGGTGGTGCGGCGCTTTCGGTGGCCTCAGTCACCGGCAAACCAATCATCTTTGCTTCAACAGGTGAATCGCTCGACGCCTTCGAGCCGTTCTACCCAGACCGCATGGCCAGCCGCATTCTCGACATGGGCGACATTCTCACCCTGATCGAGCAAACGCAAAAGAACTTTGACGAGGCCGAAGCTCGCGAAATGGCCGAAAAATTGGCCAAAAACGAGTTCACCCTCGAAGACTTTCTTGATCAAATGCAGCAGCTTCGCAAGATGGGCTCGCTCAAAAGCATGCTGGGAATGATGCCTGGCGCCGGCGCAATGCGCAAACAACTCGACAACTTCGACGAAAAAGAGATCGACCGCACCGAAGCCATCATTCGCTCGATGACCATCGCCGAGCGCCGTCAACCAAAAATTCTTAACGGATCAAGACGCCTTCGCATCGCCCGCGGTGCCGGCACGACTGTGACCGAAGTCAATTCATTGGTGAACCGCTTCGAACAGGCCGCAAAAATGATGAAAACCGTGGCCAAGGGCGGAGTGCCGCAAATTCCGGGAATGCCCGCAATGCCAGGCATGGGCGGTGGAGGCAGCTCAGCCGGCAAAAACAAGGCCAAAGCTAAAAGCAAGAGTGGCTCGAAGTCGGGCAATCCGGCTAAACGAGCAGCAGAAGCTGCTGGTCTAAACTTTCAAAACCCTAACAACGGCGAAAAACCAGCCTCGGGTTCAGCATTTGGTTTAGGCCGCTAGGGCGAATCCGAATTTAAAAAGCTCGAGCATGTTTGCCAGACCGCGCAATATCTGGCAGAATAGAGCGGTTGCCTAGTGTTCGACCCTCTAACCGAATGCCAACGGCAACCCCTAGAGCTTTCTTCACCGAGTGTGCCCCCACGCTCACGGTGAAACGTTCGCCCCAATACAAAAATCAGGAGCATTGTGGCTGTAAAAATCCGCCTAAAGAGAATGGGTAAAATCCGTTCACCGCACTACCGCATCGTAGTTGCCGACTCACGCACCAAGCGCGACGGCCGTGCCATCGAAGAGATCGGCCGCTACGTGCCAACCGAGCACCCTTCGATCATCGAAGTAAACCACGAGCGTGCGCAGTACTGGCTAAGCGTTGGCGCACAGCCAACCGAGCAGGTTCTAGCTTTGCTAAAGCTAACCGGCGACTTTCAGGCATCAAAAGGCGAAAAGGCCGAGAACAAGGTTCAGGTCAAGCCTGCCAAGGTTGAGTTCGTTGCAGACGCTGCAAAGAAAACCGTTCTTCGCCCAAAGGCTGAGATTGTTGTAAAAGCCGAAGCCCCTGCAGTTGTTGAAGAGGAAGTCGTTGATGAAGCGACTGTTGAAGCCGCAGCTGAAGAAATTGTTGCAGAAGAAGTAGCTGTTGAAGAAGCAGCTGTTGAGGCACCTTCAGTTGAAGCCGTTGCTGAAGAAGCACCAGCTGCTGAAGAAGCCGCTGCCGAAGAAGCACCAGCTGCTGAAGAAGCCGCTGCGCCTGCTGAAGAGGCCTAAATCGTGTTAGCCGCTGCGCTCGAACACTTAGTCAAGGGTGTTGTCGATAATCCCGACGACGCTTCAGTCACTGCACGCTCAACCTCGCGGGGCGACCTGCTTGAGATTCACGTGCACCCTGACGATCTTGGTCGAGTGATCGGGCGCAACGGCCGCACCGCCAAAGCTTTGCGCACAGTAGTTAACGCACTGGCTGATGGCAAGAAGATTCGCGTCGACATTATCGATGGTGACTTCTAACAAAACTGCGCTTCGAGTTGGTCGTCTGGTTAAGGCCCACGGCCTAAAAGGCGCATTCAAACTCGAACTTTATACTGACAGCCCCGAACAGCGTTTTGCTGCGGGCGCAGTTCTAGACCTTCAGGTGCCAGAAAGCTCGCCTTGGTTCGGCAAAAAAGTCGAGGTTGCTGAGCTGCGTTTTTACAACGCTATGCCGGTGCTTTTTTTAAAAGACATCGCTGACCGCAACACCGCCGAAACTCTTGTCAAAGCCATTTTGCTAGTCGACGCAGACCTAAATGATCTGCCCGAAGAAGAAGATGCCTGGTTTGACCACCAGCTGGTAGGCCTCAAAGTATTGCGTGACGGGTCACAAATCGGTGAAGTAATTCGAGTTGACCATTTTCCGGCTCAAGATCTTTTGGTTGTAAAAACAGCTACGGTCGACGAAGTTCTTGTGCCATTCGTCAAGGCCATAGTGCCGGTTGTAGATATGGCTGCGGGAACCGTTGTTGTAACGCCACCGATTGGTCTATTCGAAGAGGTTTTGCCCGATCTTGTGGCAACCCCTGCTGAGGGCAGTGCAGCAGAAGCCGATGCGTCTGACGTTGACGAAGACCTAAACCCTGAATACAGCGAAGACGAGTAGTCAAGTGCGCATCGACGCCATCAGCATTTTTGCTCAGTATTTTCAGGCACTTGACCTATCGTTGCTAGGCAAAGCGCAAGCTGCGGGCATCATCGACTTCAAAGCTCACGACTTGCGTGATTACACGCACGACAAACACAAAACCGTAGACGACACGCCTTATGGCGGTGGTGCTGGCATGCTGATGAAGCCTGAACCTTGGGGCGAGGCTTTTGATGCGATTTTGGGTGAAGATGTTTCGAATGATGCCGATGGCCGACCGGTAATTATCTTCACATCGCCAGCGGGTGAAGTTTTCAAGCAGGCTACCGCTCACGAACTTGCACAGCGCAAGCACATCGTTTTTGCATGTGGCCGTTACGAGGGAATCGATCAGCGTGTTGTTGAATACGCTGCGTCGAAGGGCGAAGTTCGACTCATAAGCATCGGTGATTACGTATTGAACGGGGGCGAAGTGGCAGCTATTGCGATGATTGAAGCCATTGCAAGGCTTGTTCCAGGTGTCATTGGCAACGCCGAAAGTCTTGTCGAAGAATCACACAGCGACGGTCTGCTTGAATACCCGAGCTACACAAAACCCGCTATCTGGCGCGAACTTGAGGTGCCTGCAGTATTGCTCAGCGGCAACCACGCAGCAATCGCAAAGTGGCGCCACGAACAACAGGTCGAACGAACAAGACAGGTTCGACCAGACCTCTTAAACGAATAGCCGCCACGGGCCACTGACAGTTGGCTCAAAACCTTGCTTTGAGGTAGTCATCCGTCTTATTTTGTGGCAGAATAGACAGGTTGCCTATTGCTCTGCCGCAGGGGAGCGCAACTAAAAACTTTTAGAAACACTCACTTACCCGTCATTGACCTGCGAGCCGTGACAGAAGGAAACAAAAAATGCACATTCTCGATGTAGTAGATGCCAAGTCACTTCGCAATGACATTCCAGAGTTTCGTGTTGGCGACA
>CAISOV010000054.1 GCA_903887175.1 uncultured Micrococcales bacterium
GCCGACCACAACCTAGATTTGCCACGCAAACTGCAGATCGAGTTTTCTCGAGTCGTTCAAAATAAAACCGACCAAGCTGGTGGTGAAGTTACTTCAGACGCGCTTTGGCACACTTTTAGCGACGAGTATTTGCCTGCGCCTGCCGAAAAACCTGAACTAAAGTGGGGCCGCTTCGAGCTTAAAAAGATGCGAACGTCGAGCGATATGAATGGCGTGGTCAATCTTGAGGTCAATTTGCGTGATGGCAATGGTGAGGTTTCGGTTGATGGCACCGGAAACGGCCCGATTTCAGCGTTTTTGAATGTTTTATCGAAGCAGGGCGTAGAGGTGCGTTTGCTCGATTATGTTGAGCACACCCTTGGTGCGAGCAGCGATTCACAAGCTGCGGCATACATTGAGCTTGAGTATGAAGGTCGCACGCTGTGGGGAGTTGGCATTGACGGCGACATCGCAACTGCTTCGCTAAAGGCCGTTATCTCAGGTGTGAACCGGGCCATCAGGGGCTAGTTTCGTGCCACTCTATCGCGACGAGGCGGTTGTGCTCAGAACCCACAACTTGGGTGAAGCCGACCGCATTGTCACGATGCTTTCTCGATATCACGGCCAGATTAGGGCTGTCGCAAAAGGTGTGCGGCGCACAACTTCTAAGTTTGGTTCAAGACTCGAGCCATTCATGGTGATTGACGTTCAGCTATTTGAAGGTCGCAGCCTAGACATTGTGAGCCAGGTTGAAACGCTTTCGTCTTATGGCCGCGAGATTATCGCCGATTATGGCGCATACACGGCAGCCACAGCAATAGTTGAGACTGCCGAGAAACTCACCGGTGATGAATCATCACCTCAACAATATCTTTTGCTTGTTGGGGCTTTGCGTTCACTATCAAGAGTCGAGCATGCATCGTCTTTAATTCTTGATTCCTATTTGTTGCGGGCGCTCTCAATTGCTGGTTGGGCACCCAACTTTGAAAAATGTTCGGTGTGCGTCAAAGCAGGCGAGCATTCTGCCTTTTCAATGCAACTTGGCGGTGTGCTCTGCGACAGTTGTCGGGCACCGGGCATGGCAGTGATTGAACCAGCCACACGAAACCACCTAGCTGCGTTAATGACTGGCGATTGGCTGTTGCTTGAAGCGAGTGTCGAAAGCACAGCACTTTCAGCTTCAGGTATCGTTGCAGCTTATAGCCGTTGGCACATTGAACGCGGCCTAAAATCGCTAGAACATGTTGAGCGTTAGGAACAGCCATTGAGTTGGATCATTGACCCACAAACTGGCTACTTGCCGCTGCAACGCACCGATTTGGCATTGCCTGACTTTGTAGCCCCTCAAACTGCCGTGCCAAAACACGTTGCAATCGTCATGGATGGCAACGGAAGGTGGGCTAACGCTCGAGGATTGACCCGTGTTGAAGGTCACAAGGCTGGCGAAGCAGCTCTGCTCGATGTGGTGGCTGGCGCCCTTGAAGCCGGTGTAACTCACTTGACCGTCTATGCTTTCTCAACTGAGAACTGGAAACGCTCACCTGATGAGGTTCGATTCTTAATGGGCTTTAACCGCGAAGTGCTTCGAAGGCGCAGAGACCAGCTAAACCATTGGGGTGTTCGCATTCGCTGGGCTGGTCGCAGGCCAAAGTTATGGGGTTCAGTTGTGAATGAACTTCAGGCTGCAGAGAAGCTAACTGAGAGAAACTCGCGCCTAACGCTAACAATGTGCGTCAACTATGGCTCTCGCATCGAAATCACAGACGCAATCAATGCAATTACCGCCGATGTTGCCGATGGAAAACTCAAACCCGGCAGCATCACCGAGAAGACCGTGGGTAGGTACCTCAACAGTTCATACCTGCCAGATGTTGACCTGTTTCTGCGAAGTTCAGGCGAACAAAGAGTGAGCAACTTCTTGCTCTGGCAATCGGCATATGCTGAATTTGTCTTCTTAGACACGCCTTGGCCAGATTTCAACCGCAGTCACCTATGGCAGGCCATCGAACAATTCGGTTCGCGCTCGCGCAGGTTTGGCGGCGCTGTAGATGCGCCATCCGTGGCCAATCAGTCTTCAGCAAACTAAACTAGTAACTTCGCAGGTCTAAAGGCCCGCACGCACCTCAACTAGAACCCGGAGCACTTGTGGCAACCCCAAATCGTCTTGACGCAGTAATCTCTTTGGCTAAACGCCGCGGCTTTGTCTTTCAGGCTGGCGAAATCTATGGTGGCAGTCGATCGGCTTGGGACTACGGACCCCTAGGTGTTGAGCTGAAAGAAAACATCAAGCGCGCTTGGTGGCGCACCATGGTCAACAGTCGCGAAGACATTGTGGGTCTTGACTCATCTGTGATTCTGCCGCGTCGGGTTTGGGAGGCCTCGGGTCACGTAGCTGAATTCGTTGATCCGCTAATCGAGTGCACAAGTTGTCACAAACGCTTTCGTCAAGATCACCTCGAAGAAGCATTTGAAGAAAAGAAAGGCCGCGCACCTCAGGGCATGACTGAGATTGCCTGCCCGAATTGTGGTGGCAAAGACATTTGGACCGAACCCAAGATGTTCAACGGTCTTCTCAAAACTCACCTTGGCCCGACCGAAGATGAGTCTGGTTTGCACTATCTGCGGCCAGAAACTGCCCAAGGCATTTTTGTGAACTTCGCAAACGTTTTGAGCGCTGCGCGAATCAAGCCTCCATTTGGTATCGGCCAGATTGGCAAATCTTTCCGCAACGAAATCACACCTGGCAACTTCATTTTCAGAACTCGCGAGTTCGAGCAGATGGAGATGGAGTTTTTTGTTGAACCAGGCACCGATGAACAGTGGCATGACTATTGGATCGAACAGCGCATGAACTGGTACACCGACTTGGGAATCAATCCAGACAATCTTCGTTTGTTTGAACACCCTGCCGAAAAGCTTTCACATTATTCGAAGCGCACTGTTGACATCGAATATCGTTTTGGTTTCACCGGCTCAGAGTTTGGTGAGCTTGAAGGCATCGCAAACCGCACAGACTTCGATCTGCGCACCCACTCGCGTGAATCTGGCGTTGACCTTAGTTATTTTGATCAGACCAAGAATGAACGCTGGATTCCATACGTTATCGAACCGGCTGCGGGCCTCACTCGTTCGTTGATGGCGTTCTTGGTCGATTCATATCACGAAGACGAAGCGCCAAACACAAAGGGCGGTGTTGATGTGCGCACCGTGCTGCGTCTCGACTACCGTTTAGCGCCAGTCAAGGCTGCTGTGTTGCCGCTCTCGCGTAACGAAGACCTTTCGCCAATGGCTCGTAATTTGGCTGCAGAACTTCGTGGCTATTGGAACATTGATTTTGATGACTCGGGTGCAATCGGCCGCCGCTACCGTCGCCAAGACGAAATCGGCACACCGTTTTGCATCACCATCGACTTTGAATCGCTCGATGACCAAGCTGTTACTGTTCGCGAGCGTGACACCATGGCTCAAGAACGTGTTTCATTATCAAAACTTCGTGAATATCTAGGCGCCAAACTGCTCGGCTAACTATGACCGCTTCTTCGCACACAACTGACGCTAAGCCAGCCCTGCAATATGGGTCGATAGCCATAGACACTCCCGTTGTTTTGGCTCCAATGGCAGGCATCACGAACACTGCCTATCGCCGGCTGTGTCGCGAATTTGGCAGCGGGTTGTTCGTTTCTGAGATGGTTACCTCGCGTGCCCTGGTTGAGCGCACCGAAGAGTCGATGAGACTCATCGGGCATCACTCGAGCGAGAGCACGCGGTCTGTTCAGCTTTATGGGGTAGACCCAAAAACTGTGGGCGAAGCTGTGACAATGTTGGTGGCTGAAGACCGCGCTGATCACATTGATTTGAATTTCGGATGCCCTGTTCCGAAAGTTACGCGCAAGGGTGGGGGAGCAGCTTTGCCCTGGAAGCGTGATCTGTTTGCGAGCATTGTGAACGCGGCCGTGCGGGCTGCCGGTGATGTTCCAGTAACCATCAAAATGCGCAAGGGAATTGACGCAGATCACCTAACCTATTTAGATTCGGGCAAAGCGGCACGCGATGCTGGAGTTGCCGCTGTGGCGCTTCATGGGCGCACGGCTAATGATTACTATTCAGGTCAAGCAGATTGGCAGGCTATTGCGCAGCTGCGCGAGTCACTGCCAGATGTTCAGGTGCTGGGCAACGGCGATATTTGGTCTGCAGCTGATGCTATTCGCATGATGCGCGAAACCGGCGTTGATGGCGTTGTGGTTGGGCGCGGCTGCCTTGGTCGCCCGTGGTTGTTTGCTGATCTGCAGAAGGCTTTTGACGCTTATGCACTCGACCCCAACACCGATGTGGCTATCGACATTGTGCAACCAAACTTGGGCCTCGTGGCGGATTATTTCAAGCGGCACACACTGCTGCTGATTGAATTCTTCGACGGTGACGAGGCTAGAGCTTGCCGCGATATTCGCAAACATGTTGCTTGGTACTTCAAGGGTTACCCTGTTGGTGGCGACTTCAGAACTTCGTTGGCGCAGGTTGAATCTTTAAACCACATGGATGACATTTTGGCCACACTTGATTTTGATGAACCGTATCCCGGTGAGCTAGCTGAGGGGCCTCGTGGTCGCTTGGGCGGCCAGAAGCGCACTGCTTTGCCAGAACATTGGCTCGAATCACGTGAACTTCAAGGGGTGCAGGCGTCGACTTTGCTTGAGGCTGAGCTGAGTGTTTCAGGTGGTTAGCCAGATTGAACCTAATGAGTGAGCGCGAGCCAGAAGCTGGATACAGCGACTTTGACCGCGAGCGTTTTTTAACAGAAGATCGCAAAACTGGTTCTCGTCGCGGCGAGTTCGCCCGTGACCGTGCGAGGGTTTTGCATTCTTCTGCATTGCGCCGGTTGGGTGCAAAAACTCAAGTGCTGTCACCCGCCAACGGTGACTATGCGCGCACTAGATTGACTCATTCACTCGAAGTGGCGCAAATCGGCCGTGAGATGGGCGTAGACCTGGGCCTCAATGCTGACCTTGTTGACATGGCTTGTTTGGCGCACGACCTAGGTCACCCTCCTTTTGGGCACAACGGGGAACGTGCACTTAACGATTGGGCTGCTGAATTTGGTGGTTTTGAGGGCAACGCCCAAACTTTACGTCTGCTGACCCGACTCGAACCAAAAGTTTTGTCAGCAGACGGTCAAGCACTAGGTCTGAACCTAACCCGTGCATCGCTAGATGCCACCTGCAAGTACCCTTGGACTCAATCTTCAGCTGTTATTGATGCAGGGGCCGACCGAAGCGCAAAATTTGGTGTCTATGAAGATGACCGACAAATTTTCGAATGGATTCGCCAGGGCGCACCCGATCTTTTGAAATGCGCTGAGGCTCAGGTAATGGACTTCGCCGACGACGTTGCCTATTCGGTTCACGATTTCGAAGACGCGGTTGTTGCCGGATACATTGATTTGGCCGTGATAGCCGACGCTGCTGCGCGAAGTGAACTTCTCGAAAAGATTGCTCACTGGAACGGCGGTTTGCTGGCCGAGGTGCAACTTGAAGAGGCGCTCGAAAACTTGATGGCACTAGAGTTTTGGCCTGATGCCTTTGATCACTCGTGGGCGGCGCTTGGGCGGCTCAAGAATCTATCAAGTTCTTTGATCGGTCGCTTTGTGGGGCAAACAACCGACTTTATTTTCGATCAGGCCTCGAACGCGGTTCTAACCAGGTTTGGTTCGGGAGTAGTCGTTCCAGAAATGGTTTCGGCAGAAATTTCGGTGCTAAAAGGTTTGGTTTCGGCATTCTTGATGTCGCACGAATCACGTCGACCTTTCTATGAGTGGCAACGAGCAATTTTGTCTGAACTTGCTGATGCTCTTTTAGCGAGCAACGGTGCCGAGTTAGATGTGATTCAGGCGAAATCTTGGCAGCAGGCACAGGGTGAAGCTGCACAACGACGAGTGGTTGTTGACCAGATTGCATCACTAACTGACCAGAGCGCTTTGAACCTTCATCACAAGCTTGTTCGCTGAAGCAAACTAGACTTTTCACATGGCAGGCAAGATAAGCGCAAAAGACATCGAAGCTGTCAAGGCGCGCACTAACATAGCCGATGTTGTTGGTGAATACGTTGCTCTTCGCACTGGGGGAGTTGGCTCACTAAAGGGGCTGTGCCCATTTCACGATGAAAAATCGCCATCGTTCAATGTGCGACCGTCACAGGGTTTTTATCACTGCTTTGGGTGCGGTGAGGGTGGCGATGTTTATAAGTTTGTTCAAAAGCTAGACAACCTGAGTTTCACCGAAGCCGTAGAAAAAGTTGCTGGCAAAATCGGCTTCACTCTGACATACGAAGAGGGCGCCGCAGACCCGAGTTATGGTCAGCGTGCCAGAATTCTCGAGGCAAATGCAGCTGCTGCAGCTTATTTCGAGGCACAGCTAAGCACTGAAGGTGCCGCCACTGGGCGCGATTTTCTAGCGGGCCGGGGTTTCGATCGAGATGCCGCCAAGCTTTTCGGCGTTGGCTATGCTCCGCAGGGTTGGCGCAATCTAAGCGACCATCTAACCTCTCAAGGGTTCACAGCCGAAGAACTGGTAACCGCAGGGCTCGCTTCGATGGGCGATAAAGGTATCTATGACAAGTTTCGTGGCCGCCTGATTTGGCCGATTCGAGACGCGACGGCTGCGGTGATCGGCTTTGGTGCACGCAAACTTTTTGATGACGATAATGGTCCGAAATATCTAAACACTTCTGATACGGCGGTGTATCACAAGTCGCAAGTTCTTTATGGTTTAGATTTGGCAAAACGCGACATCTCGAAGCGGCAACAGGTTGTTGTGGTTGAAGGTTACACAGACGTGATGGCTTGTCACCTCGCTGGCGTAACAACGGCTGTTGCAACTTGTGGAACAGCTTTCGGCGACGACCACATTCGCATTCTGACGCGCCTGCTCAGCAGCGAAGCAGATGTTCCCGCCGAAGTAATATTCACCTTTGACCCAGACGCTGCCGGCCAAAAGGCAGCTATGCGGGCTTATGCCGACAGCCACAAGTTCAATGCCGCTACCTATGTTGCGGTTGGTCCAGACGGCCTTGACCCGTGCGATTTGCGATCTTCGCGGGGCGACGAAGCAGTTTTAGCGATGATTGCTGCCAGACGCCCGCTCTTTGAGTTTGCAATCAAGCAGAAACTTGCCAAATTTGACCTCAACACGCTTGAAGGGCAAGTTGCAGCAGCGCGAGCCGCGGCGCCTGTGGTCGCTGGCATTACAGATCTAGCTACCCGATCATCATATGTTCGTGAGCTGGCTGGTTGGACCAATCTCGATTCAAACGAGGTTGCGAATTTTGTAAAGACCGCCTCGCAGTTTGCAGCTCGCGACGCCGTGTCGAAGCTTCGAGTTGAAGACGCGCCACCAGCGACAAATTTTGAAAACATTGAGCCGCCGACTCTTCAAGAGGGCGCAACGAGTGTTCAATTTGCTTCAGTAAATCTAAACGACCCGATAAACCGCATGGAACGAACTACTTTGGTGGTTTTGGTGCAGTTGCCTGGAGTTATGCCTCAAAACGTATTTGAACGCATCGCGGCAGCTGGTTTTAGTGCACCTGCGCACGCCGAACTTGGTCGGGCAATCGTTGGAGCATTGGCCACCAACCCCGATCTAATAGCGAAGGGTCAGAACGAATATTTGCGCGCCATCGCAGCAATTCTGCCTGACGAACTCGCTCCCTTGTTACGTGAAATTGCTGTCACACCATTACCGGTAAGTGATCAAGCTGGTGTTGCAGCCTATGCAGAGGGGGTCATGATGCGTGCTCTCGATGTGGTGCTGAATCGTGAGAAAAATAACCTACTTGCTGCATTGCGGCGAATTGATCCAAGCCAGAGTCCTGCTGAGTATCGCGAAATTTCTGCGCAGCTCATTCAAATCGAAGCACAACGAAGGTCTCTTCGATGACTAACCTCGTTGCGATCGAGCCGAAGTCTTTCGAAGAATACGAGGCTGCTGTTACGGCTAGTGCAGGTACGGTAGCGCCACTTTCAGACCAGGTGCGAGCAATGGTGTGGACTAACTACCATGCGCCGCAAGAATTGGCTCAAGTCTTGCGCGCAAACCCGCAACTTGAGTGGGTGCAACTGCCTTTTGCCGGCGTCGACGCTTTTGCCGAAATCATCGCAGAAAACTCCAACGCCAAGAAGCCGATAATTTTCACGAGCGCCAAAGGTTGTTACCGCGAACCAGTTGCCGAACACGCACTTGCACTGACGCTTGCGCTATGCCGAGCTATTCCGGAGCGTGTGCTCGCAAAAACCTGGGGCAGGCAGTTCGCTGTTAGCGTCTATGAAAGCAACGTGCTGATCGTCGGTGGTGGCGGCATCACCGAAGAGTTGCTTGAGCTATTGCGGCCATTTAAGACCGATGTCACGGTAATTCGCAAAAGGGTTTCGGGCAACATGCCGGGGGCCTCTAGAACATTGCCATTTGAGCAGCTCGACGAGGTCTTGCCTGCTGCCGATGTTGTGATACTAGCTGCGGCGTTGACTCCTGAAACCACCTCGTTGTTCAATGCGCGTCGCTTCGAATTGATGAAGTCCACTGCTTATCTAGTGAACATTGCCCGTGGGCCAATGGTTGTGACCAAAGATTTAGAGCAGGCTCTGGTTTCAGGCAGCATTGCTGGTGCGGGTATCGATGTCACTGATCCTGAGCCTTTGCCCGATGGGCATTCGCTCTGGAACGCACCAAATCTGATTATCACGCCTCACACCGCTGACACTCGCCCCATGGTTGTCAGGCTCTTTGCCAAACGGATTTCGGCGAATGTGGCGGCTTTTTTTTCAGATGGTGATCTAGTTGGGCTCGTCGACCCTCAACTTGGTTATTAGTGGTTTATTTGCTATTGTTTTCTAGTTGTCGAAAGACACATTCCTCGATAGCTCAATTGGCAGAGCATTCGGCTGTTAACCGGAGGGTTCTTGGTTCGAGTCCAAGTCGGGGAGCCACCTTTTTGTCTTAGGAGGCCACGTTGATTCGGTGGATCCAGAGCAGGCATTGGCTTCCAAATGTGGTCATTTCGACCATTTTTCTAATCATCTTTAGCGCCATCGAGTATTCGTTTGATTCCATGTGGTCGCTGGCAGTTACGGCAACGATCGCCGCCGCCATCTTCTTCACCGCAAGATTGCCTTATGTCACTGCCGCACTCATGCTCGCGTCGTTGGTTTTGGCAATCTTCTTCAACCTTGGCTTGATATCTAGTTTCTTCGGGTTCTTAGTGGCGCTCTACCTAGTGGCTACTTCAGCAAAGATTGTTGCGCGATTCTTAGTTTTGATAATCGCCA
>CAISOV010000055.1 GCA_903887175.1 uncultured Micrococcales bacterium
CAAAGACAACCTCACCACAACTGATGCGCCAACCACTGCGGGTTCAAAAATTCTTGAGGGATGGATTCCGCCCTATGACGCAACCGTGGTGCGCAAGTTGCGTGACGCCGGCATGCCGATTTTAGGCAAAACCAACCTCGATGAGTTCGCAATGGGTTCTTCAACCGAGTTTTCGGCTTATGGCCCTTCGCGCAACCCGTGGGCACTAGATCGCATTCCAGGTGGATCGGGCGGCGGTTCTTCATCTGCGGTTGCTGGTTACCTCGCGCCGATTGCAATTGGTTCAGACACCGGTGGTTCGATTCGATTCCCAGCTTCTGTCACCGGCACTGTCGGCATCAAGCCGACCTACGGCGCAGTTTCGCGCTACGGCCTGATCGCGTTGGCGAGTTCGCTCGACCAGATTGGCCCGGTAAGCCGCAATGTTCTTGATGCCGCCTTGCTTCAAGATGTGATTGCGGGGCACGACCCGCACGACAGCACGTCATTGCCTGAGTCGCTCGGCTCGATGACTGAAGCGGCTAAGAAGCTCGATGTCAAAGGAATGCGCATCGGCGTTATTAAAGAGCTGACCGGTGCTGGTTTTCAAGCTGGCGTCACTGAGCGGTTCAACCAAAGCCTTCAGCTGCTTGTTGAGGCGGGTGCCGAAATCGTTGAGGTTTCTTGCCCAAGTTTTGAATACGCAATTGCAGCGTATTACCTGATTTTGCCTGCTGAAGCTTCGTCGAACCTAGCCAAGTTCGACTCTGTGCGCTTCGGAATGCGGGTTGCCCCCGAAGGCAACCCAACCATCGAGCGAGTGATGGCAGCAACCCGCGAGGCCGGCTTTGGTCCTGAGGTTAAACGCCGCATTATTCTTGGCACATACGCCTTGTCAAGCGGCTATTACGATGCTTACTACGGCAGCGCTCAAAAGGTGCGCACCTTGATTCAGCGTGATTTTGCGGCTGCCTTTGACAAAGCCGATGTTTTGGTTTCACCAACCGCACCAACCACAGCATTTAAGTTGGGCGAAAAAGTTGAAGACCCGCTTGCGATGTATCTAAACGATATCGCTACGATTCCTGCAAACCTTGCTGGCATTCCGGGCATTTCGATTCCTAACGGAGTGGCTAGCGAAGATGGCCTGCCGGTTGGCATTCAGTTCTTAGCACCTGCTCGCGAAGATGCCCGCCTTTATCACGTTGGAGCAGCGCTCGAGGCGCTTCAAGAAGCAACCTGGGGTCACGACATGATGAGCCAAGCCCCTGACCTTCACGACCTTATTGCAAAGGGTGGTTTCTAATGGCTAAGCCTGAGTTGATGAACTATGAGAAAGCACTTGAGCAGTTCGAGGTTGTTATTGGCCTCGAAGTTCACATTGAACTGAACACCAACACCAAAATGTTCTGTGGCTGCGCAAACGTCTTTGGTGATGAGCCGAACACTAACGTTTGCCCGATTTGCATCGGCCTGCCTGGTTCATTGCCAGCGGTCAACAAGAAGGCGGTCGAATCGAGCATCGCGATTGGTTTGGCACTAGGTTGTCAGATCGCGCCAAATGGCCGATTCGCACGCAAAAACTATTTCTACCCCGACTTGGCCAAAAACTTTCAGACCTCGCAGTTTGACGAACCAATCGCATTCGAGGGTGCCATTGAAGTTGAGGTTCCTAGTGGCAACAAGTTCACGATCGAAATCGAACGTGCCCACATGGAAGAAGATGCTGGCAAGCTAACTCACATCGGCGGTAACACGGGCCGCATTCAGGGCGCAGAGTATTCACTAGTTGACTACAACCGCGCAGGCGTGCCACTGGTTGAGATTGTGACCAAAGTTGTTTATGGCGCTGGTGCTGAAGCCCCCGAGCTAGCAGCTGCCTATGTGCGCCTGATTCGCGAGATGGTCAAGGCTATGAACGTCTCAGACGCCCGCATGGAGCGCGGAAACGTGCGCTGTGATGCCAACGTTTCGCTGCGCCCGCACGGTGAGGCAAAACTCGGCACTCGCACCGAAACTAAAAACGTTAACTCACTGCGTTCAATCGAACGCGCAGTGCGCTACGAGATTCAGCGCCAAGCGCACATTCTGGCAAATGGTGGCACCATCACTCAAGAAACCCGCCACTGGCACGAAGACAAAGGCGCTACCAGCGCTGGTCGCCCAAAGTCAGATGCCGATGACTACAGATATTTTCCTGAGCCAGACTTGGTGCCTGTGCAACCTAGCGTTGACTGGATCGAATCGATTCGCGCGACCTTGCCTGAAAACCCTGCACTGCGTCGTCGCCGCTTGCAAGACGAGTGGGATTTCAGCGATTTAGAGTTTCGTGACGTAGTAAACGCTGGTCTGCTCGATCAGCTAGTCGCAACCGTTGAAGCCGGCGCCAAGCCGCAGGCGGCCCGCAAATGGTGGACAGGCGAGTTGGCTCGCCTTGCCAACAGCGAAGACAAAGACGTTTCTGAGTTAAACATCACGGCAGCGCAAGTTGCAGAGCTCGCGACACTGGTTGAGGCTGGCAAGATTAACGACCGACTGGCCCGCGAAGTTCTAACCTATGTGCTAGCTGGCGAAGGTTCACCAGCCCAAGTGGTCTCGGCTCGTGGTCTTGAGGTTGTTAGCGATGACGGCGCCTTGCTTGAGGCCATAGACGCTGCCCTGGCTAAGCAACCTGACGTGCTCGAAAAGATTCGAGAAGGCAAGCTGCAGGCTGCAGGTGCCGTAATCGGCGCTGTTATGCAGGCAATGAAGGGTTCGGCCGATGCTGGTCGCGTGCGCGAGCTCATAATCGAGCGAGCCAACCAAGCCTAGCCACTGCCCTTCGGCGCAAAAGTTAAACAAAAAGACCTCCCGTGGGAGGTCTTTTTGTTTGCGCGGAGCCTTCGGCAGCCTCAAGTCTCTCGGCACTAGCGTGGTCTCGCACAGATCGTTGCCCGAAAGTCCCCTGAAGATAACTTTCGAGCACCGCTCTCGGTGCTCGGGTGAGTAACGGGACTTGAACCCGCGGCCCCCTGGACCACAACCAGGTGCTCTACCAGCTGAGCTATACCCACCATTGATCGATTTCTCGATGCTTGCATGGCCTTGGTGTGCCAAGCAACTTGAAAAGTTTAGCAGAATCGCAAACCCGTGTCAGCGTCTAATGCCGCTATTTGCCCAAAGACTCTATTGCCAAGTCGATTTCGTGGTTGCTCAACGCTGATTCGACAAAGACCACTTTGCGATAAAAACGCAACTCATTGATTGACTCAAGAATGTCGGCAAGCGCCCGGTGACCTGAGTCTTTTTTAGGAACTTTGAAATATACGCTCGGAAACCAGCGGCGGGTAAGTTCTTTGATGCTTGAAACATCAATGTTTCTGTAATGCAGATAGCTGTCAAGATTCGGCATGTATCGGTTAAGAAACATTCGGTCGGTGCCGATGCTGTTGCCTGCTAGGGGAGCCGATTTTTCGGTGGTAACCCATTGACTAATGTATTCGAGCACCTTCTCTTCGGCTTCTTCAACCGATACACCGCCATCGAATTCATTTATTAGACCCGACGTGGTGTGCATGTTACGCACGAAATCGTTCATGCCCGCAAGCGAATCTGGTCGAGGTTTAATGATTACGTCTAGCCCAGGGTGCAATAGCTCAAGCTCTGAGTTGGTCACCACAACGGCAATCTCAACCAGACAATCGCGTTGAGGGTCGAGGCCCGTCATTTCGCAGTCGATCCAAACAAGGTTCTCTGTCATTTTTTTCACAATCCAAAAGCTAAATGGGGCCTACGACATTTCTGCCGTAAGCCCCAATTTTACCGCCGAGGCAGCAATTAGCTTTGCAAGCTAGATAACCGCTTTATTTGGCGGTTTCGAGCGTTGTTGACCGCTTCGCGGCGCGCTTTGCCAATCGCTTTGCGGCGCGCTTGATTTTGCCGCCTTCAACCAGTTCATAGAGCACAGGCACGATCACCAGCGTCAAAATGGTTGACGAGAATAGCCCACCGATAACCACAATCGCTAGCGGCTTCGAAATAAAGCCACCGCTGCCGGTTAGGCCAATGGCCATTGGAATCAGGGCAAAGATCGTCGCTAAGGCTGTCATCAAGATCGGGCGCAGGCGTTGACGCGCTCCATCCATAATCGCCTGGTTTAGTTCGCGACCCTGCTTGCGATATTGGTTGATCAGGTCGATGAGCACGATTGCGTTGGTTACTACAACACCAACCAGCAGCAACATGCCGATAATGGCCGGCACGCCCAGTGCGGTGTCAGTAATAAGCAACAAACCGATTGCTCCGGTGGCTGCGAACGGAATCGAAACCAACAAAATCAACGGCTGAATGATGCTTCCAAAAGTGGCAACCATAACAATGAACACAATCGCAATCGCTGCCAAAAGTGCTAGGCCAAGTTGTGAGAACGAATCGGCCTGCTGTTTGGTCACACCACCCAAGTCGATGGTTGCGCCAGCGGGCAGTTTCTCGCCGGCGCTGGCTGTTGAGGTCAGGGTGTCTAGGCGCTTAGAAACCTCACCGTTGATCTTGCCCAGGTCAGGCTTTGCATCGGTTGGCGTGAGTGACACGGTTGCCTCGCGGCTGCCTTTTTGAGTGGTGATTGAGGCCGGAACAGTCTCTTCGGTGACCGCAGCCAGTTTTGATAGCGCTACCGGGCCAAACGAGGTCATGATCTGAACGTTTTTGACTTTGGTTACGGTGTCTACCAGGTCTGTTTTTACAACGTATACCGGAGTCGAAATTCCCGCGATGTTCACTGAACCCAAAGAAGACGGATGCACTGCATTTGCCACCTGACCGGTTACTGCGATTTCGGTGAGACCTACCGCGGCTGCGGCCGAACGATTCACTGTGATCTGCAAGGTGCGTTGCTTCTTAGCCAACGTGTCTGTTGGGGCGCTTGTGCCGGCAACGCCAGTTAGTTTCGCTTCGAGCACGGCAACGGCCTTTTCGAGCGTGGCATCGTCAGGCGCCAAAACGTTTACGTCAATGGTCGATGAGCCGCCAAATGATTGCCCGTTACCAGAGGCAAACTCAACGGTACCCACGTCGCTCAGAGCAGCAAACTCAGTTGTGAGGGTGTCTTGAAGCTTCTTTGAGTCGACACCATCGACTGAAGTTACCTGAAACTGAATGCCACCGGCAGCGCCGCCAAGGGCCACGCGGCCGTCACCGCTTGAGCCAATCGTGGTGATCCAGCTTTCGACATCTTTGGCACCATTGCCCTTGACGAAGTGCTTGTCAAGAACGGTCTCGAGCTTTGCTGCCGCTGCAGATTGCTCTTCAATGCTTGCTCCAGGTTTCAAGGTTTGATTAATGAGGAATCCGTTACTGCCACCAGAGCCGATAAAGTCGGTCTTCAAGAAACCACCCATGCCAAAAGTTAGGAACAAGACCAAAACGGCTGAACCGAGGGTGATCCAAGGGCGGCGCTGGGTGCCTCGCAGCACCGGAAGGTAGGCCCGCTGCAACCAACTCTTGCGTTCACGGGCTTCTTCGTCTTGGCGAACTTTTTCAATCGCTGCCTCAAGGTTTGTGCCTTCTGCAAAGCTGTGCTTTGGCTTCAAGAACCAATAAGCAAGCACTGGCACGATGGTTAGCGCAACGAGTAGTGAAGCGATCAGCGCGATGGTGAATGTGAACCCAAATGGTCGGAACAATTCACCGACAAGACCGCCAACCAAAGAAATCGGCAAGAACACAGCCACGGTTGTGATGGTTGCTGCGGTGATTGCACCTGCAACCTCGCGCACCGCATTCAGAATCGCGTCTTTCTTTTCTTCGCCATAACTTAGGTGCCGGTTAATGTTTTCGATAACCACAATGGAGTCATCGACCACTCGACCGATGGCGATTGTCAATGCGCTTAGGGTGAACAGGTTCAGCGAATAACCAAGTGAACCAAGGCCAATGAAGGCGATAAGCACTGAGGTTGGAATCGAAATAGCGGTCACAAGGGTTGGGCGAACCGACATTAGGAACAGCAAAATAATGATGATTGCAAAGCCAAGGCCAAGCAAGCCCTCGCTGGTTAGCTCATCGATTGACTTTTTGACGTATGGAGCCTGGTCGAAGATGGTGTTGATTTCAACATTGCCGCCAAGTTTGGTTTTGAACTCCGCTACCTTGCTCAGAACCGAACCTGAAAGTGCCACGGTGTTACCGTTTTGAGTTTTTGTGAATGACACCGATAGAGCATCTTTGCCGTTGACGCGGGCGATAGTGGTGACTGGGGCATTTTCGAGCTTCACGGTTGCAACGTCACCAATGGTCAGTGGTTTGGCAGGCACGGCAATCGATAAGCCAGCCCCAGCCCCAGCCCCAGCCCCAGCAGCGAAACCTGTGCCGGCTGCCGATGCTTTAGCGCCAGCGCTAAAGCCGCCGGCCGAACTTGTCGACGAGCCAGCCAAAAGCGGCAGTGCTTCAAAGTCAGCCAATGAGTTCACCGCTGAGCCAATTTGAACGCTCAGGCTACCCTGTGAGTCGTTGACCGTGCCGCCTGGCAAAATCAGGCCATTGCTTGTCAGAGCAGAAACAATCGACTGCTGGCTTAAGCCAGCTGCGGCCATTTTTGCAAGGTTGAGCGTGAGGTTCAATCGCTTGGTTGCGATGCCGTCAACTTTGATGGTTCCAAGGTCTGTCACATTGCTAAAAACTTCGTTTGCGCGAGCGGCAAAGGTTTTGCCAAGCTCTTCATTTGAGCCGGTTAGTGAACTCACACCGAGCGAGATGATGGGAACGCTGTCGAACGACCCGATCAGCACCTTGGGGTCTGAGCCGCTCGGTAGCGTCGATTTGATGCCAGCGACCGCGTTAGTCAGGTTTTCTTGAAGTTTTGAGTTTGAGATTCCGTAGTCAAATGTGACGCGAACAATCGAAATATTTGCCTGCGATGTTGAGCTGCTGGTGGTTAGGCCACTTAGCTGGCGCACGGCAGTTTCAATCGGCTGACTGACCTGAGTGTCGATGATCTCAGGTGAAGCGCCTGGCAGGGCAGTCACAATAGCTGCCTGCGGGCTATCGAACGAGGGAATCAGTTCTTGCTTCAGAGACCCGAGTGATAGAAAACCGAATAGAGCCACGACAATCGTGATGAGTGAAACGACCGAACGGTTAGCGAGGCTAAGTTTGGCAAGTTTGAACAATGTGGCTCCTTGAGTTATTTACCGAGGTAAGTATTTCTACTCTACCGATTAAAAAATAGAACAGGGTTTAGGTTGGAATTATTCGCAAAAATGAGATTTTATTCGCCGATAACCGCAATCGGCACGGTTATCGGAAAAGCGTCAGCAATTATGTCGTTTCGCTTAGCGTCGTTCGAGAGAATGCGTGCGATAAGCGCAGCGATTAGCACCAACACGCAAGGCACGATAAAAGCCTCACGAATGCCGGCATTTTGAGCAATAGCGCCAATAGCAATCTTGGCTATGATGACGATCACAGTTTGAGCCAGGCTCATTCGTGCCATCACAGTGGCGGTATCCATGCCTTTGACGTGCCCACTGGCACTAAAGAATGACGGCACCAAAGTTGAACAGCCAAGGCCCGCTAATGCCCAACAAGCCGTGCCGGTAGCCACAGAACCCAAGGGGCCCAGAGACGAAATAACGGGAGCCAAAAGCACGCTTAGCCCCAGACCGCAAAACGCCAAAACACCACCCACCGACGCAATCGAACTTATGTGCCAGCGTTTGGTAAGGCGCCCGATTGATAATCGGCCGACAATCATAAAGATCATGAAACCTGTGTAGGGAATCGACCGCAGGCCAGAATCGGCGAGGCCAAAGGCATCCCTGCTAAAAATAGCCGACCAGTCAATCAGAGCCAGCTCAGGCGAGACCGATACGAAAAGACCCAATGACAAGAGCCAAACTCGCCCTGGCGTTCGAAAAAGAGCGATGCGGGCTGGTTTTTTAGTGCGCTCAGCTTCGTGAGATTCAGACTTGTTCAAAATGAACTGACTCGCGGCAATGAAAGCAAGCAAGCATAAAAAAGCAACTGCTACAAAGTGAACCTGAATGCTCGTGACCGTGGTCAGAAAACCAGCGAAGGCAACCGACAGCATGGCTCCAGTTGCCCAAGTTCCGTGAAATCGGCCAATAATCACACGCTTGATTGCGTTCTGCAAAATAACTGACTGCGAGTTGATCGAAATGTTGAAGCAACTCATGGCCAAAGCCCAAAGAATGTTTGCAGCAAAAAAGATCAACGGGTTCGTGATGAAGGCATAAGAGGCCAACAAACTACAGACAGTCAAAGCGGCCAACTGTGAAACTCTTTGAGCACCGAAACGGGCGATTAGTCGGTTAGCAACCGAAAGACCAACGATTGACCCGGCGGCCGCAAAGCCCATGATTAGGCCCCACTCATCGAATTTGACGCCAATCTGGTCGATAAGTTGCGGAACCCTTGGAATCTGAGTCGTAGTAATAACGCCTTGAAAAAAGAACATCAAAATCAGGGCGTTTTGTGAAGACTTTGCCCGCTGAGCAGTCACCTTCGACATTTAGCGGCCTCTATTTGGTGGCGGTTGGCGAAGCCGATGCAGTTGCAACAACTTTTGCATATTTGATGTTGATGCTGCCGACATCTTTTGGCATCAGCTCAACCCAGGTGTTTCCTGGGCTCAACAAGACAGGCTTGCCGGCTGAATCAAAAAGGTGAATCGGGTCATTTTGGTTTTTCTTCTGAAAAGTGATTGCCAGCACTTTTCCGCCGCTAAATACATAACCTGAGCCGCCGCCGACGACTACGGTGCGTGGAATGTATCCGTATCTAAAGTTCTTAAACGAGCGGTCAATTCTGGTCTTCAGCACCACGACGTTAGTCGCGTGCAGCTGCTTGCCGTCAGTCGCATCTGTTTCTTTCACGCCATATTGGCTGCGCAACCAGCGCCGAGCAGTTTCGTTCCATGACCAGCTGGGTCTTCCAGAAGGAAAATTCACTGCAAAGCTCGTAACTGGCTTGCCCGCAATAAAAGCAGTTGCCTGACTGAGTGCATCCGCAAAATTGAATTGGGTTTTTGGTGCGGCAATGTTTCGGTGCTGCTTTGCAAGAGTGCGAGCATGCACCATTACGTTATGCGGCGCAAAGCGGTTGGTTACGCGCTCAAAAGTGTTCTTGCCCAGCTGGTTGGTTTCGTTTGTGACAAAAACGTCAGTTCGCTGCATTGCCGCAACGAACTCGCGGTTGCCGCCGCTGAAGCTAATAATGCCACCAAACGGCGCTGCCAAGTCTGGGTCCATTGGCCTCACAGACCTCACAGGGCCGTATTTGTCTGGCAAGTTAGACTGCCAAATCGCTAAGAATCGAGTCATGCCGCCCTCAACCAGTTCTTCAAAAACCACATCGCTCTTATTTAGAGAATTTTGCGGTCGAGCTGCAGGAGCATTATCGACTTTGCCCATGATCGCTGGGCCCGATAAGTAAGGGTTAGTACCTTTTATGAATCTCATGCCTGTCAGCGGTGCAATTTCGTACTGAACAGCTGGCGTTGAGGTTGCACTCGGCGTGTTTGAGGCGGTGGGGCTGGCACTGTTTGTTGCAGTGGTCGAACAACCGGCTAGCAGAACAGAGGTGGTCGTGATCAGAGTTGCAATGGCAACGATTTTGCTTCGAGACATAGCTAGAGATTAGCTCTTAGACTGCCTGCTAGAACACTCGACACGCTTAGCTAGCTGCGCGCTGCATTTCTGGCCTCGCGGCGAAGCTTCTGCTGTGCTGGGTCAGGCACCGGCACAGCTGCCAAGAGCATCTGGGTGTAAGGGTCTTTAGGCGAACGCAAAATTTGGTCGCGATCGCCCACCTCAACCAATCGACCGTGCTGCATTACGGCAATGCGGTGAGCCAGAATTTCAACCACTGCGATGTCGTGGCTAATAAACAAGCAAGCAAATTTCAGAGACTCTTGCAGTTCTTGCAGAAGATCTAAGAATCGTGCCTGAATTGAAACGTCGAGGGCTGAAGTTGGTTCGTCTGCAATGAGAATGTCTGGGTTTAGAGCCAAGGCTCGGGCGATTCCCACACGCTGGCGCTGACCGCCAGAAAGTTCGTGAGGGTAACGGTTGCGATATGAGCGAGGCAGTTCAACCTGATCGAGCAGGTCTTCAATGCGGTGAGCCAGCTCTTCGCCTTTGGCGACTTTTGCTAGGAACAGTGGCTCGCCAATGCTTTCGCCGATTGGCAATCGAGGGTTCAATGAAGAGGCCGGGTCTTGAAAAACCATTCCGGTGTGGCTGCGGGCTTCTCTAAGCGCTTTTGAAGAGCCTGAACTCAAGTCAATGCCCGAGACCTCGATAGAGCCTTCTTTGATAGGCAATAGGCCGATTGATGCGCGACCAATGGTTGTTTTGCCCGAACCCGACTCACCAACAAGCCCCAAAATCTCACCTGGATAAATTTCAAACGAAATGTTTTTGGCTGCTTGAAAAGCTGGCTGGCGACCACGTTTCGGGTACTCAATCGTGACGTCTTTAAGACTGAGAACAGGTCGAGCATTCTCGCTCGAAATGGCCGTTCTTGATGGCGCTGAACCAAGTTTTGGAACCGCGGCTAAAAGCTGCTGTGTGTAAGGGTGCTTTGGTCGGTTAAAAATGTTGTCTGCTGTGTCGTGTTCAACAGTTACGCCGTCTTTCATCACCAGAATCTCATCGGCCATGTCGGCGACAACGCCCATGTCGTGTGTAATCAGAAGAATTCCCGAATTCAATTTGGTGCGAAGCTCACGCATTAGATCAAGAATTTCAGCCTGAACAGTCACGTCAAGCGCGGTGGTAGGTTCGTCAGCGATTAACAGGGCTGGGTCGCAGGCGAGGGCGACAGCGATCATGGCGCGCTGTTTTTGACCACCAGAAAGCTGGTGCGGATACTTGTCGAATGATTCGGCTGGATTAGGAATATCAACCAATGTCAAGAGTTCAACGGCACGCGCTTTGGCAGCAACCGGGCCCATCGGAAAATGCACTCGCAAAGTTTCAACAATCTGGAATCCGATGGTATAAACCGGGTTCAGAGCCGTCATTGGCTCTTGAAAAATGTAGGCCACTTCTTTTCCGCGAAACTTGCGCACCGTGTTGGGTGAAGCTGAAAGCATGTCTATGCCTTTGACCTCAACGGTTCCGCTGGTGCGGGCATTGCTTGCCAAAAGGCCCATGAGGCCCATCGAGCTAGAGCTCTTGCCCGAACCAGATTCGCCCACGATTGCGAGTGTCTTGCCGGGCATGACTTCGTAGTTCATGTCGATGGCGGCCGGATACCAGGTGCCATCAACCCAGAAGTCAACGTTGTAGTTTGAAACCTTTAGAACTGGTTCAGTCATTTTTTGTGGTTCTTTCTATCTAAAGATTCGCCTGCGAAGATTGAGCTATGAAAACTTTTGTTACCTACCGGCCCAAGGGCAATTTTGTTTGGGGTTCGGTAGCTCTTTTGCTGGATTGCCTTTTTTTGGCACAAGCAATTTTCTACCCCGTCAAAGATGAAAACCTGGGCATCGACCTGCTGGTTGCCGCCATGGTTGCAACCGCGGCTGTGCTGATTTGGCTCAGACCGAAGCTGATCTTGCACCAAGAGCACCTCATTGTTGTGAACCCCGTAAGCTCGCGAAAAATTCTTTATAAGAACATCACCGAACTCGAAACCAAGTGGGCTTTGTTGATTCACCATGAAAGTCAGCGAACTCGCGTTTGGGTTGCTCCGGCTAACGGCAAATACCGTTGGATCGCCGAGAGTAACGCCAGATTGCTCTTCACCAAAGTTCCCCGCACCGAAGGCAAAGTCGTCGGTGTAACCAGCATGAGCCAAAGCAACAACAGTGACAGTGGTCTCGCTGCTCAGCTGATTCGCGAGCGCATCGAAGGCTGACATTGCTTAGGCCTTGACCTTTAGCTCGCGAGCTTTGAGTCGGTCTTTTAGCGTGATGCGTCGCTTTTGGCGCGGGTCAAATGCGTCGCGCAGACCGTCACCGATGAAGTTGATGCAAAGTGCAATCGAAACTATGAATGCACCTGGCCACCAGAAGAGCCATGGGCTAACGCTAAATGAGTCTTGGTACTGCGAAATCAAGGTTCCAAGCGACACGTCAGGAGCCCTGACACCGAAGCCTAGGTAACTCAAGGCGGTTTCGATCAAAATGGCGCCTGACATCAAAAGCGTTCCAGACACGATAATCACACCAATTGCGTTGGGCAAAATGTGTTTGAAGATGATTCGTCGATTTGATGCACCAGCGATGCGAGCCGCATCAACGAACTCACGTTCGCGCAGGGTCAGAAACTCGATGCGCACAAAACGAGCAAGGCCCATCCATGCAAAGAAACCGAGCATCAAAGCCAATGGAACAACGCCAAGGTTTCCGAATCTAAAACCGATCACAGCGCCGATCACGATGGTTGGGGTAACCAAAAACACGTCGGTCACGCGCATCAAGATCGCGTCGACGATGCCGCCGAAGAAACCTGCTACCGCACCAACAACGGTTCCGATGAATACGCCCAGCAAGCCAACAATAAGCATCACCATGATTGACTGCTCTGCACCACGAGTTACAAGGGCAAAGTAGTCAGTGCCAATCTGGTCGGTGCCCCACGGGTGAGCGCCAATTTGCATTCCGGTTCCGTCGATAAATGAAGGAACCAGGTCAAGCGTTGGGCAACCCGTAACACCGTCATTGCAGGTAGCCAAAATGGCGCCCTCTGGGTCGATGTCTGTGATTGAGAAATGCCACCATCCTGGAATAGTGATTGGGTTCTGCTCGCTACCAAGGTGAATTCCCGAGGCGGTGAATGCAAACAGAATGATTGAGACCAACACAATGAGTGAAATCATTGCGGCCTTGTGGCGAACAAAGCGCCTAAAAATAATTTGACCCTGGCTCAGGCCTTCGGTCTCGCGCAAAGCAATTTCGTTTTCATTTTTCTCAGTCGAAACTTCGACGCTGGCATTTCTTTTAGCCATTTCGCTTACTTCCTAATTCGAATTCGAGGGTCGACTACGCCAAATAGCAGGTCGGCGATCAGGTTTGCCAAGACGGTCAGAACAGCGCCAATGATGAACACACCCATAAACAGGTTTAGGTCATAAGAGCTCAAAGCTTGGTTAAAGAGCTTTCCCATGCCCTCCCAGCCAAAGACGCGTTCGGTAATAATCGCGCCGCCGATTACGCCTGCAAAATCGTTCACCAGAATCGTAGTTAGGGGCAGCATTGCGTTGCGCATTGCGTGTCGCACAATCACTGTGCGCTCAGTGAGACCCTTAGCGCGAGCGGTGCGAATGTAGTCCATGTTCAAAACTTCGAGCAAGCTACCGCGCGAAAAGCGAACATAGCCAGCGAACGAAATCAAAGTCAGTGCCATCGTCGGCAAAATCAAGTGCATGCCGGCATCAAGACCGCTGATCCAAAAGTTATGTTGCTGACGAGTGCTTAATAGGTCTTGCGATTGACCGATAGTAGGCACTGGGCGCATGTTAATTGCGTCTGAGTTGAAATACTTGTTGAACTCTTTCATGAACCGGTCAAGAATCAGAGGCAAGGTGCCCAGCAGTGCTGTCAGAACGGCAGTGCGAATGTTCACTCTGCGGTCAACCTTGTCTGCAAAGAAGCCCACAACCGCTGACAGCCCCATAGTTATAACGAACACGAGCAGAACGTTTAGTAGCGTCGCCTTGGCGTTCAGAATGGTTTGGAGTGGGTAATAACCCGCGGTAACAATCGCAGCCGCGGCCAACGATGAAAACAAAGATTTTCGGTTGTCTAAGCCGGTCGAGATTTGTGTGACCACTGCGGCAGATGCGAAGGCAAGAATGGCTACTCCGATAATGCCTAGGCCCGGGTTCACAAACCAGTGAGTGACACTTAGAAACTCTAAGAGCAACGCGAACCCGACCGTGCCGCCAAAAAATAGGCTCCAGAATTTAGCCCTAGATCCACCAAGAATCCCTGCCATTACTAAACCGAGAACCAGCGAGAAAATCACTATTAGGTTAAGTGGAATTTCGGGGTTGGCTAAAAAGTCGTTGAAGTCGATTGCAATGTACTCCTTCAAAAGCACTGCTACCCAAAAAACAGGCAGCGAGAACAAAAGGAACGAGATGAACGTCATTACGTAGTCAAAGCGGCTGTACTGGCGAATCGCTGTGATCATTCCAATAGTGATGCCCAGAACGATTGCAAGAATGGTCGACGCAATTACCAACCTGAAGGTGGTAGGAATAGCCAGGCCGATGGCATCGATCACGGGAATGTTGTCGCGCGTCATGCCTAGGTTGAGTTGGCCCCAAAGACCAGAAATGATTCCTCGCAGCCACATGAAGTAGCGAATCGGGGGAGGCACGTCGAGGTTCAGCTGGTGAATCATTTGCTGCATTAAAAAGTGCTTGTTTTTTTCGGTGCTTTCACCAAAAACAGACAGCGGGTCTGATGAGTATGCCTCAAGGTTGTAGGCCATGTAACTGGCGCCAAAGACGATCAAAAGCATCATGCCAAGTCGTCTTGCAATGTAAGCAAACAAAATATCTACCTTGCTGCAGCCTCTTCGCTGCGAGTCTCAAACCTTATGGCTGAAAAGATTCTAACTGAATTTTTGGATAATTTCGGGCTAAGAAATCGGGGTATTCGGCAAGCCGAATACCCCGATTAGGTTAGCTAGCTAAGAGCGAACTCTTAGAAGTGCCACTGCCAGTAGTTCCAAACAATGTTCTGACCAATTGGTGCAGGCTTAATGTTCTTAACCACCTTGTTGTAAGCAGTGATTGTTGGGTTCTGGTAGAGCGGTAGGCCCCAGTAGTTGTCGTGAACGATCTTGTCGATCGCAAGACGCTTAGAGGTAACCTGTGCAGCGGTTAGATAGTCACCAGCAAGGCTTGATGCCAACTTGTCAACGGTTGAGTTGCTCCAACCCCAGATGTTGTTAGCGCCAGTGCTCTTGTAAACCTCGGTGCTGTTGCCCTGGCTGATGCTGTTCAAGCCGAAGCCGAAGAACTCTGCGTCATAAGCCGAGCTGTATGCGTCACCGCTACCGAACAAGCTTGCGCTTGCGTGGTCAACAACGTGGAAACCAGCCTTGCGCTCTTCAGCGGCAAGCAGTGCAGCAATGTTGTTACGCACTGAGGTGTCAGCGTGTGCAATGTGAATGGTCACCGAGTTGCTACCGTTGCCAGCGCTTGGGTAGTACTTGCGAACCAATGCTAGAGCACGTGCTGTGCGCTGTGCCTGGGTGCCAGCTGAATACTCTGCAACACCAGATGACTTGGTGATGGTGTTGTACTCGGTGCTGCCAGTGAAAGCAAACTGGGTGTCCATGGTGCTTGCGTTAGACATAACAGGCTTGATCAAAGTGTTCACAAACTGCTGGCGAGGTGCAGCTAGCAAGAATGCGTGACGAAGATCCTTGGCTTCTGCGCTGTTTCCGGCGAATGGACCAGTGTAAGGGTCGTCTGTGGTGCCGTTCATTGGGGCAACACGTAGGTCGAAGTGTGAGTAACCACCAGCGACCTTGGTTGCTACAGCGATGTGGCTGATGCCCGAAAGCACAGACTTGTCAGCACCGGTAGGCAAAGTGTTGTAATAAACGTCGATGTCACCGTTACGCAAAGCCTGAACAGCTGCGCTGTTGTCTTGAATAACCTTGATAACGATTGTCTTTACGCCGTTTGTGTTGCTCAAAGCAGGACCCGAAGTGTACTTAGGGTTGCGAACCAAGATCATCGAAGTCTTAGTTGCGCTCTGAACAATGAAACCACCGTTGCTTACTAGAAGCAGTTTGTTGGTGCTTGGTGTGATGGTTTGAATGTTGTAAGCGTTGGTCCACTTGTCACCGAGCTTCTTAAGGTTAGAGCTCTTGGTGTTGAAATCGCTTAGGAACTTTGCCTTGGCAGCAAGGTTCTGAGCAGCGGTGCCCAAGCCTTTTTTGCCTGCAGCTAGCAGCTCAAGTGCGTGCACAGGGCTTGGGCCAGGTGCCAATAGTTGCCAGTCTGGCATTGGCTGGTCAAACTTGATGGTCTCTGACATGTGGTCGCTGCTCAAAGTCGGGTTACCAACTACGTGCTCTGCATATGCGCCGCCGTAGCCACCACTGTTGAACTTAGGGGTGCTGCCATTAGGGTTGCCTAGGCCAGCTGCAATCGAGTACTTGTTGCTTGAAACAACGTGTGATAGCAATAGGTCGACTGCGTCAATGGGGGTGCCGTCTGACCACTTCTGGCCTGGCTTCACGGTGTATTTGATTTCGAAGTCGTGAGCCGCGCTCTTAACGACGTTCATGGTGCCGAACTTGGTGTTCATGATCAAAGTCGGGTTGTCGTCGTAGTAGCTGAAGCC
>CAISOV010000056.1 GCA_903887175.1 uncultured Micrococcales bacterium
AGATGCCAACTTGGCGCAGAAAGATGGCGTAGAAATGGATTCTTCAATCCAAGTCCCACGCCAGAGTTGGCAAGCAACGGGCTAGTGCGTTCCACCTATTCTCCGCAAACAAATCAACCCACCTCGAGAGGGTTTTTTATTTGTCTTCGTTTTAGAGGTTTTCTAGGTCGTCAGGCAGCTGCAATGAAATTGCCTGCAGCGCTTCTTCTAGCGTGGTGACGATCTCGAAAGTTCTCGAGATTAGTTCGTCAGCAGATTGGCATTCCAAGAGCTCGGCCAGGTCAAGAGGCCCAACCGGCAAAACGCCGGCGAGCTGCCAGCAGGCATCCATCGGGTCGTCGCTCAGCTCGGTGTCAGCCGTGTATTGCAAATCGCCAAATTCACTCGCGAAAGCTAACAGGTTTCTGACCTTGGTTTCGAGATGAACCCTTGCTGGCATCAACGAGTCATTCCAAAGTAAATCGGGCAGCAAGTCGATGTCGGCCATTGGGTATGGGTCGTCGGGCAGCCAGGCGTTGACTCGAAAACGCTGCGAGCCGAATGATTCGATGCCATAAAACTCGTCAAGTGTGCCGATGTCGGTGACCGACGCCAGAGTGCCGATTGTCAGTCGCTTTTCGCCGCCACCAACCTCTTGGCCACGTTCGATAAGCACAACACCAAACTCTGGGTTCTCTTGACCAATTAGGTCGCCGAGCAGCTTGAGGTAACGCTCTTCAAAAATTCGAAGTGAAAGTGGCATTGCCGGCATCAAAACGCTGCCTAGTGGAAACATCGGCATTACAGTCATTCGGCACCAACTTCGAAGGTATTCACTTGTCTAGCGTAGGTCAGTTCAAAAGTTCACAAGAGCAAATCTGTGGTCGCCGCACGCGCAGAAAATCACCTGCGAATGAAGAAAATCTTGCAAATTTGTTGCTATTTCTTAGGCTTCTCGAGGTCACCCAGGTGAGTGTGCTTAAAGCTTGTGCCATATTTCAAGCCGTAACCAAGCATGCGATCCCAGCCGATGTGGCCAAACCAGATTGCGCCGATGGCGATTGTTATGGGTGAAGCAAGCGCGAAACCGAGCATGGTTACCAACGCTGCAACCGGGTATGAGTGGCCCAAGTTATAAAAGATTGAGCCAAGTTTGGTGTCACGCAGGTATCCCAACATAAAAATGTCTGGGGTCAAAAGCAACGCTGGGTAGAGCCACCACTGCTGCCCTTGAACGGCAAAAACCGCGATGCTAGCCGCAAACAGCGTTGCGCCTTCAATTCGCAGTAACAACTTGGGGGTTCCGACCACTGAACCAACTAGAGGTGAAGACGCCATGGTTTGCCCTTTCTGAATGCCTTAGAGAATCGTATTGCACAGAGACCAAGAGGCGGTGGTGGCCTCGCGCAAGTATCCTTATCGCATGCTTCATCACATTAGCGTTGGCGTATCTGACTTAAACCGCTCGGGCGCTTTTTATGACGCCATTCTTGAACCGCTCGGGTATTTTAGGGTTTGGCAAGACGTGCGACCCGGCGAGCGCAATCAGGCGATCGGCTATGGGTTTGAGGTCGGCAAAGACAAGTTCGCCATAAAAGAGCGGTTCGCCACTGAACTTGCACCTGGGCCGGGCTTTCACTTGGCATTCGCGGCGCCTTCAAAACAAGCTGTCGATCAATGGCACGCCTATGGGCTAGCACATGGCGCAGTCGACCGAGGTGCCCCAAAAATCTGGGATGACTTTGGGCCTGATTACTACGCGGCCTACCTGACCGACCCCGACGGCTGGCAAATCGAAGCGGTGTTTAAATCGGGCTAAAAGTCAGTCAGTTTATTTAGGGTGCGCACTTTGGCTAGGTTGGCGTAATCCCACTGGATCGCCCTTGCCTCATCAAGCCAAGACCTCAAAGGTAACGCGTCAGCTTGTTGCAGAGTTGAAACCGAAGCCCCCGCCGCCTGAAACTTGCCAACGGGCCGGAGGCCATCCGTTTTAAATGATTGCCCACTCCAAAACAAAACTTCAATGCCGCTCTTTTTTAGGTTGTAACCAGCAACTGGGTTTGCACCGATGAACCAAACCGGGTGACCGTGCCAAACTTTTGCTTCGGCCTCTGGCAGTTGATCCAGGAACAAATTCAAAAGTTTTTCGGCAATCGCACGCTCAGGGTCGTTAAGTTTTTGGTTGTATTCAGAAACGCTCGAGTCGATGGTCACGGTGGCAATCTATCAAAATATGTGAGCCTTCGAATAGTAATCTGGGTGCATGCTGAACATGATGTTTCTAAACCTTCCTATCGAAAACCTAAAGCGATCAGTCGACTTTTTCACTGGCCTGGGCTTCACCTTTAACCCACAGTTCACCGACCACGAAGGCACCTGCATGATTGTGAACGACAACACTTTTGTGATGTTGGTCGAAAAACAAAAATTTCAATCCTTTGTTAGCAAGCCGATAGCTGACGAAGGCGTGACCGAGGCAATCTTTGGTTTCGCCTGCGAATCTGCCGATGAGGTGCGCCGCCTATCTGAAAAGGCGTTTGAGCTTGGCGCCCGCAGAGTTAGCGAGCCGCAAGACATCGGTTTTATGTTTAGTTGGGGTTTCGAAGATCTCGATGGCCACCTTTGGGACCTATTCTGGATGAACCCTGAGCACATTCAATAACGCCAGTTTTGACTCGAGAGAGAACCTTGCATGAACCTCATACTGTGGATTGTCACGGCATAAGAACATGAGCTTCGTTTTAATTCACCACGGATGGACTAACACCCGCCAACCCGACCACTGGCAGCGCAACCTGGCGCACGCCCTTCGGCTGCAAGGCCACCAGGTTTCTTATGCGCAATACCCTCAGACCGATCAGCCAGTCTTTGCAGACTGGTCGGCGCTTTTGGTAGCTGAGCTTGAGCATCTGGTTGAGCTGCGCAACCTCGGTGGCAACTCGGCCGACCAACCGGGCGGTGAACTCATTTTGATTGGCCATTCGCTTGGTTGCATAAACATTATGAAGAGCGCACTAGAGGGTTTGATTAGAGCTGAGCTTCGCGCAAACCGAACCCTGTTAGTAGCACCTGCGAGCCAAGAGAAACTCGGGGCGGTGCCCACGTTTGAGTTTGACATTGAAAATACGGCGGTGCGCGATGCAATGCGAGCAGCCCTAACCGAAGCCGCCGGCGAAGTTACTTTGGTTGCGAGCGACGATGACGTTTGGTTGCCGAAGGGCATTCGTGCTGAATATGCAGAGCCGCTCGGCCTTGAGCCTTTGATTATCGAGGGTGGCAAGCACCTCTCGCTTCAAGATGGTTGGGGCAAATGGCAAGGCGTAATCAACTGGGTGGGCGACAGATCGGCCGATTTGACCGTTCGCTAGCGGCTCAAAACGGAATAAAGCGCCCCTGTGCCGGCTTGGCTCTAACAAGCACAATTGTGCTTTCGTTTTGAGGAGCAACCATGGCTGAAACAACAAATCGATTTGATTTAAGTGAAACTCTTGCCGAGTTGAAAGACTTCGTGCGCGCTCGCGCAGGCGCCGTCGCAGGTCAGACTCAACACAAGCCAACACCAGAGCAGATTCAGACCGCTGTTCTTTCGGCGCTGGTTGGCTCACCCAAAACTGCCGCTCAAGTTGTGGCCACGATGTCACTCGCAAGTGCCGGCGGCACATCGTTGAGCTCAGCACAGGTTCACCCTGTTTTAGCCAGGCTCGTTGAAGCCAAACTTGTCACGGCCAAAAACAAAGATGACCGCAAGGTCTTTTCGATCACCGAACTTGGGCGCGAGTTGTTAGATGATGCCAGTGCAAAGGTGAGCGAAAACCAAGCCGCCGATGACTCTGCCAACGCTGGCTCAAAAACGGGTTGGGGTTCGACCAAAGATTGGTTGCAGTTTGACCCAAACTTTATGAAGGCTGCTGCCAAGTTAGCTGCGGCAGTTAGCGATGTTGCTAAAACCGGCACGAGAGCACAACAAGAAAAGGCAACCAAAGTTCTTGAAGAGGCTCGGCGCCAGTTGCACGTGATTCTTGCCGAAGGTTAACGTGCCAACAAACGCCAACGCTTTAACAGCGCGCTACCGCAGAATCACTCGTTTTGCCGCGCTCGCCTTAGCGCAAACCTGGTGGTTCGAGTTGGTTCTGCCTCGCTTTGGCTTGGCCAAACTAGCAGCTCGAAGTCGCGTCAAGCGGGCCACAAAACTAGCCCGCAAATTTCACGACTTAGCGCTTGACCTTGGCGGGCTGATGATTAAGGTTGGCCAGTTTTTATCGGCACGCATCGACGTATTGCCGGTTGAAATCACTCGCGAACTCGAGGGTTTGCAAGACAAAGTTGCGCCGGTGGCGTTCGACGAAATTCTGAGCCTAATCGAGCGTGAGCTCGAGATGCCGGCATCCGTCGCGTTTTTGAGCCTCGAAACCATGCCGATAGCTGCCGCGTCACTTGGCCAAGCATATCGGGCGAGTTTGTCTGAAGGGCTTGCCGGCGAAATCGGGTTTAGCAACGTAATCGTCAAGGTGCTTCGCCCCGGCATCGAAGAAATTGTTGAGGTTGACCTAAAGGCGCTCCGAAAAATCGGCGGATGGCTTGCCCGCGTCAAACTGGTTTCGAAGCGCACAGACGCACCGGCACTCGTCGAAGAGTTTGCCAAGACCACCCTCGAAGAAATCGACTATTTCAAAGAGACCGAAAACTTAGAGCGATTCGCCGCCGACTTTGCAGGCGACGCGCGAGTCACAACTCCAAGCGTGGTTTGGGAGCGCAGCGCGCGTCGTGTGCTCACTCTGAGCGATGTGACGGCAATTAAAATCTCGGATGTCGACGCTCTTATGGCTGCCGGGCTTGACCCCAACGCTGTTGCCGCAGAGCTTGCACGAGTCACGTTTGAGCAGTTCTTTGTCACCGGGTTTTTTCACGCCGACCCGCATCCTGGCAATATTTTTGTGACACCTTCGCCGGCAGGCTCAGAAGTTGATTTCGCGCTTACCTACATTGACTTTGGAATGATGGGGCAAATCAGCGAAGAGCTCAGGGCCAACCTGCAACGGTTCATTTTTGCGGTGGCAGCGCGTGATGCTCGTGGTTGGGTTGCGGCGTGTGAACGGCTTGGCGTGCTGCTGCCTTCGGCCGACACCGTCATGCTCGAGCGTGCGATAAGTGAGCTGTTCGATCGCTTCGGCGGGGTCGGGGTGTCTGACCTCGTGCAGATTGACCCGAGCGAGTTTCGTGACTTCGCAATAAAGTTCAACGAAATCTTGCGCACGCTGCCTTTTCAACTGCCCAACAACTTCTTGTTTTTGCTTCGCGCGATCTCGCTCATCTCGGGGGTTACGAGCTCGCTCAACCGCGAGTTCAATATGTGGGATGCCGTTGATCCGTTCGCTCGCACCCTTTTGAACGGTGGCGGCGCGAGCACTTTGAAACGTTTTGGCAAAGATGCGCTTTCAACCCTTAACACTTTGGCGCGCCTCCCCCAACGCCTCGACTCGCTCGCAACTCGAGCTGAGCGCGGCGAACTCGTGATGCGCAACCCCGAGCTCGAGCAGCGGGTTCGTTCGCTTGACTCGAGTGTGCGCAGGGCAACATCTGCGGTGATATTTGTTGGGCTACTAATCGCTGGGGTTATTGTCAGCGAACGCAACGAGGGCCTCGGCACAGCAATGTTTATTGTCTCGGTGCTGCCGTTGGTTCACGCGTTGGGCGTCGGGCGCATCAGCAAATAGGTTTAGCCAACTTCTGCGCCTAGAGGCCCTTAGAAACCCAGTTTGAAGCCGCCCATTTGCTGTGCCATTTCTGGTGTTCGGTGATCGAGGAACAGGCTAGCGCCGGTGTCGAGTGTGGTGATTTTAGCCATGTCGCCTGCGCTTAGTTCGAAGTCGAACACGTTGAAGTTTTCGGCCATGCGCGCTGGGCTTACGGTTTTAGGAATCACAACGATGTCTCGCTGAATCATCCACCGCAAAACAACTTGAGCAACAGTTTTGCCGTAGCCCGCGCCGATTTCAGCTAGAAGCGGGTTGGTGAACAGGTCATTTTTGCCTTCAGCAAAAGGCCCCCACGATTCGAGTTGAACGCCGCGTTCAACCAAAAGTGTTTGGTACTCGGTTCGTTGAAAGAATGGGTGGGTTTCAATTTGATTCAGATGCGGAGCGACTTCGTTTTGAACTATGAGGTCAACTAGGCGATCTTCATAAAAGTTAGACACACCGATAGCTCGAACTCTGCCTTCGGCATAAAGTTTTTCGAGGGCGCGCCAGGCACCATAAATGTCGCCATAAGGCTGGTGAATCAAATAAAGGTCAAGATAGTCGACCTTTAGTTTTGAAAGTGCCAGGTCAAAAGCGCGCAAAGTTGCAGTGTCGCCGGCTTGGTCGATCCACAATTTTGATGTGATGAAAAGTTCGTCGCGTGCAATGCCGCTGCTGGCAATGGCGTTGCCAACCGCACCCTCGTTGCGATACACAGCTGCCGTGTCAATCGACCGGTACCCGACCTCGAGAGCTGAACTGACAGCCGCTGTGCATTCGGCTTCGTCGGGAATCTGATAGACGCCAAAGCCAAGAATCGGCATCTCAACGCCATTGCTGAGTTTCACATTTTTCATACTGCGAGTCTAACTAGGTTCATTTGCAATAGGCTTAAATGTGACGGCGCCAAAAGCTTGATGCCAACTTTTGAACCGCTCAGGAGCCCCCATGTCAGACAAAAAAGCCACCGTATTGTTCGTTTGCGTTCACAACGCAGGGCGCTCACAAATGGCTGCAGGTTATTTGCAGTCACTGGCTGGCGACCGCGTGCAGGTGCTTTCAGCTGGCACCGAACCTAAAGACCAG
The DNA here is from genome assembly GCA_903887175.1 of uncultured Micrococcales bacterium. GTDB lineage: Bacteria > Actinomycetota > Actinomycetes > Actinomycetales > Microbacteriaceae > Rhodoluna. The sequence continues at coordinate 6,804 of CAISOV010000056.1, forward strand.
GTCAACCCATCAGCCATCGCAGCCATGGCCGAAGAAGGCATTGACATTGCAAACAGCACGCCCAAGGTTCTAACCACCGAGTCGGTCAAAGATTCTGACTATGTGATCACAATGGGATGCGGCGACGCCTGCCCGTTTTTCCCTGGCAAAACCTACCTCGACTGGCCACTGAGCGACCCAGCGGGCAAAGGCGTCGAAGAGGTTCGCCCAATTCGCGATGAGATTCGCGCCAAGGTTGAAGCACTAATCGCTGAGATCGACGCTAAGTTCTAGTTGGGTTATGCTCTAGTGTCACTAAACACTGAGCAAGGAGCATTCATGGCGACCAAAGTTGATTTTGTAAACGTGTCTACAGCTGGGCTTGAGAGCTCGCCGGTGGTTGATGCACTTGCTGGCTTGCGCGCCAACGAGGCTCGATATTTCAGTAACAAATACAAAGCTGATTTTGAGGTCAGCCCAGCTAGCGAAACCCCAGAGCTCGTCGCCTATGTTGCCAAGATTCTGCTTGAGCGTGACATTGTGATCGCATCAAAGCCACTCGAAACAGCCGAGATGAACGTCGATGGCATTCGCTGGACCTTCGTCTTTTTTGAAAGCGGCCTCGAGGTTAACGTGCTTTACACCGTGGCAGATGCAAAGAAACGAGCTGTCGGTTTCAAGCTTTCAATGGGCATGGATGTTCCCGAAGAGCTTGCCACCAAGTTCAAATTCGCTCGCCAAAAATCAAAACTGGCTGGCGAGATTCGTGGCTCGTTCTTTGTCATCAAGGGCGAATACTAAAGCCCCTAGTGCGCAACAGAAGATTCTTTGCGCAGGCTGGTAAGGCCGATTATTGCTGCTGCAAATAACAAAAGAGACATGAAAGTTGTCACGCCCACAACGTGAAGCCCAAATAACAAACTTGTGATTGGCGCAACAAGTGCGCCAACGATTGAGTTTGAAAAACCTACCAAACCAGCTGCAACACCAGCGCGAGCAGCGTGGTCACGCATTGCTAGACCCAAAATGTTTGCACTGCAAAAACCTATCGATGAGACCGATAGCGCCAACCCAACCACCACGGCCGGCAGGCTGTAGGCCCCGATTAGGTTCATCGCAGTTAAATAAGCGCCCGCGATGCCCGCATGAATCAGACCGTAGCGAAGCATGGTGATGGCAGAAAAACGGCGCAGCAAAACGCGGTTGACTGAGCTGAGCAAAAACATCAAACAGGTGACTGTTGCAAACGCGAACGTGTATTGAGTGGGCGTGAGATGAAAATCATTCTCAAGCGAGAACGGTGCGCCGGCAATGAACACGCAGATTTGTCCAAAAATCAAGCCATTCGTGAGCGCTAATGACACGAATCGTCGGTCGCGAAGAACGAAACTCCAAGATGCAAACGTGGTTGCAAAAGTCAGGGCACTGCGTTTAGCTTTTGGCAGACTCTCGGGCATGTTAAAAACCGCTGCGGTCAGCACCGCAGCACCGAGCACTGCCAAAAAGATGAAAACAACGTGCCAGTCACCTAACAATAAAAGCTGACCGCCGACCAGAGGTGCTACAACAGGCGCCAAGTTGCCGATGGTCGCCTGCGTTGAATAAAGCCTTGCCGACTCTTGGCCCTCTGAACTGTCACGAATGAAGGCATTGTTGATTACAAAGCCCCCAGCCGATGAAAAACCAAGGGCGAAGCGTGAAATGATCATCCACTCGACACTATTGGCAAGCAAACAGGCAATTGCCGATGCAATAAAGAGGGTTAGTGCCACAATCAGAGGCCGGCGGCGGCCCAACGCGTCGGTGATCGGCCCAACCAACAGCTGACCCGAAGCCATACCTAACAGGCTCGCGGTAATAGTGAGCTGAACCATCGTGTCGGTGGTGTGCAAAAACAGCATGAGCGCAGGCAACGCTGGCAAATAGGTGTCGAATTGAAACGGCCCGAGCGACGATATTCCCACTAGGGTGGCCATTTGACGTTTCTTCACTTGCCTACTTTAAGCTACGTTGGCGTGGCAAACTTGCCATATGCCGATTCTGAACAAAGACATGCAGGTATGCATCTCACTTGCCGCACGCCCAAGCAACCTCGGCACTCGATTTCATAACTACCTCTATGACGAACTCGGCCTGAACTTTGTCTACAAAGCGTTCACCACCGATGACCTTGAGGGTGCGGTGCGAGGCATTCGCGCGCTAAATATTCGCGGATGCTCCGTCTCGATGCCCTTCAAAGAGGCAATAATTGAGTTTGTCGACGTTCTGGCGCCGTCAGCTTTGGCGATTGAGTCGGTCAACACGGTAGTCAACGACGGCGGGGTCTTGACCGCGTCGAACACAGACTTTGAGGCCGTCTTGAGTCTGCTCGTCGAGCGCGCCATCGACCCATCGCTAACTGTTTTGCTTCGCGGTTCAGGCGGCATGGCTAAGGCGGTGGCAGCCGCTTTCAAAGAGGCCGGCTTCAGCGCCGTGACGATTCAGGCTCGCAACGCAGCGGCAGGGCAAGCACTTGCAACCAAACTCGGTTTCAAGTTTGTCGCTGACGACGCACTTGCTGCCAAACCACAAAACTTTGACATCTTGGTGAACGTCACACCGATCGGAATGACCGGTGCGAACGAGTCAGAGCTTTCTTTCGCCCTAGAGCTCGTCGAACGGGCGCAGGTGATTTTCGACGTTGTGGCGTTCCCTTCAGAGACTCCCCTGATTGTGACCGCACGCACGGCTGGCAAAACGGTCATTACCGGCGCTGAGGTTATTGCCCTACAGGCAGCCCTGCAGTTTGAGGCTTACACCGGGGTCGCGCTAACAGCCGACCAGGTGAGCCGGGCATCGGCGTTTTCGCGTCTGCCCGCCTAGCTAATGCTTTGATTTTTAGTCGGCGCGCAGCGAGAGCATGAACTGCCCACCGCCCTGCTTGATGTCGACTGCAAAGCGAGTGTCTGGTGCAAGTCGCGAAAGCCGGTCGAGCAGCCACTCGCTGGCCTCGTCGGCCTCGCGCTGACCCGGGCAACGAGCCACAACCTCGCGCCCGCCCTTGCGGCTCAACCGCTCAACTGCCTCAAAAATTGGTGACGGGTCGACCACAAAAATCTCACTGCCCCAAGGCACGACCGGCGCCACCTTGCCGCGCATGGTGTTGCACTGGCGGTGAGCCAAGCGCTCAACAGTTGCCGTGCCTTTTTTAGCTTTCGAGGCCGCATAGCTGTCGGCGCTGGGCCCAAGGTCAGAGTTGACTGAAGCATCAGGGTCAACGGGGGCGTCGCAAAGCCAGCAGCGCCATGCGTCGCGCTCGCCAATCTCGTTTAGGTCACTCATAAAAGCAGACTACCCGACAACGCGCCGGTGTTCGCCGCGAAGCCGGGTAGTCGGTAACGCTGATGCTTTTTTGTTATTTACTCTGTGTTAGCAAGGGGGCCAAAACACCCGAGAAAACCTGCCAAGCCAAGCCGGTTTTAGCAACCAAGCTAAGAGTGATGTAGGCACGCTCACCTTGCAAATAGCTGCGCCATTTGCCAACCTGCTTGTATTGCAACCACTGGTTTACCGCAAAAGTGTTGAATGCAATAAAGATCGAAACCATGATTCCGATAACAAAGCCAGGAACCTGAGCGTCATTGGTTGATCCTGGTTGAATCGTCAAAAGAAAAACGCCGATCCAAGGCACGATTCCCACTATTGAGCCAAAAATGAAGGGCAGCAATTTTTTGGTGCCAGGCGCTTCGTACTTCTCTTGAAGCGCACCGAACATAATCATCGCGGCGTTCACAGCAAAGATGCCTATGAGAGCCGTGAAGTCGGTGACGCCAACGAGTTGAGCAATCAAGAAAATCATGATGGATGCACTGAGCGAGTACTCTGTCCACCTGAAATAGTTGCGGTGCGCCTTCAATCCGTTTGAATAACGAGTGAAGAATGCCGGTGTCGAAACTAAGAAGTGAAAGATTGCGCTGAGCAGCAAAAAGCCGACGATGCCATAACCCATGTTCACTTTGAAAAGTTCGACGCGCTCTGGGGTGATTAGTGTGCCCGGCGGGCCAGCCATGTAGTCGGCTGTTACCGCAAACTCAGCTTGGGCTTTAAGCGCCACAATGATTGCAACCAATGCGATTGCTTGCAGCAAGTGAGCCGAGCCCGCGACGATGTTGTAATTTCTGAGTCGTTTGATTTGTTCGTCAATTGACCGTTCGATTTTTGCCATTGCTGAAACCCCTTTGTCTTCTTTGAAAAGGCGCAACTACACCCAGTGCTAAATCTAGCGAATAATGCTCAAAAAGCGCCGTGTTAGCCTTTTCTAATGACTAAGACGCCTCGCCTAAGCCTTTGGTTTGCCGCCACAGCTGTGATTTTCTTTGCGCGAGCCGCGATATTCTCAACCTGGCAAAGTCGTGGTCCAGAGGTTCAAGAACTGCTTCACCTCGATAAGCCAGCTATGGGCTGGTTGGTCATGCTTTACCCAGTAGGCGGGTTGATTGGCGTATTTTTTGCTTCAGAACTCACCCGTCGCTTCGGCTCGAAAGTTCTGACAGTTTCGGGTTTTGCCGTCACAGCAGTTGGCATGGCCGCTCTAGGTTTCAGTGTTACCGCAGGCAATGTTTGGCTGTCGGCGTTGCTTCTGGTGATTATGGGCTTGCCTATGGCAATCTCAGATTTCGTTGGCAACTTTGAAGGTGCCGGCGTGAACCGCGCTTCACCTCGCAGCCTTATGCCCGCAATTCACGGTGCTTTCGGTGCCGGCATGGTCTTGGCTTCTTGGGTTGCATCAGCTTTCATAGCCGGTCACGTGAGCTTGATCACCAACTACCTAATCATCGCGGCTGCCGCGCTGTTGCCTTCAATCTGGGCTGCGCTCAATTTTCCTGACCACAAGCCAACACCCAACACAGTTGCCCAACGCCGAGAGCACGCCCGTTTGGGGCGAGCGGTATGGCGCGAAAAACACACGGTAGCTATTGCCCTAATCGGTTTCACTTTTATTCTTGGCGAAATTTCTTTTGGCACCTGGATGCCCATTGCTCTCACTAGTTCTGGCTTCGCCCCCGCAGTTGCGGCTGCGGCCTTTGGCGTTTTTTGGATCGTCATCACGCTTCTGCGTTTTGTCGGCGGGGCAATCGTTGACAAACTTGGCCGTGCCCGCGTGGTTTTGTTTTCATCGCTTATCAATGCCAGCGGCGTTGCCGTGTTTATGCTCGACCCGGTGCTTCACCTGCCGTTTCTTGGCATTGCGCTTTGGGCCATCGGGCTAGCATTAGGCGCACCGATGGCCGTCACTGCTCTCAGCGATGACCCTGCAAAAGCAGCAGCACGTGTGAACATGTTCATCACGGTGGTTTACCTGGCAAGCTGCACTGCTGGGCCAACCCTCGGCTTCGTCTCGAAGTTCACTGGTCTCTATTTTGCCTTCGTGATTCCTCTAGCGTTCTTGATTGCAAGCGCGTTCTTGAGTCACACCACCAAACCGCAAAACTAGAATTAGACGCTATGAGCGAAGAAAAGGTCACGGGCCCGGCAAGCTATTTTCCGTCAATCATCAAAAAGTATGGTCAGCCGATTGAGTTTTGGTTTGAGCAGCTAGACACAGTGCCTACTTTGAAGCACATGGAACAGGTCAAATTTCTTCAGACCGAGCACGAAATGGGCCAGGGTCACGCCAACGCCATTGTGCATGTTTGGCGCGCTAAAAACCTCAGCTAAGTTTCACTACTAGTTCTGGGGGAAACCCAGATTGATGCCGCCGTGGCTTGGGTCAAGCCAGCGGCTGGTGATTGCCTTGCCACGAGTGAAGAAGTGAACGCCTTCGACCCCGTGAGCCTTGGTGTCGCCAAAGAGCGAGTTCTTCCAGCCGCCGAATGAATAATAAGCCACTGGCACCGGAATCGGCACGTTGATGCCAATCATGCCAACCTCAACTTCATTCTGAAAACGACGAGCAGCGCCGCCGTCGTCGGTGAGGATAGCAGTGCCGTTTTCAGACAAGCTCAACTGCGCCATAGCTCACTTGATCTAGCCAGAAATCTATGAGGCATATGGAGCGTTGTCGCATTGTGCTAGCGAGAAAAGCCATGCCACTAGTCTTGATAATATGTCATTACAAAACGCTCTTAGATTACCGCCAATGCCAGACCCCTTCAAAGTGACTTCGCTGCGTTGGGGAATAGTTGGGCCAGGAGAAATCGCCGATCGATTTGTGTCATCTGTGCAGCGTTTTACTGGCCAGCGAATCGTCGCAGTGGCCTCGCGCAAATTTGACCGCGCTTCGGCATTCGCGAAAAAGCACGAAATTGCCAAGGTGTTTGGTTCTTACGACGAGCTCTTTGCAGACACTGAAATTGACGCAGTCTATGTCTCAACAAGACAGCACGCTCACAAAGAACCAGTGATTGCCGCCATCACGGCTGGCAAGCATGTTCTTGTTGAAAAACCAATCGCCAGCACCCGCGAAGATGCACATTCGATTTTCGAGGCCGCCATGCTGGCCAACGTTTTGGTTATGGAGGCTCTTTGGAGTCTTTATTTGCCGCAGGCCTACATTGTTCGGGAGCTAGTCGGCACCGAAACGCTCGGAAAAATTCGATATGTTCGGGCCGATTTGGGCCAAGATCAGTCAAAGGCACTTCGAATGTGGGAACCCGACGGTGGCGGCGCATCGCACGACATGGGAGTTTATCCGGTTTCATTCATCCGCTCAATTGCTGGCGCAAGCCCCACCAAAATCGTTTCGGCAGGCTCGCTTAGCGAACGCGGCATCGATGTTGAGTTGAACATGTTCTTGAGTTATCAAGATGGCATGACGGCGCTAGCCAGTTGCTCTATGCTCTCAAACACCCGCACGTCAGCCTGGGTTGACGGCCAATTTGGCTCACTTGAGGTCTTGGCCCCTTATCCTGTTCCGACAACGCTAAATCTCTTGACACCAGAGTTCAACCCTCGTGTTATGGCCAGCTGGACAGACCGAAGCAGCATCCAAGGCCATGACGGGCTCTGTTATCAGGCAACGGCCTTCGCTGACTTTGTCGAGCGGGGGTTTACAGATTCACCGATTCGATCTTTAAGCGATTCGACAAAAGACATTGACCTCATTACCGCGGCTAGACATCAAATCGGTGCCTACTATCCTGGCGAAAATATTAGCGTTTAACTTTCGGCAATGGCTATCGAACGCGAGCTAGGCTTGCAGCTTCTAGCAAGTTTTTTGCTGCAAACTCGAGGCCTTCAAAACGACCAAGTTCGACATCTTCGTGTTCGATGTTGCAAATCATGTTTGGGTCAACGTCGTTCAGGGCAACTATAAACTCGGCCCAATATTTCACCGGATGACCCTTGCCCACCGCTACGAAATCCCAAGATGCTGGTTTTGGCCATTCATTAACCCATTCGTCGTCGCCGAGGTTGGTGCGTGCTTCATCTGGGCGCATTTTTCGAAAGCTGTTATCAAGCACGCCGTTTATGGCAACCTGCGGATTGACTCGAATATCTTTAGCCGCAGCGTGCAAAACGAGGTCGCCCAAGTCTTTGACCACGGCGACTGGGTCCATTTGCTGCCAGAAAAGATGAGAGGCGTCGAGCTCAACTCCAATGTTGCTGGCGCCAGAGCGCTCGATAAGTTCGCGCATCGTTGCCGGGTTGAACACAATATTTTGGGGGTGCAACTCGAGGGCAACTTTGACGTCTAGGTCGCGAGCCTCTCTGTCAACCTCTGCCCAAAACTTGGCTGCAACCTCAAATTGGTAGTCAATGACATCGAGAGCCGCCGAGGTCCAGGCGTTGACCACCCAGTTTGGTCGCGCTCCCCCAGGCTCACCTGCCGGCAGACCGCTCATGGTAACAACTCGGTTTTGCCCAAGTCGATTTGCTAGGCGAATCGAACGACGCACATCTTCTGCATGCTTTAGACCAATTCGCGGGTTCGGGTGCAGCGGGTTGCCGTTGCAGTTTAGCCCTGCAATGCTAACGGGTTTGCCCTCAAAAAACCCAAGAAAATCATCGCGAGCCGAATCGCTCAACAAGATGTCATCAAATGTGGGAATGTGGGTGGCCGGCAAGAAACCCCCACTGTTTAGTTCAATGCCATCAAGGCCTAGAGAGCCAATGTATTCAATCGCATCAGGCAGACTGACCTGGTGCAGAACTGCGTTGTAAGCCCCAAACCTCATTTTGACCTCTCAAACAGCAAAAAAACTTTGTTCTAATGTAACAACATTCTATGATGCGCCAGCAAAAATGTGCGCTCATTTTCGAACAACTTTCACCGTTAGTGCTATTGTCATTACAAGGTGTCAAAGTATCAACGATGATAGGTAGTCAGAACAATCATGAGCCAACAAGAGCAGATTTTGCCAATGTCACTTTTTATTGACCTGGAGCGCAGCGGCCCTATTCCCCTTTATTTTCAAATTGCTACTCGTGTTGAAAAGGCCATCAAAGACGGAACCTTGCCTGCAGGAGCACGTCTTGAAAATGAGATTGCATTTGGCGAGCGACTCGGTCTGAGCCGCCCAACCGTGCGACGTGCAATACAAGATCTCGTCGATAAGGGGCTCCTCGTTCGTCGTCGTGGCATCGGCACTCAAGTAGTCCATGGGCAAGTGACTCGCGGCGTTGAACTCACATCATTGCACGAGGATCTAGTGCGCAGTGGTTTCAAGCCTTCAACTAAAATCTTGAAATATGAGCTCATCAAAGCAGACAAAAACTTGTCTGAAAAGCTGGGTGTAGAGATCGGCTCAACGGTTTTACATTTGAAACGACTGCGTTCAGCCGACAACGTGCCGATGTCAGTTCTTGAAAATTATTTGCCTGCAGACCTTGCCAACATTGACGAGAACGACCTCGCCGAACACGGCCTATACCAGATGCTTCGTGCCTGTGGCGTAAACATTCGCGTTGCCAAGCAGCGAATTGGAGCTCGCAAGGCCTCCCGCGAGGAATCAGAGTTGTTGTCGATTGATAAAGCATCTGCAGTTCTTGCCATGGATCGCACCGCATATGACAACAGCGGCCGGGCGGTTGAATATGGCCACCACTGCTATCGCCCAGACCTGTATTCATTCGACTTCACTATGGTTGAGAAGTAGGTACCGCTAGCTCACCAGTCAGGTATTGAGCCCGACCGAACCCGAAAGACCAGTCTTGAGGGCCGTTCTCTTGATAGCCGATAAAAATGTCTTGCTCTAGAACACCGGTCAAAACTAGATTGCTAGCAATCTGTGCATAAAGTCTTTGCTTCTGCGCGTCTGTGCGGCCACGTTGAGTGAAAATCTGAACCATCACAACGCCCTCAGTTCGGTCGAATCCCAAACCGGCATCATCAGCGATGATTGAGCCATAATCGAGCTGAGTTACTACCTGAAATCTATCGCTCATTGGAATCTCGAAGATCTGGACAATTGCCAGATGGATCGCATCGCAGATTGCCTGCACTTGACGCCGCGTGCGACCCCGATTTAAATCTATTCTGACAAGTGGCATAGCTATGGTCCTTCGTCTCTGGTTTAGTTTGTTATGACATACTAACAAAGTTTAGCGCTTTAGGCAAAAAAATAACTCCGAGCCCTCAGCTCGGAGTTATTTTTTTCTAGGAGAAACTAGTCTTGAACGCCGGCCCGAAACTTGCGAAGGCCTTCGTTGCCACCAACAACGGCCGCTGTGAGCTCTTCAACGGAGGTGTCTTCGCGTCGCACGTCAAGAATCTTGCGGCCGTGGTTCATAACGATGTGTCGGTCGCAAACCTTGAAAGCGTGGTGAAGGTTGTGCGTGACAAGCACTGAGCTAACTCCCTCACCCTTGAGCTGGGTTAGGTAGTCAAGAAGTGCTTCGGTTGCGCGCACTGCAAGAGCCGATGTTGGCTCGTCGAGAATCAACAGGCTGCGCTTAAAATGAACTGCACGAGCGATGGCTACGGCTTGTGCCTGGCCGCCCGACAGTGAGGCAACGAGTTGCTTTGGCGATTTAATGCCCTCGATCGTAACAACGCTGTCGAGAATCTGCTCAGCGATGTCATCCATCACCTTGAGCTTCATCAAACCCAACGAGTTGGTGATTTCTCTACCCATAAAAATGTTGCGAGTGATGCTCATCTGAGGCACGAGGGCTGAGTCTTGAAAAATAGTCTCAACTCCTAGCCGTTCGGTCTCAGTGCGATTCACGTTGGCAGCTAGCTTGTCTTCCCAGAAATACTGACCTGATGTCGAAGGTACGACGCCAGACATAATTTTTACAAGGGTTGACTTGCCGGCGCCGTTGTCGCCAAGCAGGCCTA